>JAFLUO010000007.1 GCA_022508705.1 Oscillospiraceae bacterium
TCGTCTGCATTTGTTTTTATGTGCTTTTGGCTAATAATTATCTTTGCCAATGGTAACGATTCTACAATGGGATTAGGAATTGCCGAGGCAATGTCTTTAATGTATGTAATCGGTCTTTCCGTTATCGGCAAACGGATCAACAGTCAATTAGTCTGTTCTGTCGCTATAATTGATTTTGTTATTCTGTATTGTTTCTACTTTTTATTTGTAATTGTAGAATTTAATTTTAACGAGCTGTGTTCACGCATTGTTTTAAAACTCGCTTGTCTGCTGACAGGTGATTTTGACTGCCTTTCTGCTTTTTGGCAAGTAGGCGGAATTACAGTTGCCCCGTATCTTACATATTTATCTATCGCCTTTTATGCAGTAATCTTTGTTCTGCTAATTCTTGTAACAATAAGCGTTGAGATGCTTAAAAATCCCACCTACGGTTTACGGACAAAACAATTTGCAAAAAGAGTCTTCAAGACACAAAAAATAATGTGGTTTTTTATTGCCGCCACAATTCTGCTTACTTTGCCTAACTTTGGCTCTTTTGACGAGCAAGCAGAAATGACCGTAAAAACAAATACAAATTTCAATGCCATTATTATTGCACAAAGCGATACTCCACGCCCCATATCTGAAATTCCAATGGAGGATATTTTGATTATTGATTCAAATTACGACTGGAGCTATTATATTTTGGAATGGTATACCCACTGCTCGGATAATGCTAATATTATTACTTGCTCAGATACGGAAAGCCTTAAGATTTGCGATAGTTGGTATGGATATTCCGTCGAAAAGGAATGTGGAAATAAGCTAAAATATAAAGTAGCTAAATTTGATATACCGTGCTACCTTACCAAGGAATATGTATATATAGAATTTATAACTGATCTTGCATGGATTAGTGCCGAAAATGCTTACGAATTCGCTTCCGACAGTTCAGAAAATTGGTGCGAGGTTAATTCAATAGGTGAAATATCCGCCGCTGTTGACGCATACAATCAAATTGAAATTATAATAGAAAAATCTCCTTGACTTTAAAAATGAAATTTGATATACTTTTCTCGATATATTAAACGCATTGATGAAGACAGTAAACTGTTTTGCAACGGTTTTCAAGAGAGCCGTGTCATAGGCTGGGAGCACGGTAAACTAATAAGCAGTTGAAATTCACTTCGGAGCGGTGCTGTTGAAATAAAAGTAGGTAGCAACGGTTTACTCACGTTACAGAGTACAGGAGTGTTTGCTTCGCGCAAAAAATTGGGTGGTACCACGGTTATTTCGTCCCATATGTCTTTTGACATATGGGTTTTTTTATTGAGTAAACTCTAATTAAATGTGACTGCGGTGCTTTGCGGACCTTTTCCGCTGTAAACGCGTTGCAAAATCTTACAATACACAAAGTATTCTTTCGATTTTGCGCCTTTTTCCAACGCAAAATCTCTCGCAAATCACTCTTGTCAATTTAAATCTCGTTTACTTTAACGCAAAACTTACTTTAATACAAATATTTGAAAGGAAGAGAGAAATTGAAAGAAAAACTTGAAGCTATCCGCAAACAAGCGGAAGCAGAGCTTGACGGGCTTACAAGTCCCGAACAAATTGAAAGCTTCAGAGTTGCCGTTCTCGGCAAGAAAGGCGAGCTTACCTCTATTCTTAAAATGATGGGCAAGCTTTCCGCTGAAGAAAGACCTGTAATGGGTCAGCTTGCAAATGACGTTCGCGCGTTTATTGAAGAAAAAATTACAGAAAAGTCAAAAGAAATTAAAGAAAAAGAGATGCAAAGAGAAATTGACAGTATGCCGATCTTCGATGTTTCGGCACCGTCTGATTTATCCCGCGGCTCTTACCACCCAATTACACTCGTTCAGCGTGAATGTGAGAATGTTTTTAAGTCCATGGGCTTTGCCGTTGAGAATTACAGCGAAATCGTAACCGACTACGAATGCTTTGAAGCGCTCAACATTCCGAAGCATCACCCTGCCCGTGATATGCAGGATACCTATTATCTTGAAAACGGACAGTTGCTCAAATCTCACACCTCTGCGGCGCAAAATGCGATTTACAAGAAGTACAGAGATTCGCTTATCAACGACGGTTTGCCGATTAAAGCAATTTTCCCTGGTCGCTGCTTCAGAAACGAGGCTACCGACGCCTGCCACGAAAACACCTTCTTCCAAATGGAAGGCGTTATGGTTGACAAGGATATTTCAATTTCAAATCTTATTTACTTTATGAAAACTATGCTTTCAGAGGTTTTCAGAAAAGACATTAAGGTAAGACTTCGCCCCGGATTTTTCCCCTTCGTTGAACCTGGCTTTGAGCTTGACATAAGCTGTCTTATCTGCGGCGGCGAGGGTTGCCCTTCATGCAAGCACTCAGGCTGGCTTGAACTTTGCCCCTGCGGCATGATTCACCCTGAGGTACTAAAAGCGGGCGGAATTGACCCCGAAGAATACACAGGCTTTGCTTTCGGACTCGGTCTTACACGCCTTGCCATGATGAAATACGGTGTTAAAGATATTCGTGATTTAAACTCGGGAAGCCTTAAAAGTCTTTCTCAGTTTACCGATGATGAATAAGAAAGGAGAGAAATAATATGTTTTTATCAATGAATTGGATTGCAGATTTCGTAGATTTAACAGGGCTTGACCGTCTTGACCTTATTCACCGCTTCTCTCTTTCTACGGCAGAGGTTGAAAATGAAATCTTTATGAAAGGCTCAGACATTTCGGGCGTTGTGGTCGCTGAGATTAAATCCGTTGAGCCCCATCCTGAATCAAAAAAGCTTCATCTTTTGAAAGTTGATGCAGGTGACCCCCAACTTACAGACGTTGTTTGCGGTGCTCCCAATGTGCGTGTCGGCATGAAAACGGCATTTGCAAAGGTAGGGGCAAAGCTTGGCGAAATTGAAATTACACCCCGCCCCCTTGCCGGATTTATTTCATACGGTATGTGCTGTTCCGAAAAAGAAATCGGCATTTCAGACGACCATTCAGGCATTATGGAAATCACCGATGATATCCCGAACGGTACTGACATTAAAGAGGCTTACCAGATTGACGATATTGTGTTTGAAGTTGACAACAAATCTCTCACAAACCGCCCTGACCTTTGGGGGCATTACGGCATTGCCCGTGAATTTGCGGCTCTTGCAGGCAGACCCTTAAAGCCGATTCCTGCCGTTGACCTTTCGGCATACGATTCACTTCCCAAAGTGGATATGAAAATTGAAGACCCCCTCTGCCAGCGTTATTCATGCTTGCAGGTTGAAAATATCAATGTTTCGGTAAGTCCTGTTAATATGCGAATCCGCCTTTTCTACTGCGGAATGAGAGCTATTAACTTCCTTGCCGACCTTACAAACTACCTTATGCTTGAAATGGGCCAGCCCATGCACGCCTTTGACTCACGCAAGGTAGAAAAAATCAGAATTAAGCGTTTTTCTGAGCCTTTTGTATTCCAAACTCTTGACGGCGTAAACAGAAATATTGATGAAAATACACTTATGATTTGCAACGACAACACTCCCGTTGCCATTGCAGGTATTATGGGCGGTCTTGATTCTGAAATTGTTGACGATACAACAACGCTTACCCTTGAATCTGCAACATTCGACGCGGTTTCAATCCGTAAATCCACCGTTCGCCTTGCACACAGAACAGATGCTTCAATGCGCTATGAAAAGTGCCTTGACCCCGAAATGACTGTTCCTGCTATTGCAAGATTTGTTCAGCTTTTAACATCTGTTGACAAAGGCGCAAAGGTTGTTTCTTCACTTACTGACGAGTATGCTTTCCGTTATGACAAGGTAACCCTTGACTTCGACAAAGCATTTGTTGACAAATACACAGGCATTGAAATCAGCAATGACACTATCGTCAAAACTCTTGAATCCCTCGGATTTACAGTAACGCTTAGCGGCGACAATTTTAGCGTTACCGTTCCTTCTTGGCGAGCTACTAAAGACGTTACAATTAAGGCCGATATTATTGAAGAAATCACGAGAATTTACGGGTACGATAATTTTGACGTTCACACAAGCCTTTCTCCCCTTTATCCCGTTCGTCCTTATGAGGAAAAAACCGTTGAGGACAAAATAAAGGATATTCTCGTTAAACGTTATTCCCTCCATGAGCTTCATTCTTACATCTGGGCATATTACGACGAATACAAGGCTTTGGGAATTGAAATTGAGGACAACATTAAGCTTGTCAATGCTACTAACCCGAATATTGAGACTATTCGCCGTTCAATCGTTCCCACACAGCTTGTTCAGGTTCGTTCAAACGTTGGCTTTGCGCCCGATTTCGGCGTATTTGAAATCGGCAGAACGGTAAACGGGCTCAAAGACGACGGGCTTTGCGACGAGCACAAAAAGCTTTGCATTACTCTTTACAGCAAGACGAAGAATATTGAAACCATTTACCTTGAGCTTCGTGATATGCTCTGCGTGCTCGCTTCCGATATTAAGCACCGTGAGCTTTCATTCAAGACGGCAGAGGCCTCGCACAATTACGAGCATCCGAGAAATCTTAATGAAATATACTGTGATGGTGTACTTTTAGGCAAAATGGGAATTGTTTTCCCGTCTGTTTCCAAGAAAATAGACAAGAAAGCAAGCATTTGTTTTGCTGAAATTGACGTTTCTGCATTTGCTGAAATTGAGTCTGCTCCTATTGTTTATGACGAGCCGTCAAAATTCCCGGGAATTGACATTGACGTTTCCTTTGTTTCCGATATTTTTGAGCCCATAGGCAACGCAATTAAAGAGGCAAAGTGCAGTCTTATCAAAAACGTTCAGGTAATTGACACATATTCTGACGAAGCAGGTAAATCCATAACAACCCGTCTTACATTCTCACATCCTGAGAAAACTTTGACCCGTGAGGAAGTAATGGAGGTTGTTAACGGAATTATTGAAAAGCTTCAAAATATAGGAATTGCGCTTAAACAATAAATATAAATGATTTTTGTGCTTGTAATTTATAATTAAGCAGTGTATAATATAGTGTAAGGTTTACGCAAATATTTTTTCAGGAGGTGGCGCTAATGCTTGACCCTAACAAAACCATTCAATTTTCCTTAAAGGATGACCGTGAGGAAGCCACCAGGCAAACTCTTGTCGCTGTTTATGATGCATTGGTTGAAAAAGGCTACAATCCCATCAACCAAATTGTAGGTTACATTCTTTCCGAAGACCCGACTTACATTACAACGCACAACAACGCAAGAAGTCTTATCCGCCGCCTTGACAGAGACGAGCTTTTGCAGGATCTTGTTAAGGAATACCTGAAATCAGCAAAAAAGTAAAGACGAGGTGTTTTCATGGCAGAAAAATTTCTCACTTATAAAGGCAGACCTCTTGTAAGAAACGGTAACACTATTTACTACGGCGATCCGTCGGAAAATTACGTTATTATGATGCAAATTACAGGTACTAAACAGGTTGGTGACCTTCAGGTTGCGTCAAAGGTTTCAATTCAGCTTCTGAACACTGACCCAGACGTCAGCGCAAGAGAACGCATTGTAAAGACAAGTGAAAAGAAAGGTCTTTATGCCGCTATGGACATTGCCGAAATCTGGCTGTCAAGAGCATTGGCAAATTAAACTTTATGCGGCGGAATTTTCCGCCGCAGTATTTTTTATAGCAGTACTATTTTTGAGGTGAAAACAAATGACTTATCATCTGACCGTTGCAGGAGTAGAACGCGACCTTACGCTCTGCCCCGTTACAGACGACCTTTACATTGCAGGCTTTATTGTTTTCGGTGACCCTGAGCTTACAACTGCGTGTGCTAAAGCTATGCTCGACGTTGCTCCCGAATACGATTACATAATAACCGCAGAGGCAAAAGGTATTCCTCTTGCTCATGAAATGGCAAGGATTCATGGTAACGAAAAGTATTTTGTTGCAAGAAAAAAACCGAAGGCATATATGTCCGGAGTGTTCGAGGTAACGGTAAATTCAATTACCACTAAGGGCGAGCAGAAGCTTTATTTAGACACCGCCGACGCCGCACTTATGAAAGGTAAAAAAATTCTTCTTGTTGACGACGTTGTTACAACAGGTGAATCAATTAACGGGCTTGAAAAGCTTGTAACGGAAGCGGGCGGCATAGTTTGCGGTAAACTTTGCGTTTTGGCAGAAGATACTGCAGCAGACCGTGACGACCTTATATATCTCGAAAAACTGCCTGTTTTCAATCCTGACGGCACTATAAAATAAAATACAAATTTTTGAAAGAACAGCAGTTTAACAAATGCTGTTCTTTTATATTTTTATTTCAAAATAAATCCTGAAATTGTTTAAATTTTTACTATAGACAAATAAAATATTATATGATATTATATGTTTTAACGAGGAGGATATAAATTATGAAAGAATATTTCAAAACAATAGCTTCCAAACCTAAAAAGTGGGAGCTCGTATACTGGTGGGTGCTTCGTGCAACCATGATTTTCGCTATGGTAGATGCCGCCTTCGGTTTAGGCAGATTCGGCTTTGGTCTTGAAGATACCGTAAATATTCAGCAGGTTTTGCAGACCTTTGCAAACCTTGCAGGTATGTTTGCCTGGGAAATATGCATGCTCTTTTCTAAGAAAAAGTGGCCCCATTACATTCCGCCGCATTTTCAGGACGGCTTAATTCTTCTTTTGTGGCTTGCATCTTTCGGCGGAGCTTACATCAATTTCTATTACAGTGTTAACTCTTACGACTACATAATGCACGCCGCTTTGGGCGCTTATGCAGTTATTATGGGCTATGAAATCTGCACCGCTATGCAGAAAAGAGACAGAAAGCAGACTGACGTTGGAGTTATTTTACTTGCCGCTTTTGGATTTTCGTTTATTGTCGGCACAGGCTGGGAGCTTTTCGAGTTCACATTTGACCAGGTTGCCGGCGGCGACTCACAGCATTGGTCACAGTCGTTAGCAATGTGGGCAGCAGAAAAATACAATAACCCCGGTCTTGCAAAGCCCTGGATTTTAGACCCCACAAGTTTTGCACCGAGGCTTAAGGAGATTACAGACGGCTCGGTTCTTTACAACACAGCCGAAGAGGTTTACAATGCACGCTATGCAATTATTGACACCATGGAAGATATTATTTTTAATACCGTGGGTGCCGTTGCCGCTTACATTTTCCTTAGAATCAAGCCCTATTGGCACAAAGGCAAAAACAATGTAAATGCCGAGTTTGCCGCGGAAAACGAAAAAGAAACCGCAAACGTATAATAATAAACATATTTGTATATAAAAGTAGAACAGAAAGTTTATACATAAATAATATAATGAATAAAAACCACGAACAAAAATGTTCGTGGTTTTTATTTGCTGATAAACAAGAATTTAACTTATCATTGCCGTATCTGCAAAAGGTATTCTTCATCAGTAATACCCGGGGAAAATGTGCGGGTATATTCTTTGACGAGCAAATTTGACTCGTCAAACTTGTCCTTTAGAACTGACTTTAGGTAATCTGTGAAAAAATCCGTAAACCAACTAACGCATTGGGATAATTCATCAAAGCAGGGAGTTCCAAGTTGAAGTCCCAAGGAATTGTCAGGAGCAGGACACCATTTTCCCTGAAAAAGTAAAAACACTTGGGTATGCGTTTGGTGCAGTTCGTCAGACAGATACTCCATGAACCAAGACCGACATGGCAAATCGTGTCTTGCACAATAGACTTTGATGAGCTCTGCCAAGTCCCAGCACCAGCCGCAGTTATTTTCCACCACATCTTCCGGAGATGAAAAGGCATAATCACGAACTGTGAAATCTTCATCATCTGTAAAATGAAGGTGCCCTGATTTATCCTGATAACCGTAACGAATGGTTTCGATATATCTGAAAAATGATTGAATATCCAATTCCATTACATCTTCAAACGCCGCCATATCGTCTCACACCATTCAAATTTCAATTTGTTTTTATAGTTTATTTATTAGCGATTTTGGCTATTGCTTCGTCTATCATACTCATTTGTTCAGTATATTTTTGGAGCTTCTCCTTCTGCTCTTCAACAAGCTTTGCAGGAGCTTTTGCAACGAAATTCTGATTATTGAGTTTATTTGAAACAAAGTCAATATCCTTTTGAACAGCCGCTTTTTCTTTATTTAGCCGCTCAAGCTCTGCCTTAAAGTCTACAAGTTCATCCATCGGAATGTAAATCTTTGCATCGGCAGTAATTATCGTTACTGCGCCGTCATCTTCATAATTGGGAATTATGTCCACCTCACTTGCAGATGCAAGACGAATAAAGAAATCAGCGCCGTTTTTAAAGGTATCGGCAAATGCGGTGTCAATAATAACCTTTGCTTTCTTTGACGGAGCAACGTTCATTTCGTTTCTTCTGTTACGAACTGCCTTGATTGCCGTCATAACTCTTTCCATTTCCGTTTCATCGGACTTGAAATTGAGTTTATCTGAATATGTCGGCCACTCAGAAATCATAATTGAGTCGCCACTGTGGGGAAGAGTCTGCCAAATTTCTTCAGTTATAAACGGCATAAACGGGTGAAGAAGCTTTAAGGTGTTGCTCATTACGAAAACGAGAACTGCTTTTGCCGTCGCCTTTGCTTTTTCATCGTTCCCGTTAAGGCGGATTTTTGCCAGCTCAATGTACCAATCGCAGAATACGTCCCAAATGAAATCGTAAAGTTTTTGAACGGCAAGACCCAACTCGTACTTTTCAAGGGACTCTGTAACCGCTTTTATAAGGTCATTGTACTGAGAAAGTATCCATTTATCTTCAATAGCTAATTCTTCCGGAATATACGGTGCAGGCTCGTTTTCACTGAGATTCATGAGAATAAATCTTGCAGCATTCCAAATCTTATTTGCAAAGTTACGGCTTGCCTCCACCTTTTCATCGGAAAATCTCATATCATTTCCGGGGCTGTTACCCGTAGCAAGAGTAAACCGTAGTGCATCGGCGCCGAATTTGTCAATAATTTCAAGGGGGTCAATGCCGTTGCCGAGGGATTTTGACATTTTTCTGCCCAAAGCGTCACGAACAAGACCGTGAATAAGAACTGTGTCAAAGGGTGCTTTGCCTGTGTATTCAAGAGCGGAGAAAATCATTCTTGAAACCCAGAAGCCTATAATATCGTAACCCGTTACGAGTGTATTTGTCGGGTAATAATGCTTTAAATCTTCTGTTTCTTCAGGCCAGCCAAGGGTTGAGAACGGCCAAAGAGCTGAGGAGAACCAGGTGTCAAGGGTGTCGGGGTCTTGCTGTAAATGTGTTGAACCGCATTTCGGGCAAACGGCAACATCTGTCTTTGAAACAACTGTTTCACCGCAGTCATCACAGTACCATGCAGGGATTCTGTGACCCCACCAAAGCTGACGTGAAATGCACCAGTCCCTCGTACCGCGCATCCAGCTCATATAATTCTTTGTAAAGCGTTCAGGAATAAACTTAATTTCGCCCTTTTCAACAGATTCAATTGCAGGTTTTGCCAAAGGCTCCATTCTTACGAACCACTGCTTTGAAACCATCGGTTCAATGCTTGTGTGGCATCTGTAGCAAGTGCCAACCTCATGCTTGATCGGTTCAATTTCCTTAATGTATCCGCCTTCTTCAAGATCGTGAAGTATTGCCTTCCGTGCCTCTATTGTGCTCATGCCTGCATATTTACCGCAGTCGAGTACCTCAGGCTCATTCTGTGTTGCCTTGCCTGACGCACGCAGTTCATCTGCTTCTGCCTTTTCCTTAGCGCCTGTAAGGAAGCCGTCATAAGTAAACGTGCGAACAATCGGAAGATTATGACGAAGCCCTACCTCAAAGTCATTGGGGTCATGAGCAGGTGTGATTTTAACAACACCCGTACCCTTTGTCATATCGGCATGCTCGTCGCAAACAATGGGGATTTCTTTGTTGAGTAACGGCAAAATTACGTGGCAGCCGTGAAGGTGAGCATACCTTGGGTCATCTGGGTTAATTGCAACGGCAGTATCTCCAAGCATAGTCTCAGGTCTTGTTGTTGCAAGCTCCAGCTTTTCGCCCGTTTCTTTAACCGTATAAAGAAGATGCCAGAAATTTGAATCCTTTTCCTCATATTCAACCTCAGCATCTGAAATTGAGGTGTTGCAATGGGGGCACCAGTTAACCATTCTGTTACCGCGGTAAATCAAATCTTTCTCATAAAGGCGTACAAAAACGTCTTTTACTGCATTTGAGCAACCCTCGTCAAGAGTAAAACGCTCTCTGTCCCAATCGCAGGAAGAGCCCATTTTCTTGAGCTGCTCAATAATTCTTCCGCCATACTGAGCTTTCCAATCCCATGCACGCTCAAGGAATTTTTCTCTGCCGATTGCTTCCTTTGTAATCCCCTCTTTGCGCATAGCTTCAACGATTTTCGCCTCAGTTGCAATAGATGCGTGGTCAGTACCGGGAAGCCAAAGGGTGTCATAGCCTGCCATTCTGTGATATCTTATAAGTATATCCTGCAAAGTATTGTCAAGGGCATGACCCATGTGAAGCTGACCTGTAATATTCGGGGGCGGAATAACTATTGTATAAGTCTGCTTTCCCTCTTCACGCTTTGCATGGAAATATTTGTTTTCAACCCATGTTTTGTAAATGCGTTCTTCAACGTTTTTAGGGTTATACTGTTTTTCAAGTTCCTTTGCCATTTATATTTTCACTCCTTAATTAGTTCAGTTCAAACCGTAAGCGACGTTATTATTGTCGAATAAACCTTTACGGGGTCGTTTATGAAATTTTGCTTTACCTGCTCAAGCTGTAAGCTATCGCACACATAGACCGAAAGCTTCATAAACTGTGTATTTTTATCAAATAAGGTAAACGTTATTGTGTAACCGCCGTTTTCCTCTTTGGTAACTTCTATTTTATTTTCCCTTTCGACTCGCGCCTTTGTAATAAGACGGATAGCGGAATTGACCGCTTTTTCACGAACGGTTTTCGGCAGGCTCGTCTCCAACATTTCAGCCGCCTCTCTGCCCTTTTGAGTTACGGAAATAACCTCATCCTCACCTACTATGTCGGCAGTAATATTAGCCGTTTTTAAAAGCTCTTCAATAGCTTGACCGACCTCAAAATAATTTGCAAGCCCGTCCTCCTGCATTGCTTCATTGAGCATTTGGCGTGTCATTGGGGAATCCACGGATTTAAGCAAATAGCAAACAAGCAAACGAATATCGTCTCTGTTGCGAAGCCCTCCAAGCTCTATTCCTGCATCAAATGCATCATACTCCATAATTCTTCTCCTGTAAAATACCGTATATTTCTTTAATATCTTCAAAAACAAAAGTCGGCTTCACGGTGCTCTCGTCAATATCCTTTTGAGTGCTTTCACCGCTTAAAACACAAATCGTATCAACTCCTGCATTCACTCCTGACGCTATGTCAGTATACAGCCTGTCGCCGACTACAACCGTTTCTTCTTTTGTAAATCCGCTCATTTTGACTGCATATTCAATCATAAATTTATCCGGCTTGCCAATGTACAAAGGCCTGCGTTTTGCGGCGTAATTTATTGCTTCGCAAATCGCAAAGCAGTCGGGTACTAAACCGAATTCCGTGGGGCAGCCTCTGTCGGGATTGGTGGCAATGTACGGAATGTCTTTTTTCGTCTGCAAAAGGAATGATACGTCAATGAGCTTTTGATATGTAAGCTCTGTGTCATAGCCCACGGCAATGCACTCGGCATCTTTTGTACTGTTCGTCACAGAAACACCCATTTTTTCCATTTCCGCTATCATTGAGCGGGTGCCCATACAATAAATCTTTTTATTTTTATGATGCTCGTTAAGGTAAAGAGCCGTTGCCTGGGAAGAAGTGAAAAAGTTATCCTCTGTAACCTTAACGCCCATATTTGAAAGCTTTACAACATAATCCTTTACTGAGCGTGACGAATTGTTCGTTATAAAAATGTATCTTCCGCCGCTCTTTTCAATACATTCAAGAAATTCATTTACAAAGGGGAATAACCTTGCCCCTTCGTAAATTGTACCGTCCATATCAAGCAGAAAAAGGCGTTTATTCTTAATTAAATTTTTATCAAGCATTCTCTTTACCGCCTTTAATTGCCGTTTTTTTCTTTAAAACCCCTAAAAGAAGCGTAATTAAATCCTTCATTTCGCTTGTTCTTATAAACAATATAAGATTTATAAGATTCGGAACAACCGCGCAGATAACCGCCCTGATAATAAGCTCCAGCAAAAGATTATCTGTAAACGATGTTGCTTTTTCTGCCAAAAACCAAGTTGCCGACAAAGAAATTGCCGTAATTCCTGCATATAAAATGTAGGTCAAATAATACGGTGCTAATTTGTGTTTTAGAACGTGCTTGTAAACAAGGTATGGCTGAGTCCACATAGGGATTATGAGCATACTCAAAACGTTAGCCGCAATAACGCCGTTAATCGACTTAAATTTCCATGCCAAAAATATTGAAAGGACAATATTTATTACTGCCTCTAAAATTGCAAATCCGCAGTCCTGCCTGTAAAGCCCTGCGCTGTCCTTTGCCATAAGAACAACACGGCGCATACCGTAAACATAAAAATATGTTACGAGCAACAGAAGAGTAGTCGTCGGGAACATACTTCCCTCTTTGCCTTGCATCCAAAGGCGCATAAACGGCTGAACCAAAACTGCAAATGATACCGTAAAAAATGAAAAAATCAAATAATTAAAGAAATATAAAAGTTTAAACCGTTTATAAATTGTTTCTTTCGTTTCAACCGTAATAATATTGCCGAAGCTTGCAGTAATTCCGTTAAAAACCTGCGTTACAAGCTGATTCAGCGCATTTGTAATCAGTGTATAGTTGCCGTAAACACCTGCAACTGCTGTGCCGATAAAATAAGTAATAATTGCCGAGCCTGTGGCGGTAACGCTGACTCCGCCCACTCGGTGGCAGAGCATTGCGCCCATATTTTTAGTCAATGATTTGCGCTCTTCGCCCGTAATTGTGTCCTTTGATTTATCTGCGGCAATTTCAGGATAGCGTTTTTTAAACTGATAACCTATTGAAACTGCGCCTATAAGTCTGCAAACGATTTTCACAACCGCATAAACCATAAAGCTGTGGGTAATTTTAAGAAGAACCACCTGGCTTATGAGCGTAATAATTGAAACGAACGCGTCATTTCTGTTGACAACGTAATTATTCTGGTCGGCAACAATTAACGCCTTTCTGTTGGCATACAGATAAGATGCAACCGTGTCTGCCGCATAAAGAATAAAGAGAAGGGAAATATACCATTTCGGTTTATCTGTATCTTTAATAACGAAATTGACGGCAAAGGACAAAACAAGCGCGCCGCCCATAAAAACAGAAGCAATTACCTTATAAGCCTGCTTATAAAAATTCAGCACTCGCTTTATTGCGGCATTGTCTTTTTCTTCAATCGGCTTGTAAAGCTTATAAAGAAGGCCTGTGCTAAGCCCCAGCTCCGCTAAAGATAAAACCTGCAGAAAATTTTTAAAGGTTGTGTCAACACCGCCCAATGAAAGTCCCAGCTCGGCAACGAAAACTGCCCTTGTAATGAAATTACTGAGCATTAAAATTGCATATCCGCCGATGCCGAATATTGAGTTGACTAAAACTTTTTTACTTCTCATTTTTGGCTTTTCCCGTAAATTTATTTAAAATATTTGCAATAAACAAATCAATTTTTTCCGTAATCAAATCTGTTTTCAGCTTTTTGTCATCGTCTGCAAAAACCTGAATATATCCTAAGTACATCCAGAAAATAAACATTGAAAACCGTGTTATAAACAGAATTGTAACCTCTGCCATACTGTTCACCGCAAGCATACCCAATACTGCAAACAGCATAACAAATACATAATAGTATTTATCGTCTTTTTTTATATATTTAAATATGTTTTTAAGCAAATAAATTGCTATACATATAAAGAAGGCGAAAATAAATACAGAGCCGACTGTGCCAACGCTTACCATTATTTGAATTATAAGATTATGGAAATGGCGAAGATAATTGTCAACTATAAAATGACCTCTGTGTGACTGAGGTCCGTAACCGAAAATGGGCTTTTCTTTAAACTGTTCCAAGCCGAATTTCCAAATAACCGTTCGCCCCGTGAAAAAGCCGTAGCTCTCGTCAATGTTACGGTCAATTTCAACGCTGACAATTTTTTCATCATCATTTTCTTCCGGTAAAACATCGGGAACCTGAGGATCGTCTTCACGGTAATATTCTCCGCCGAGAGAATGGTAAATACTCGGCAAATATGAAATTCCCTTTCGTGAAACAGTAATTGCGCCGAAAAGTATTGCAACCGAGAGGACAGCGGCTAAAGCGCCTGCCAAAGCCGATTTAACGGTTGAAAGATTCTTTCTGTCGGAAATTTTCTTAGCCGTAGAAAACATTACCGCAATAAACGCAAAAGCGAAAAGTGAGATAAACGCACCCTTTGCATTTTCCATG
Source organism: Oscillospiraceae bacterium (assembly GCA_022508705.1). Classification (GTDB taxonomy): domain Bacteria; phylum Bacillota; class Clostridia; order Oscillospirales; family Acutalibacteraceae; genus Fimenecus. Next base: position 14,422 of record JAFLUO010000007.1, read on the forward strand.
CACATGGACATAAAGTTAAACACAGATGCGTAAACGATGAAAAATCCGTAAAGAAAGCTTATCTTTTTACCGCGTGCCTTTGTAACGGCAATTTGCAAAACCGTGATTGCCAAAGCCAGCGCCGTTATCATATACCCAGTATTGCTGTAAAGCCCGAAAAGCCTGTTTTGAGACCAACCCATTGCGTATTTTTGATCTCCGAAAGTAACTTCTTTATGGTAAAGGCAAAGAAACATTCCTATTGAAACCGTTGAAAGAACGGCGGTCATAGCAATAAAAATGTTGTTTAATACCGAAAGTTCAAAAAGTGAACGCTCTTTTGTTTTATCAAAGGAGTCGGGGTAAAGCAAAAGAAGAGCTATTACAGTGTACCCCCAGCTTGCCGCATTCAAATTAAGTCCTGTCTTATAATTTAAGACAACGGAAACGGCAAAAATTAGCATGAAGCCTATCAGCCAAAACATTCCCCTTGCTTTGAGGAACTTTCTTTTTGTAAATAAATCATAAAGTAACAAAACAGCTCCTGCGCCCAGCATAACGAACATAAGCTTATAAGAAAAAGCTACGCACGGAACGAGCAATGTGGGAATAAGAAAAACTAAAAGCGCTATTTTGTAGTAAAAAACTATTGAGTTTTTAGCCTTCTCTGTAATTTTCATATTTAACCCCCGTTATTATTCAAAGTATAACTTTGATATAACCTGTGCCTGCCCCGAAAGTGAAAATCCGCTTTGCTCAAGCTGTTTTTCGGTATCCATGCTATTTTTCCTACCGATTTTAAGCTTTTCGCATATTCTTTCAGCCCACTGTCTATTACTTTCGGTCAGTGGAAAGAACTCCACAAGTCCTGTTAAATCGCATTCCCTTGTAACTGCATCACTAACAAGTGAAGGAAGCCCGTTTGCCTGCGCCTCTACAAGGGTTATCGGAAGCCCCTCAAAAAGAGAAGGCATTAAAAACAAATCCATTGCTGAGTAATATTTAAATATGTCTTCCTGAAAATCCACAAAAACCACATTTTCAATTAAATTTAATTCTCTAACTTTATTTTTTATATTTTCAAGGAATTCGCCGTTTCCAACAAGCATCAGCGTACAGTCGTTACGGATTTTACAAAGCTCGCAAAATATATCTATAATGAATGTATGATTTTTTTGCACCGTAAATCGCCCTATGTGACCCAAGAGAAACTTTGTTGTTATGCCGTATTTTTCCCGCATTTCATCGGCATACACTTTGTTGAATGCAAACTTTTTCGTATCAACCGCATTGTGAAGTATTAAAGCCGATTGCGCTGCCTTTTTCCCGTACATCCATTCAGCCGCGGGAACAGAACAGGCGCATTTAACGTCAAAATACCTATTTGCAAAAATGCGCAAAAATTTATGTAAATTGCTGAACACAATTCTTCGAAGTTTAGAAGCCAAATCAGTAAAACTACTATGTGAGTGCATTATGATTTTTTTTGCGCCGCATCTTTTTGCATATTTAAAAATTGTAAGCGTTGAAATTGAAGACATATTAAAATGAACTGTATCATAATCTTTTGAAAACACGTCTTTCAAAAAACGTCTGTATAAAAACGGATGCTTGTACATTGAAATGTCCATTTCAAAATACTGCGTTTTGTTCTCCTCAGTCCATTTTTTCAAACGGTCATTGTGAAAAGAAAGAATGTCCACATTAGCATCTGCACTTTTCAGCTCATTCAAAATGTTGAGAATGTACTGAGTTATACCCGTAGCGGGAGCAGTGGGTGCAAAAATCAAAACTCTTTTCATCGTTATTTTCCTAAATCTTTTTTGATTTGAGTTGTGGAAATTTCAGGTGTCCGTTCAAGGTAAACTACCTCGCAATGCTCTTTAAGAAAATCAAATTTACCTTTCCAATCATCGCCCATAACAAAGGTGTCAACTTTAAATTCTTTAACGTCATTCACCTTTTGCCCCCAATTTTCTTCGGGAATTACCAAATCAACATATCTTATGGCTTCCAGAAGCCTTTTTCTTTGCTCATATGAAAAATAACATTTTTTCTGTTTTTCGTTCCAGTTAAATTCGTCTGTTGAAAGGGCAACTATTAAGTAATCGCCCAATTCCTTTGCACGTCTTAAAAGATTTATATGCCCATAATGAAGCAAATCAAAGGTGCCGTATGTAATGATTTTTTTCATAGATAAGTCTCCTTAACCCTTAAGCATAAGGTCCGAAATCCACATTTATTACGCTGTGACGGTTATATCTTTTATCTTCAGGGGGCGGAGTCATGTAGTCCCCGTAAAAGTATTCAAGATAATGTATATATCCTGAGGGAGCGGCAACGGTAAAATCTTCAAAAGGAAGCTCAACGGTGCTGTCAACCCACTCACGGCGAATTGTTTCCTTGTCGTAACCGTAAGCTCCGCCAATATTAACTATTTTTTCAGGCATTTTGTTAACTGTGTTATACCTCTCGCATTCAAAATCCAACTTTTCACAAAGCTTTTCACGTGAATAGAACAATAAAATAACCTTAAGCCCAAAATAAACCAACCGTTTTACGTATTCTTTTTTACTGCATACTTTATAATTCTGCTTTGCAAGAATAAGACGTCTTAAAAAACGCGTTCTTTTTTTATGCTGAGCCTTTTCGTTTTCACTTTCGGGAACTGCGTCAAAGGGGAAAACATCAATCGATATTCCCTTTACGGCATCTTTGGGAGCCGAAGCCTCTTCAAAAACCGTATCTTTAAGCCGTATTTTTGCAAAATTCAAGCCGTAGGCACTGTCTGTTTCAGGTGTCTGAAGAAAAAACTGACTGCCTAAATCAGTCTTTGCAAGCTTTATGAATTTTTCATAATCCTCACGGAGCATTCCCACGTCCATGTCGTCATCCCAAGGAATAAAGCCGCCATGTCGAACCGCACCCAAAAGAGTACCTGCTATAATAAAATATTTAATTCCGTTTTCTTCACAAAGCCTCTTAACTTCTTTTAAAATCAACATCTCACAGCTGTGAAGTTTCGGTAAATAGTCAAAATTCTCCATATTTCATTTTTCGATACAGAAACAAACTGTACCTCTCCTATCCTTTTATTTTTTAGCAAGCAAATTATTATAAAGCGCTATATATTCCGAATATTTTTTGCGTGCGTCAAAGTCGCCCGGATTGTCCGTTTTTACTCCTACAAGAGTTTGAGCCGCTTTATACATAGCCTCAACGTCGCCTACTGCCACCGAAATTCCTCTGCCGTTCACTAAGCTCTCGGGACTTCCGCCCGTTTCATAGGTTACAACGGGAGTTCCGCAAGCAATGGCTTCAAGGTTTGTTGTCGGGTAATTGTCCTCATAAGTTGGGTTGAGAAAGACATCTGCCGCAGAGTAAATTTCTGCAAGCTCTTCTGCGCTTTCGGTACGCTCTATTCCGATGATGCCGTTCGGCAATTCGGAAATTTGTTTACCCGTAAGCCCTATTAAAACAAGTTTTTCGTCTTCTTTTAAAAGGCTCGCGAGTTTAATTAAATCGGAAAGACCTTTGCGTTCTTCCCAAACGCTTGCAACACCCAAAAAGATTTTTTTATTTTCAATGCTGTATTTTTTGCGTAAATCACTTTCCGTCGGCTTAAAAACATCAGTATTTATTCCGTTATTTATAACTTTTATTGGGTATTCGCTCAAAAAAGATTTTTTCGCAAGCTCTTTAAGCCAAACAGACGGAGTAATCAACGTCATATCGACAAGCCCTGTAAAAAGCTCTTTTTTCTCTGAATAATTCTTTTCGGAATTATCAAAAATTAAGCTTTGCGGATATTCTTTTTTCGACGGGCAGTTGCCGCATCCTGTTTTCCATTTCTCACAGCCTGATGCGGTAAAATATGCGCAATGCCCCGTAAACGCCCAACAGTCATGCAAAGTCCACACAACAGGTTTTCCGCATTTTTTTAAATAGTCAAATAAAACTCTTATGTCAAGGTAGTACCCGTGAATATTATGAAGATGAATAATATCGGGATTATATTCTTCGATTTCGCGTATTAACTTCTTCGTCGCTTTCGTTGAATAAAATCCCTGGCGGTCGGTAATGCGTGAGAGTACCCCGTGAATTTTAACAAGCGTTTCACTGCCCGTTTTGTAAGACGGAACACCGCTTGGGGCAACTCCTCTGCCGTAGCAAATTATACCATCGTCGCCGTTTTGCCTAACGGTATTTAAAATATCCGCAGCTATTCTTCCCGTACTGCCGAAGCCGCAGGTAGAGTTTATTTGAAGAAGCTTCATCTGTTTTCCTCCGAAGCGCTTACCATACTGCTAAGAGTTCCCGTTAACGCGTCAATAAAGCATTTGCCGGTAAAATTATTTTCAAAAAATTCTCTTCCCGAAGCTCCGTAATCAGAATACTTTTCGTTATCGGATACAAAATCCGCCATTGCCTTTGCCAAAGCCGCACTGTCACCGGCAGGCACACAAATTCCGCAGCCGGATTCGTTTATTATCTCCTCCGCCGCGCCGCCTATGGAAGCAATTACAGGTCTGTTTCCGGACATATACTCCTGCAGCTTCGCGGGAACTGTTTGCCCAATAACGCCTTGCGGTTTAAGAGTTAAAAGGAAAGCGTCTGTGTTTTCGTACCTTTCCCACAGCTCCTCTTTTGAAATTCTCCCGAAGAATGTAATCATATCATCAGTGTGAAGCCTTTTTGAAAGAGCCTTGCAATTTTGAAGCTCACTTCCGTCACCGTAAATCTCAATTTTAATATCATTTCTGCCCGAAAGCAGAGATGCGGCCTCTATGATACATTCAACGTTCTGAACACTGCCTATGTTTCCTCCGAATGAAAAAACAAAAGGTTCGCCCTCAGTGTGCACTTTAGGCTTTAATTTCATATCCTCCGAATGCTGAGGAATATACACTATTTTATTTTCAGACACCCCGTTCACCGTATTAAGATACTCAATAAACGGCTTTGAGGTTACGCCTATACAGTCTGCACTGTTGTAAATATCCTTTGAATATTTATGCATTACTTTAAAAAGCAGATTTCTTTCGCCTACACGCCACGCTTTCATGGATTCAGGCCAAAGGTCAAGACAGTAAACAAAAAACGGAATTTTTCTTTTTCTTGCAAACTCCCGTGCGGCATTTGCCATAAGCACCGGCGAAGTCTGATAGCAAATCACAATATCAAAGTCGTCTTTTAAGGTCAACGCCTTGCCTGTTGACGTTAAATAAAATGAAACATAATTCAACGCCCGAAAAACTATTCCGCTTCTTCTGGAAACAGAAAAACAGCGAACAACTTGTACTTTGTTCCATTCAATTTTTCTGTTTTTTCTGCCCCTACAGTCTTTTGGTACTTTACCCGTTGCATAATCGGGAAGCGATGTAAGTACCGTTACTCGGTGGCCTTCTTCCACAAGCATTTTTGCGATATCGTTAATGCGAAAATTATCAGGATAAAAGTGCTGAGATACTAAAAGAATATTCAAAACCTTTCCTCCTGCTAAAATTTACCCTTCGTAATCGTCCTCATTTTCCCAATTGTGGTAAACATTCTGAACATCGTCATTATCTTCAAACATTTCAAGCATTCTACCCATGTTTTTAATATCATCGGGATTTGAAAGTGCCGTGTATGATGACGGAATGTACTCAACCTCTGCCGAAACATATTTATAACCCTTTGCTTCAAGGTCATCACGGACAGCACCCATATCATTAGGCTCTGTGCGCACATCATATATTTCTTCATCGGTTATAAAGTCGGTAGCTCCCGCCTCAATGGCATCCATCATCAACTGCTCTTCGTCAATACCCTCTTTTTCGAAGATAATAACGCCCTGACGGCTGAACATAAACGAAACACACCCGCTGGTGCCCATGTTACCGCCGAATTTATCGAAAGCGTGGCGAACATCGGCAGCAGTTCTGTTGCGATTATCTGTTAAAGTCTCAACAATAACTGCAATGCCCGACGGGCCGTAGCCTTCATAAACTATATCTTCATAATTGTCGCCGCCGCCTTCACCGGCCGCTTTTTTAATAATTCTGTCAATGTTGTCATTGGGGACGTTAGCAGCCTTCGCCTTGGCAATAACGTCTTTAAGCTTTGAGTTGCCGGCAGGGTCAGGGCCGCCCTCTTTAACCGCAACGGCAATCTCTCTGCCGATTTTTGTAAACACCTTTGCTCTGGCGTTATCGGTTTTTTCTTTTTTTCTTTTAATGGTACTCCATTTTGAATGTCCGGACATAGTTATACCTCTTGCATTATAAAATTTTACTTTTTATTTTATCACATAATAGTATATAATTCAATAGTTTAGCCTTTATTTGTGAAGCTGTAAAATAAAAATGTTTCGTCAAAAATTTTCAATATACTGTTCAATTTTCCGAAAATGTGGTATACTATCCGCAAATCATACAAAAGGTGATGTCTTATGAAATCATTTATGGATGAAGATTTTCTTTTATCAACCGAAACAGCAAAGGAAATTTTCAATTACGGTGCAAAAAATACGCCTATTTTTGACTGGCACTGCCACCTGTCTCCGAAAGAGATTTATGAAAACAAAAACCCCCGTGACATAACGGAGCTCTGGCTGGGCGGCGACCATTACAAATGGCGCGCCATGCGCGGATTCGGTGTAGATGAAAAATACATAACGGGTGACGCCACGCCCTATGAAAAGTTTTTGAAATATGCTGAAACTTTGAGCTACTGTATCGGCAATCCGCTTTACCATTGGACGCATCTTGAACTCCAGCGCTATTTTGAGATTTTTGAGCCTTTAACACTTAAATCTGCACCTGCAATTTGGGAAAGATGCAACGCCAAAATAGCAAACGGCGGTTTTACTCCAAGAGAGCTTATTGAAAAATCAAATGTTGTCTGCGTTTGCACCACAGACGATGCCGCCGACACTCTTGAATACCATGCATTATTAGCAAAGGACGAAACCTTTAAGTGCAAGGTTTTGCCCGCATTCAGACCCGACAAAGCGTTTCTTATCGGCACGCCTGCATTTGTTTCCTGGATAGAAGCTATGGAAAACTCCGCTGAAATGAAAATCACTTCATTTGAAGAGCTTAAATCCGCACTCCAAAAAAGAATTGAATTTTTTGATTCAATGGGTTGCCGTGCTTCCGACCATTCCTTTGCATACTGCCCCTACACAGAGGCGACAGACGAAGAGCTTGAGGGAATATTCAAAAAAGCGCTTTCCTGTGGAACTTTTACAACGGACGAGCTTGATAAATACCGCACGGCTCTTTTGCAGTTTTTAGGCAGAGAATATGCCAAAAAAGGCTGGGTAATGGAGCTTCACCTGGGTGCTATGCGCAATAATAACACAAAAATGTTTGAGCGTTTGGGCGCTGATATCGGTTTTGATTCGGTTGACGATTACCCCATAGCCGAAAAGCTTTCAAGATTTATGGACTCTCTTGAAAAAGACGGGCTTCTTCCCAAGACAGTCCTTTTCACGCTTAACCCGAAGGATAACACGGTTCTTGGCACAATGCTTGGCAATTTCCAGTCAAGCGAGGCACAGTCTAAAATCCAATTCGGCTCTGCCTGGTGGTTTAACGACCATTACGACGGAATGAGAAAACAGCTTACAGACCTTGCATCTTTGGGCGTTCTCGGCAAATTTGTGGGTATGATAACGGATTCAAGAAGTTTTCTTTCATATCCACGGCACGAATATTTCCGCAGAATTCTTTGCGAATTGTTAGGTGACCTTGTTGAAGAGGGAAAATACCCCTGCGACATTGCATTTTTGTCGCAAGTAGTTGCCGACATTTCATTTAACAACTCCAAAAAATATTTTGGGCTTGAGTAAAAAACGGAGAGAAAAATGCCGATTAAAATTATTGCAACCGACCTTGACGGCACACTTATGTCGCCTGATCATGTAACAATTACCGAAAGAACGAAGAACACCCTTCTAAAAGCGCACAATATGGGGATTAAAATCGCCATTGCCACGGGCAGAACCCTTGGGTTTATAACTCCCGTAGTAGAGCAGATTCCGTTTGTGGATTTCGTTATTTTTTCAAACGGCGCCAGCGTTTACGATGTACGTGAACAAAAGATTATCTATAAAAATCATATTTCGCCCGAAAGCACACATAAAATTCTTGAGAAGCTTCACGGATTAAACGTTTATTACAACACCTACGTGGACAGTACTGTTTATATTCAGGAGGGCAAACAGCAGTTTTACACCAACCGTGATTTGCCTGAGGATTTTTTAAAGCTTTTTATGGCATCGTCTAAGGTTTGCAAAAATCTTGCCGTTGAACTAAATGGAAAAAGCGCTGAAATTATTGCGGTCTATTCCTCTGATGAAACCTTGAGAAACGAGCTTAATGAATATTTTAAGTCGTTGGGACTGCTCGTTACTGCTTCTCTTAAAGATGAAATTGAAGCAACAGTGCCTTCCGCCAATAAAGGAACCGCCCTTAAAGGTCTTTGTGAGCTTTTGAAAATCAAAAGAGAGGAAACTATGGCGTTTGGAGATGCATTAAACGATATTCAGATGATAGAATTTGCAGGCTTTTCATTCGCAATGGGCAACGCCTGTGAAGAACTGAAAAAAGCTGCATCATTCATAACCCTTTCAAATGCCGAGGACGGACTTGCGGCAGCAGTTGAAAAATACGCTTTCAGCGGCAATTTTTAACAGTTTTTTGTTGACTGATTTTATTAGTTGTGGTATCATTATTTAAATTTTTTTAAGAAGGAGTCTTAAAATTGAACACCGTAACAGTTCCAAAGGGCTATACTTCAAAGCTCAACAGTTATGACCAGCAACGTGCTATTTCATACATAAAACAGACATTTCAATTCGGGTTTGCGGATGCCCTCGGATTAAAGCGTGTTTCCGCTCCCTTATTTGTAACAGAAAATTCAGGTCTTAACGATAATCTTAACGGTGTTGAAAGACCCGTATCATTTGATATTCCTGCGGTAGGTGAAGACGCTCAGGTTGTTCATTCCCTGGCAAAATGGAAAAGGCTTGCTCTTAAGCGCTATAACTTTGCCGTTCACGAAGGTCTTTACACCGATATGAACGCTATCAGGCGTGATGAAGAGCTTGACAATCTTCATTCCGTTTATGTTGACCAGTGGGACTGGGAAAAAATCATTCTCCCCGAGGACAGAACGATAGATTACCTTAAAAGCACTGTTCAAAACATTGTTGACGTTATTTGCGATACGGCTGAAAAGGTACAAAGGCAGTTCCCTGCAATAAAGGTTAACCTTTCAAGAGAGGTTTCTTTTGTAACCTCGCAGGCGCTTGAGGATATGTACCCCGAGCTCTCTCCGCGGGAGCGTGAAACAGAATACCTCAGAGAGCATAAAACCGCATTCATTATGCAAATCGGCGGTGCTTTACGCTCAGGTAAACCCCACGACGGCAGAGCGCCGGACTATGACGACTGGGCGCTTAACGGGGATATTATGTTCTGGAATGACACTCTTAACCGCGCCTTTGAAATTTCTTCAATGGGAATTCGTGTAAACGCAGAAAGCCTTGACAAACAGCTTACAATTTCGGGCTGTGACGACAGACGGAATTTGCCCTTCCACAAAATGCTTCTGAACAATGAGCTTCCCCTCACCATTGGCGGCGGAATAGGTCAGTCAAGACTTTGTATGCTCCTTATCGGCTGCGCTCACATAGGTGAAGTTCAGTCAAGCATTTGGGACAGCGAAACCGTTAGAATTTGCGCAGAAAACGGCATAGCGCTTCTATAAAAATCAAGTTATTTTGCACCGCATTTTAGCGGTGCTTTATTTTTATTCCGACTTTATGGTTAACCTTATGTTTTATTGACAAAATATAGGTAATATGCTAATATTTGATATGTATATCTTCTAATTTTTGTAAGGTGAATTTAATGGAATTCTGTGTTTTAACAAGTGATGAATACCGTGGTTTTTCAGAAGGAAATTCCTCGGCTTCTTTCATGCAAACCGTAGAATTGTCTGAACTGAAAAAGGAGCTTGGCAGCAAAATACATTTTGTCGGAGTAAAAGAAAACGGCAAAATTATTGCAGGCTCTATGATTTTGGAGGACAAAACCGTTTTAAACAAAAAAAAGTTTTATGCTCCCCGGGGGCTTATTGTAGATTACCACAACAAAGAGCTTCTTGGCTTTTTCACAAAAGAGCTTAAAAAATATATAAAAAAACAAGGCGGATTTGTTTTAACCATTGACCCGAATGTCATTTACAGAGTACGCACCTACGAGGGGGATATTATCCCCGAAGAAAAAGCAGACGATGAATCCGTTAACAATTTGCTTGAATTAGGTTACAAGCATTACGGATTTAACCTTTATCTTGACGCCTTGCAGGTCAGGTGGTGCTGTCGTTTTGCCCTTGACGAGCCTTACGAAGCAAAAAAAGCTAATTTTTCAAAGCAGACGAGAAAAAATATTGATGCCTGCATAAAAAAAGGTTTAATGGTAAGAGAAGGCACAATTGACGACCTGAATGTCATGGAAGAAATTTTTGAAATTACGTCACGGCGCAGAAATTTCTTTTTCAGAAGCCTTGATTACTATCAAAAAATGTATAAGCATATGAAAAACCTTATGACCATATACATTGCCTATTTAGATCCCGATATTTATTATCAGCACACGGTCGATTTGCTGAACGCAGCCAAGGCAAATTACGAAGATATTGTTAAAAAGCTTGAGAAAAACAGCGTTGGCGAAAGGCTTTTGAAAAATAAAGAAAATGCCTTAAAGCAAATTGAAAAATATGAAAAAGAACTCCAAAAGGCCGCTGAATTTAAAAAAGAAAATCCGAACGGCAAGGATATCGGCTGTCTGCTTTCCCTTCGTAGCGGAAACGAATATTTAACTCTTTCAAGCGGCGTTCTGCAGGAGTACCGTCAGTTTACGCCCAAATATTTAATGTATCAGCACCACATTCAAGAGGCGTACAAAGAGAATTTTGAATACTGTAATTTTTACGGTATTACGGGGGATTTTAATCCAGACAACGAATATTACGGCATTTACGAGTTCAAAAAGGGATTTCGTGCAAACGTTATTGAATATATCGGTCAATTTGAGCTTAAAATCAGCCCGTTTTACGATGTGTATAATTTTTTGAAGAAAATAAAAGGACATGTAAGCCATGAAACTGACAGAGCTTGACAAACAAGAATTTGCGGAATTTTCTGAGAATAATCCGCAGGCTTTGTTTTTCCAGACACCCTATTGGATAGAGATTAAAGAACAGAATAATTGGAGCGGTAAAATCGTCGGATTTAAAGAAAACGGCGAAATTATTGCCGCCACTGTTTTGCTGTTTAAGAAAACCCCGGGGTTAAATGCAAAACTCGCTTATGCTCCCCGCGGATTTCTGCTTGATTATTCAAACTTCCCGTTATTGGAAGAATTCACAAAGGAAATAAAGAAATATCTAAAAAAGCAAAACGCTTTCTTTTTAAAAATCAACCCGTATGTTGACTATCAGCTTAGAGATGTTGACGGGAATATCATTGAAGGCACAAAGCAAGACTCTTTAATGGACAAACTTCGAGAGCTCGGCTTTATTCACAACGGTTTTTACATTGACCAGGACAGTAAGGATGACTTAGAACCCCGTTGGATTTCCGTTTTAGACATTGGCGGCAAAAGCTTTGACGAGCTTTATAAAAATATGCGAAGCGGCACAAAATGGGGTATTAACAACAGCAAAAAGAACTTTATAACCATTCTTGAAGCAGATGAAAACAACCTTATCGAATTTAAGAATTTAATGGTTCACACAGCTGAGCGGCGAGGATTTATTGACCGTCCCCTTTCATACTATCGGGAAATGTATAAGGTTTTAAAAAGAGAAAACGCCGTTAAGGTGCTTTTAGCAGAAATTGATTTTAAAGCATTGCTTGATTTTTCGCAGGAAAAGTTCGATAAAAACAGTAGCCGCCTTTCCGTAATTAAAGACAATCCCAAAAAAGCGAAAGAAGCCGCTGAAATCGAATTTGAGCAAGGCTGTTTGGCGGAAAGAATTGAAACACTGAACGGAAATATTGCCGAATTCGGTGAAAAAAAGGTAATTGCAGGCGGCTGGTATATAATGCACGGCAAAGAAATTGTCTATTTATTCGGCGCAAGCTACAAGCCCTTTATGAAATATAATTCTCAGTATTTACTCCAGCAGGTAATGATTGAATACGCTATCGAAAACGGATATGATAAATTCAATTTTTACGGAATTGACGGTAATTTTGATAAAAATTCAAAGCATTTCGGTCTGTTTGATTTCAAAAGAGGCTTTGGGGCAGTCGTTCATGAACTTATCGGCGAATTTGATTTAATAATCAGCAAACCGACGTATACTTTATACAAGCTGATGCTTAAAGGCTATAAAGTATTAAAATTTATACAGAAGAAGATATAATTTCAAATAAGTTGCAGAAGGGAACAGATATGTATCAGTTTAAAACAGGTATCGACGAAAATGAATACAGAGCATTTTTAGCTGAAAATGCTTATCATTCCTTTATGCAGCTTCCCGAATGGGCACAGGTAAAGGATAATTGGGGAAAAGAGCTTTGCGGCATTTATGACGGTGAAAGACTTGCAGGCGGAGCATTGCTTCTTATAAGAAAACTTCCCTTGGGCAAATGCATAATTTACTCTCCCCATGGGTTTGTTATAGATTATTCGGACACTGAAAAACTCAAAGCCTTTACTGACGGACTTAAAAAATACGCTAAAAGTATACACGCTATTTCAGTTAAATTTGACCCGTTTGTGCCAAACGAAAATATTGAAGATCAGGAAAACATGCCTGATTTTTGCAATAAATTTGACACAACGATTAAAAATCTGACAGCTCTCGGTTACATTCACCACGGATTTGGCAAAGAGCTGGGTGATTATTTTCAGCCGCGCTTTAATATGGCAATTCCGCTATTTGACGAAAACGGAGCGATTGACAAAAAAACATTACTTAAAACCTTTTCAAAAGGCGCCCGCAGTTATATCGGTAATTATCACAAAAACAGAGGCGTTTATTTTGAATGCTCCGCATCTGCTGAAGATTTACCCGAGTTTGTAAGGCTTTTATCTTTTACCGAGCAGAGACAGAACATACATTTGCGAAACGAAGAATACTTCAAAAAAATAATGACTGCTTACGGTGACAGAGCAAAGTTGTATTTTGCAAAAATTCATTTGCCCACATATATTGACTATCTTCAAAAATCTATTGACAAAGGTGAAAATGCAGAGAAAAATCAAGCACTCAAAAACGAAGCGCAGGCGGTTTTAGCTGCACGCGGAGAAACTATTGCTCTTTCAACAGGGCTTATAATTTTACCGAGAAAAGAGGAAAAAATTAAAATTGCCGAGTACCTTTACGCCGGTGCGGACACTTCAGTTTTTCCGAATCTTTCCACCCCCAATGGCGTAGTTTATGCCTCTGCCTGCGACGCTATTGACTATGGCTGTAATTATTACAACCTTGGCGGAATAGACGGTGATCTAAAATCTCCGTTGGCTGTTTTCAAGAAGAAATTTTCTCCGCATATCTTTGAATTTGTTGGTGAATTTGATTTAGTGATTGATAAACTGTTCTATTTTGGCTTTGAAAAACTTTTACCAAAAGCTAAAAAACTGATTAAAGCAATTCACAAATAAAAACAATAGCGATAAGAGGTTTTTAACATGAAAACATTAAGTAAGAAAAGTTTTATAGTTTTTTCCGCAGTTTATTATGCTGTATTTGCAATCCTTATGGTTATAGGTTCGGTTTTTGATTTAACGATAGGAAAAGAGATATTTAACCCTGAAAATTCTTTTGCCGAATTTATGGAAGCATTCGGTCAATTCGTCTATTGGGGGATGTGGGGCCCTGCTCTTACCGTGATTTTCCTTTGCCGCAGGGACTTAAACGAAAGTCTTGATGTTATCGGAAAAGTTTTTCCGTTTATACATACCGTAACAAATACCGAGGGAAAACTGTATAAAATTTGCAATTCAGCAGTTAAAATTATAACAACGGTAGGATTTTTTGTGTTGACCGTTGTAGGATGGAAGAAGCTTATTGAAAACGTAACTAAAAATATACTGCTGAATATGGGAAAAGAAAATTTAAGCGCAGTTGTATACTTTGCAATCAGCGCGGTCGTTGCGGTAATTGGAATTGTTTTATTCAGCAAAATCGACCGCAAAACGCTTAAAAAGCTTGAGGCTGTTGCTTTGGCAGGAGTGTTGTTCGGTATTTTGTGTAAACTAACAGAGGAATGCAAGACTATAACTCAGCGTGTGAGACTGCGTGAAATGGTGGCTTATTCAAACGGATTTTTAAATGAAAAAGGACTCAGCGAGGGCAAATATTCTCCTTTAACATCGGCAATGATTGAAAAAACCGATTTTTCTGCCTTTACTCCGTGGTATAAAATCGGCGATGCTATGGGAATTTACAACCGTGCGGATTCCTTCCCCAGCGGTCATACAGTATATTCATGCACGCTGTTTATATCATATTTTCTCTGCGTTGCAATAGACAAAATCAAAAAATTTATTCCTGCGGCACTTTGCATTGCTTTTGCATACGTTGGCGTTATGGGATACACAAGAATGGTCACGGGAGCACACTATTTAACAGATGTTGCAGGCGCGGCACTTGTCGGATATACATTTTTTATAATAGTTAAGGTTATTTACGAAAAGTTTACAAGGAAAGCAATTATAGGTTAATACCGCATTTATTTACACATTTTTAAGAAAAATAAAGTCCCGATTTGCAAATTGGCATTTCGGGACTTTTTATGCTTGATTGAATTTTTATTTACTCCTGAGTCATTGTTTTAACATATCTCTTGAAGAATTTCAAAGCGCCTTCAACTGAGGAAAGGGGCAAACGCTCATTGGTGGCGTGGGTGCAAAGCAAAAGCTTTGTATCAACAACAAATGGAGCAAATCTGTAAATATTTTCGCAAACAGGCTCATAGTTATAAGAGTCTGTTGCGCCCATTACAAGAAACGGGGCTACAAGATTTTTGCTGTCAGCGCCCTCGCAAAGCTCCTTGATTGCTTTGAAAGCACGGGAATCCGTCGGCGAAATGGTTGACGCCTCTTTACTGCTGAGTAATTTAACGTCAATATTTTTATTTCTTACAGATTTTCTTATATGGTCTTCAACGTCAGGAATCGTAACACCGGGCATTGTTCTGAAATTCACCGTAATAGTTGCCTTTTGCGGCAATACGTTGAACTGCGGACTTCCCGATGCCATTGTTACCGCAGTGCAGGTTCTTATAAGCGATGCGGCAGGCGGAATTTCCGTCATTATTTTAAGAATAATCGGCTTTAAAAGCCAAATGTTACAGGTCACAAGCCTTACGGGGTATGTGCAACGTTTGCCGATTTCAGTGAAAAGCTCATATACAAATTTCGGCATTGTTGCCTTAAACTGATGGTTTTCAATATCTTTTATAACATCTGCAAGATGACCGAGGGCCGTGTGCTTGGGCGGCTGTGAAGAGTGACCGCCCTTTGCGTTTACACTTATTTCATAGTTAACGCTGCCCTTTTCGGCAACGCCTACTCCTGCTAAATTGCAATTTAACACGCCGTTTACATTTACGGGAAGAATTGCTCCGCCCTCATCAAGAACAGCTTCCAAATGAACGCCCTGCTCTTTAAGATATGCGGCAATTTGTTTAGCTCCGTTATCCGGTGCGGCAACAACCTCTTCATTGTGGCCAAGACAAAGGTATATTGAGCGCTTCGGCACATATCCGTCTTTAATTAACTGTTCAATACTTTCCATGACGGCAATGAGGTGGTTTTTCATATCCATAGCGCCTCTTCCCCAAATGAACTCGCCGTCGTTAAAGCCTTCAAACGGGTCATGAGTCCAATCGTCTAACGTGCCCTCGGCTATGGGCACAACATCCTGGTGGCTGAGAAGTGCTATTCCGTCAAGAGAAGGGTCTGTACCCTCCCACTTATACACTAAACTTGCATCGCCAATCTTAGTTTTTGAAAGCGTTTTGTGAATTAACGGGTATCTTTCTTCCAAAAACTTATGGAACTTATCGAACTCATTCCAATCAACAAGCTCCGTATCATAATTGGAGATGGTTTTGATTTTAATTGCATCTGAAAGATTTTGGCAGTAACGGTCAATGTCAATAGCCTCATCAGTAAGTATGTCTTTCGATGCTTCTTTTTTAGCGGGGACAAAGAAAGCC
>JAFLUO010000070.1:0-4475 GCA_022508705.1 Oscillospiraceae bacterium
AATGAGGTGAAAACAATGACAAAAGAAGAAAAGCAGGCCATAATGAAAGAGTATGCTACTCACGAAGGCGACACAGGCTCTCCTGAGGTTCAGATCGCAGTTCTCACAAAGAGAATTAACGACCTTAACGAGCATCTTAAGGCTAACAAAAAAGACCACCACTCAAGAAGAGGACTTCTTAAAATGGTAGGTCATAGACGTAATCTCTTAGCATATCTTCAGAAGGTTGATATTGAGAGATACCGTTCAATCATTGCAAGACTCGGTCTTCGTAAATAAGACTGCATTAAGGCAAACAGTTTTCCACTGTTTGCCTTAAATTGCTTTTTAACGCAGAGTTTTTAAGGCAAATTTCCCTGGGTTTAGCGGTAAGCAGAGTGCTTGAAATTCAAACATTCCGTTTATTGCTAAAACGAGATTTTTGCCTTGAAAAATATAAAAAGGAAGGTAAAAAACTATGTTTTTCAAAAACTTTAAGGTTTGGGAAACCGAACTTGCCGGCAGAAAGCTTTCTATTGAAACCGGCAAAATGGCAGGCCTTGCAAATGCCGCCGTTATGGTTCGCTACGGCGAAACCAATGTCCTTTGCACAGTAACTGCTTCTGCAAAGCCCCGTGAGGGCGTTGATTTCTTCCCTCTTTCAGTTGACTATGAGGAGAAGATGTATTCAGTAGGTAAAATCCCCGGTTCATTCGGCCGCAGAGAGGGAAAGGCAAGCGAAAAAGCAACGCTTACATCACGCTGCATTGACAGACCTATTCGTCCTCTTTTCCCCAAGGATTTGCGTAACGACTGCTCAGTTGTTGCTACCGTTATGTCAGTTGACCCGGACTGCAGTCCTGAAATCGCATCTATGATAGGTGTTTCAACAGCTATCGCAATTTCAGATATTCCGTGGGACGGCCCGATTTCCGGCGTAAATGTTGGTCTTGTTGACGGTGAAATCGTTATTAACCCCACACTTGAGCAGAGAGCAAAGACTGACCTTAATTTGACAGTTGCATCTACTGCTGACCTTGTTGCCATGATTGAGGCAGGCGGCAACGAAATCGACGACGAGCTTATGTTCGACTGCATTATGGCAGGTCATGAGGAAAACAAGAAAATTGTTAAATTCATTCAGGGTATTGTGGATGAAATCGGCAAGCCGAAATTTGCTTATGAATCAAGCGACCCCGACCCTGTAATTTTCAAAGAAATTGAAGATTTCTGCATTGAAGACGTAAAGAAAGCTCTTGACACTGACGACAAGCTTGTTCGTGATGAAGCTCTTCTTCCCATTTATGCGGCTGTTCATGAGAAATATGACGAACAGTTTGAAGGTAACGAAGGCAAAATCGATGAGATTATGTACCTTGTTCAGAAGCACGTTGTTCGTTCTTGGCTTAAGGATGAGCACAAGCGTGTTGACGGCAGAGGAATTGATGAAATCCGCCCGCTTAACGCTGAAATTGACCTTCTTGCCCGTGCACACGGTTCAGGTATGTTCACAAGAGGACAGACTCAGGTTCTCTCAGTGGCAACCTTAGGCCCCACAAGCGATGCACAGATGCTTGACGGCCTTGACGAGCAGAAAGAAAAGAGATATATTCACCATTACAATTTCCCGTCATATTCAGTTGGCGAAACAAAACCCTCAAGAGGCCCCGGCAGACGTGAGATAGGCCACGGCGCACTTGCCGAAAAGGCTCTTATTCCGGTTATTCCGTCAATTGAAGAATTCCCCTATACAATCCGTGTTGTATCTGAGGTTCTTTCTTCAAACGGTTCAACCTCACAGGGTTCAATCTGCGGCAGTACGCTGGCTCTTATGGCGGCAGGCGTTCCCATTAAAGCCCCCGTTGCAGGTATTTCCTGCGGTCTTATCACAGGTGACGAAGGCGTTTACGGCGACTTTATGACAATGGTTGACATTCAGGGTCTTGAAGACTTTTACGGCGATATGGACTTTAAGGTTGCAGGTACAAAGAAAGGTATTACCGCAATTCAGATGGACTTGAAGGTTCACGGTCTTACTCCCGAAATTATTAAGGAAGCATTTGCAAAGACTCATAAAGCAAGAGATTACATTCTTGATGAAATTATGCTTCCCGTGATTTCTGAGCCGAGAGCAGAGCTTTCAAAATGGGCTCCCAAGATGCTTACAACAAAGATTGATCCTGAAAAGATCGGTGACGTTATCGGTAAGCAGGGCAAGGTTATTCAGAAGATTCAGGCTGAATGTGAATGTAAGATTGACATTTCCGAAGAGGGCAACGTATTTGTTTCTGCTCTTGACCTTGAAAAAGCAAAGAGAGCAATAATGATTGTTGATACCATCGCAAAAGATCCCGAGCCGGGAACGATTTACAACGGTGTTGTAACCCGTCTTATGAGCTTCGGCGCATTTGTTGAAATTGCCCCCGGTAAAGAAGGTCTTGTTCACATAAGCCGTCTTGACGTTAAGCGTGTTGACAAGGTTGAAGACGTTGTGAATGTTGGCGACAGCGTTCTTGTTAAGGTTCTTGAAATAGATGACCAGGGCAGACTTAACTTATCCCGCCGTGACGCGCTTATTGAGGTTAAAGGTCTTACACCTGAAAACGATATTGACGACGAGCCGAGAAGAGACAGAAAACCCCGCCGTTTTAACGGTAAACCCCATAACCACGGTTAATTAAAAATAAAGTTAAGGCACATTCAAGTAAAATTGAGTGTGCCTTTTTTCGTTATAGGGAGATGTTTTAATTATTCATTTTTCATTATTCATCATTCACTATTCATTTCTTAGAAATTCAAAATTTAATGAATAATTCGTAAGGGACGATGTGGGCATCGTCCCTTACTAAAACTAATGTATATTATCTAATTTGTGACATTGTGAGCAGTCGCCTGTACAACCGCTGCATTTTGAAATGCTTTTGTGGCGTATTACGAAAACGAGTGCAATTATAATCACACAGAGCAATACTGCAAGTAAAATTATGCTTTGAATATTCATAAATTTCACCTTTCAATTAAATGCCTAAACAAGCTAAAACCGTTCTTACAATAAATGCGCAAATCCATGCGACAGTGCATTGAAGAATAACAACTCCGCCTGCCCATTTAACTCCAAGCTCACGGCGAATTGATGCAATAGCCGCAACGCAGGGCGTGTAAAGAAGTGAGAAAACAAGCATTGATGCGGCGGACAGCGGTGAAATAACGGCTGTAATATTCGGCAGCAGTATTTCAAGAGTGGAAACAACGCTTTCCTTTGCCATAAATCCTGTTATGAGTGCCGTTACAATCCGCCAGTCGCCGAGACCTATGGGCTTGAATATGGGGGCAATATAACCTGCAATGACAGAGAGAATACTCGTATCTGTTTCACTGCCAAGATAAGTAAGTTTAAAATCGAATGACTGTAAGAACCAAACAACTATTGTTGCAAGGAAAATTACCGTAAATGCACGCTGTAAAAAGTCCTTTGCTTTATCCCAAAGAAGTCTTGCAACGTTTTTAGCGCCGGGAAGGCGATAGTTGGGAAGCTCCATAACGAAGGGAACAGCTTCACCCTTAAAGGCAGTATTTTTTGAAATAAGAGCAACAATAATTCCTGTTACAATGCCAAGAAAATAAAGACCGACGGTAATAAGTCCGCTGTATTTTGGGAAAAATGCGTTTGCAAAAAAGCCGTAAATCGGTATTTTTGCGGTACAGCTCATAAACGGCGTGAGCATAACAGTCATTTTCCTGTCACGCTCAGAGGGCAGGGTTCTGCTTGCCATAACGCCCGGGACTGTGCAGCCGAAGCCTATGAGCATGGGAACAATACTTCTGCCTGAAAGACCGATTTTGCGAAGCAGTTTATCCATAACAAATGCAACACGCGCCATATATCCGCTGTCTTCAAGCATTGACAGGAAGAAAAACAGAATAACGATTATGGGAATAAAGCTTAAAACCGATCCCACACCGCCGAAAACGCCGTCAATTACAAGGGAACGCAGAATTTCGCTTATATTTGCCGAGCGAAGACCTAAATCAACAAGTTCGGTAAGTTTATCAATACCTGTCTCAAGAAGACCTTGCAAAAATGAACCGATAACGTTGAAGGTTAAGAAGAAAACCGCCGCCATAATAAGAATAAATGAGGGAATAGCGGTGTATTTACCTGTAAGAATTTTATCAATTCGTCTGCTTCTTTTGTGCTCCTTGCTCTCTTTCGGCTTTATTACCGCACTGTCGCAAAGCTTTCCGATAAACGAAAAGCGCATATCCGCTATTGCGGCGGAACGGTCAAGCCCGCGCTCTTCTTCCATTTGAAGGATAATATGTTCAAGCATTTCCTTTTCGTTTTGTGAAAGCTTTAAGGCATTCAGAACGATTTCGTCTCCCTCAACAAGCTTGCTTGCGGCGAAACGAACGGGAATGCCTGCGTTTTGGGCATGGTCTTCAATAAGATGCATAATGCTGTGCAAACACCTGTGAACAGCGCCGCCGTTTTCGTC
>JAFLUO010000070.1:4575-9864 GCA_022508705.1 Oscillospiraceae bacterium
GCGTCAACAATATTTATTATGCCCGTAGGCTTTTCTTTTAATATAAATTCACGGGAAACGATTTCTTCGCTCGTATATGGGGAAAGGGAATAAATTCCGGGTAAATCCGTAACGAGTGTTTCGGGGTGATTTTTAATAGGGCCGTCTTTTCTGTCAACGGTAACACCGGGGAAATTGCCCACGTGCTGATTTGCGCCCGTAAGCTGATTAAAAAGGGTCGTTTTGCCGCAATTTTGGTTGCCGGCAAGAGCAAATGTAAGAGTTTGATTTTTTGGAAGAGGATGTTCGTCAGCCTTAACGTGATATTTGCCGTCTTCGCCAAGACCGGGGTGTTCACGGACAAATTGACGGGTTGTGGGGCGCTGTTTTTTGCAGTTTTCATCTGAAACTTCGCAAATTTCAATTTTTGCGGCATCCGCAAGGCGCAATGTCAGCTCATAGCCGTGAATGTAAAGCTCCATAGGGTCGCCCATGGGGGCATATTTCATAAGAGTGACCGTCGCCCCGGGAATAATGCCCATGTCAAGAAGGTGCTGTCTAAGAGAGCCTTCTCCGCCCACAGCAATAATTTCTGCACTTTCGCCGATTTTTAAATCTTTAAGAGTCATAAATATCCTCACTGTATTTTTATGTTTTTTAAAAGTTATCTTAAGCTAACTTATCTGCTGATTAGAATTATACACTCACATTTTTAGCTTGTCAATAGCAAAAACATGAAAATTTTTTATTTTTTCGGCAATGCTTTTTTATCGTTGGTAAAGCCTAAAATGTAGTCTGCCGAAACATTGTAAAAAGAGCAAAGCGTAATTAAGTGGCGTATGGGCAAAGGTCTTTTGTTAAGCTCATATTGCGAATAGTAGGTTTGAGTGGTTTGCAAAATTTCCGCAATATCGCTCTGCTTTAAGTCCTTGTCTTCCCTAAGGTCTCTCAATCTTTCATAATACTCCATATTTTAACTCCCTTTCTGCTTGAATCCCTTATTCAGCAGAAATATATCATAGTTCATAAATTAACTATTGACTTTAGTCAACATATGGTCTATAATGTGCTTGTTACAACAGATTAAACATCTCACGTATTATTTGGAAAATTTTGTTGTAAATTACATTGACAAACAGTTTTGTCTGTGTTATTCTTTAAGAATGTTACGTAACAAATTACAGAAAAGGAGGCAGAAAAAATGACTAATTCAGTTAGAACCGATTATTATTTCGATTTATTTGTGCATTCACAGCTTATGGATGATACAAATATTTTATTCTGCCCCGAGAGGAAGAGAGTTCCCATACTTGCGATTTAGCTTTATTTTTAAAGGTTATTTTTGGGATTTTTCAGCACCGTCGAGGCTTCGGCGGTGCTTTTTGTTTTGAGAGGTGAAGAGAAAAAATGAGATTTAATGTTCATGAGGACATAAAAGTCCCCGTTTTTAAAAACGTTGTCTATGCTGTAAAGCTTGTATGGAAAGCGGATAAAAGACTGCTTTTAAGCTATCTTTACAGCAACATAATTGACAATGTGTTTCAGTATTTTATTCAAAGCATTCTGTTTTTAAAGGTATTGCTCTCAATAATAGACTCAGGTGCTGATTTTTCGGTGTATTCCCGTAATTTGCTGGTGTTTTTCGGCGTTACGGTGTTTATAAAGATCTCAGTCTGGGGTGCAGCATACGTAAGACAGGTATCTACAAAAAATGTGCTTAAGGTGCTTAATAATATGGTGTTCGAAAAGGCTGCCGAGCTTGACGTCGGGCAGTACGAAAATCCTAAATTTTACGATGAATACCAAAGAGCAACTGCCGTTATGTCATCAGGCTATTTTGACATTGTGTGCTGGGACGTTGCCGCAATAATCGGCGGTATAATATCTTTTTTGCTTGTAATTGGTACGGTTATATCGGTAAATCCCATGTATTTACTGTTTTTAGCACCGAGCGTGCTGGTGTTTATCATTGAAACGGCAAAAAGCAAGGCGGTTTATAAGCGTGACCGTGAAATGACAACCAACAACCGAACAAAAGCGTATGTTCAGAGAACGGTTTTCTTAAAGGATTTTTCAAAGGATATGAGAACGTCAAACATTTTCTCTGTTATGATGAAGCGTTTTGACGGTGCAATAAAAGCTAATATTGAAATTCTAAAAGCTTACGGACCTAAATTATTCCTTTACAGCATGGCAAGCACGCTTTGCTCGGAATTTATACCGATGATAGGCACATATATGTATGCAGGCTGGCAGTTTGTAAGCAAAAAAGCGCTGACTGCTTCGGGCTTTTCTGTTGTTATTTCAGCTATCGGTGCCGTTAAGGGAATGTCGTGGTATATTCAGGAAGGCTTTGACGACCTTATTCAAATGTCTTTGTATTTCCAGAATTTGCGTGACTTTTTTGAATATGAAACAAGCATAAAAGACGGAACAAAAACGGCAGGTGAATTTCAAAGTCTTGAATTTAAAAATGTGACCTTCTGCTACCCCAGTGCAAAGAAGAATTCCATTGAAAATATGTCATTTAAAATTGAAAAAGGGGAAACTGTTGCTGTTGTCGGTGTGAACGGCGCAGGCAAATCGACCCTTGTTAAACTGATTTTAAGATTTTATGATGTTACAGAAGGCGAAATTCTTTACAACGGAGTAAATATTAAGGAATATACGGTAGATTCTTTGAGAAACAGCATAGCTTCCGTCTTTCAGGATTACAAAAACTTTGCAGTATCGGTATTTGAAAATGTTATGTGCCGTGAGTGCAGTGAAGAAGATAAAGTAAGAGCGCAAAAGGCTCTTGAAGAAGCAGGCGTATGGAATAAGGTAAAATCCTTGCCAAACGGTGGCGATACTGTTCTTACAAGAGAATTTGACGAGGACGGTGCAGGGCTTTCGGGCGGCGAAAATCAAAAGGTTTCAACCGCAAGACTGTTTGCAAGTGATTATGAAATTGCAATACTTGACGAGCCTTCATCTGCCCTTGACCCGATAGCAGAATATAAAATGTATGAAAATCTTATAAAAGCAACGAAAGAAAAAACTGTAATTTACATTTCGCACAGGCTTTCGTCTGCCGTGCTTTCAGACAGGGTTATTGTTATTGAAAACGGACAGATAATTGAAAGCGGCACGCACAAAGATCTAATAGACCGCGGCGGAAAATACAGTGAAATGTTTAAGTTGCAAGCCTCAGCTTATGAGCGAGAGGAGGGCGAAGAAAATGTTTAAATTTAAGAAGAAAAAGAGAGAAACCGAGCATTCGATTTTCGCAAATATAATGTATTTTGTGGGGCTTATGTTCAAGCTTTCCCCGGGACTCGTTATAGGCGATATACTTTCCGGGATTTTGCGAAATCTTCCGTCAAAGCTTATTTCCGTTGTGGGTATTAAATACATAGTAGATGCGGTAAGCGGCGGACATGATATCAACAATGTTTACCGTGCGGTAACTATTATTGCCGTAATTATTGTTGTTACCAACATTGCGAATATTCTTTACCGAGAATTTTATTGGAATATGGCAAGGGAGCGGCTTTATTACAGGCTGAATTCCACCCTTTATGAAAAAGCCCACAGCCTTGACCTTCAAAATTATGACGACCCTGATTTTTACAACAATTTCATTCTTACCATTGAATCGTCATCTGAAAACATTCAAGGACTTTTGGGCATGGTGCAAAATTACATTGCAAACGTAATTTCTCTTGCCGCAATAGCTTCGGTAATATTTGTCATTGACCCAGTGTGTTTGTTAATAATTTTTGCGTCTATTTTCATTTTTATGCCGCTGAGCACTAAAATCGGTCAGCTTCAAATGGAAAGAAGAGTAGACAATACGAAATTTCACCGCAGAAGCGACTATTTTCAGCGGATTTTCTATTTGCAGGACTACGCAAAAGAGGTACGGATGAACAATATCCGCCCGCTTCTTATGGAGCGTTACAACGACGCCGCAGATGACGTTATTGCCAATCAGAAGAAGTATTGGAAGAAAATAGCGTCCTGTTATGCGGTTCAGCAGGTTGGCGTTCAGGCACTCGGATTTATGTTTGTATTGCCACTTTATTTGGGATACTGCGTGTGCGTGAAAAAAACTCTTTCGCCGGGTGATTTTGTCGCAACCTTTAACGGCGCATATTCAATAGCAATGTCTCTTAATTTCCTGACGGTATGGGCAAGTGCTATGTTCTCCGAAAGAGCAAAAATGATTGAAAAATACAGAGGCTTCCTAAAAAGTGATTTTAAAATCAAAGACGGTAAACATACGGCAGAGATTACGGAGCCTAAAACAATTTCAATCAAAAATATGTCGTTTACATACCCTGGAAACGATACTCCCACGCTTAATAATATCAATCTTGAAATTAAGCCGTATGAAAAAATCGCCCTTGTCGGTTACAACGGAGCAGGCAAGACAACGCTTACGAACCTTCTTTTAAGACTTTATGACGTAACAGACGGAAGTATTCTTATTGACGGCGAAAACATTAAGGATGTAACGGTTTCGTCACACCGTGACAGATTTGCGGCGGTATTTCAGGACTTTCAGACCTTTGCATGCTCCGTTGGGGAAAACGTTGCTCTCAATGTAAATCCTGACAGTGAAGCTGTACTTGAGGCGCTTTCGCACAGCGGATTTTCAAAAAAGCTTAAAAACGGAACGGATACAGAGCTTTTGCGTGAGTTTGATGATGAAGGCATTATGCTCTCAGGTGGCGAGGCACAGAAAATTGCAATAGCAAGAGCTTTTTATAAAAATTGTCCTTACGTTATTCTTGACGAGCCCTCGGCAAACCTTGACCCCATTGCCGAATACAAGCTAAATCAGGCAATGCTTACGGCTGCAGAGCACAAAACGGTTATATTTATTTCCCACAGGCTTTCAACAACCGTTGTTGCAGATAAGATTTACGTTATGGAAAACGGCAGTATTATTGAGTCAGGCTCTCATTCAGAGCTTATGGCGCAGAACGGTACATACGCTAAAATGTTTACCTTGCAGTCGGAGAAATATAAAACACAGTAAACGAAAAAAAGTAGGGGACGATGCACTCATCGTCCCGTAACATGGTGAAATTCGGGCGGTTCAGGGGAACCGCCCCTACAATATTTACCAAATGTTATTTTTTTGACAGATTAAAAACACTCTGAAACACGAGTGTTTTTTCTTTACTTTTCAAATTTATTATGTTAAAATATTATCATCTATAAGTATGCGGTGAAAGGGAGTAATTAGCGTGAAAATCACGCTAATGAATTGTATGTCCCTCAAAATTTGTACAAGACAAATTTTGAGATGGACGAAATTAC
>JAFLUO010000071.1 GCA_022508705.1 Oscillospiraceae bacterium
TCACGCTCTGCCTTCATCTGCTTCTCCATGGAATCCTGAATTTCCTTGGGAGGCATAATGTTTTTAAGCTCAACACGGTTAATTTTAATGCCCCATGCGTCTGTTGCAACGTCAAGGATTTCGGTAATCTTTGAGTTGATGATATCACGGGAGGTAAGGGTTGAGTCAAGCTCCATATCGCCTATAATGTTACGGAGAGTTGTTGCGGTAAGGTTTTCAATGGCCATCATGGGTCTTTCAACGCCGTATGTGTAAAGCTTCGGGTTTACAATGCGGTAGAAAACAACTGTGTCGATCTGCATTGTAACGTTATCCTTTGTGATAACGGGCTGGGGCGGAAAGTCAACAACTGATTCTTTTAAAGTTACTTTCTTTGCAATTCTGTCAATGATGGGAAATTTAACGTGAAGTCCGTTTTCCCATGTGGTGTAGTAAGAACCGAGTCTCTCAATGACAAAGGCATTTGCCTGAGGTACGATTCTAACGTTTGAAACGATGATTCCGATAATGATGAGTGCGAGTGCTCCTAAAATGAATGGCATAAAAATTTCTCCTTTTTTGTTTAAAATTTTTTATTGTTCTTTTAGTAAACGAGATTTAAATTGGCAAGAGTGATTTGCGAGAAATTTTTTGTCGAAAAAAGGCGCGAAATCAAAGAAATACTTTGTGTATTTCAAGATTTTGGAACGCATTTTCGGCGGAAAAGGTCCGCAAAGCACTGAAGGCACATTTAATCAGAGTTTACTTTTTTAACAACGAGCGTGGTGTCATTCACGCTTGTTATTATTACCGTTTCGCCGGCGTCTATTATGTTGCCGTCCTCACTGACTGCCCGCCAATAAACATCTCCGCATTTTACCCTGCCGCCGTGAACGCCCGTCGGTTCCTGCGTTACGCCGGATTTGCCTATAAGCGACGTTTCGGGTTTAACATCGTCTTCGGTTTTCTTTATTTTGCTCTTATACAGCTTTTTGAAAAGTATCATAAACACTGCGCTCAACAGAGCAAATATTGCAATCTGCCATGATACTTTCGGAATAATGAGCGAAAGTAAAGCCGTTATTCCCGCGGCCGGCACAAACCAAATTGAAATAAGCGCTGTTGTGCAAAGCTCAATTACAAGAAAGAAAATCCCGACGACTATCCACATTGCCCATAGATTTTGTAAAAAAAACTCCATATTTCTCCCCCTTTCAGTTTATCATATTCTCTCTGAATTCATTCATAACCGACTCTTCCATTGAGTTTGTAGCTCCCAAATCGAAGTTTAAAATGCCGCCTCCGCCGCCGGCAGAGATAAGTCTTACATGTGTTTTACCGAAAACCCTGTCAACAATCGATGTCAGCGCCACATGACCGTTGATTCTGAAATAATACTGCTCATAGACAGTAACCCTGACTGCATTTTCTCCGAATCCGGCAGTATATTCGTCTACTATTTCGCCGCCAAGTTTATTGATTTTACTGACAACCTCACGCGGCTCTAAATTTACATAAAAATCTTTCATACACAAATTTCCTTTTATACAAGGTCATTATACGCATCAATAGCAAGACTTTTTATTCTACTTGCTTTTATTGCCAGTGCCATGGCACGAAGCGCGGTTTTTAATTTTTTCTCAGCCTCTTCTGTTTGCAAATTTACTCCGTGAACGGAGTCTGAAATGAGATTATCAAGCAGTTTTTCGTCCTCAGCAGGAATTTTTTCTGAATTTATAACTATTCTGCAAAGAACGTTATAAAGCTCAAAGTCCGGCAAAATATCGTCGGATGTGTCTGACACCTCACCGTTTATGTATTCGAGCAAAAATGCAATTTGCTGAAGCTCCATTGACGAACACATAGTGTTAATAAGAATTATTCTTATTACCTGCTGTTCGCCGTACCTTTTATTTTCGGGATTTTTAACCCAGCCGCGCCTTACCCAATTCTGTATGGTCGTAGCCTTAAGTCCTGTTATATCGCAAACCTGCGATAATGTTAGACCCTTCGTTACCGCAAAAAGCGGTTCAATCACCGAATAGCAGTTATTTGCAACCTCTTCTGAATATTTCAGCACCGTTCCCGGAAGATAATCTATCATTTTCCATCACCTCTTTTTTGTTGTGGCTTGATTATATCATATGTTCATATGACTGTCAAATATAATTTTATGACTTTATTACGCGATTTTTGCATAAAACAGTATGTTTTCTCATTTTTTCTCTTGTTTACTTAATTTTAAATATTTTTTTATTACGGGACGATGAAGGCATCGTCCCCTGCTTTCACTCTTCACTTTTCACTCTTCACTAAAATAAAAGGGGCACACTCAATTTCTTGAATGTGCCCAATTTTTTGCATATAAAATTTTAAATTTACTTAATCTTCATCGTTTGATTTTTCACTGCGGCTTTTGCTGTCACTCTTGCTGTTGCTCGGGCCGTAGCCGTAGCCGTAGCCATATCCGTAACCGTAGCCGTAGCCATAACCGCGGCGACGTCTTCTCTTTGCAAGACCATCAGCAGTATTGGACTCTGAATTGTTGAAAATACAGCCTATAACTTCAATGCCCGTGCTTTCAATATCCTCAATTGTCTTTCTGATTCTTCTTGAGGGAGCAAAGTCATGGCGAACAACCATTACGCACGCATCTGCATACTGAGCAATAATTGAGGCATCGGCAAGAACTCCTGCGGGGGGAGTGTCAATAATAACATAGTCAAACTCGTTTTTAACAGCCTCAATTATCTCTTCCATGCTGTCAGATGCTAAAAGCTCTGCGGAATCTGCAACTGCCTGGCTTGTTATGAGGAGGAAAAGATTAAACTTTTCAAAATATTTAATTGATTCGCTCAAAGTCTTTTCGCCGCTGATAACTCCTGCAAGACCCAATTCGTTAGACGCTGAAACGCCGAGAGTGGAATAAACGGCAGGTTTACGAAGGTCTGCATCAATAAGAAGAACCGATTTTCCGTTCTTGGCAAGAGCTAAAGCAGTATTTGTAGCAACCGTTGTTTTGCCCTCGTTTTCATAAGAGCTGGAGAAAACGAAAGTCTTGTAGCCGTGGCGCCTTGAACTGCTTTCGAGCTTTGTACGGATTATCTTTAAGGACTCAACAAACATAAAGTCCATTCTGCGGTCGGAAATAAGCAATTTCTTTGCTGATTTATCCGCCTTTTTAACGTGAGCTATCTGACCGATAAGCCTGCTGTGAAGCTTGCTTGAAATATCGTCTGCGGATTTAAGCGTGTCCTTAATAAATATGCTCATGCAAATTGCGAGAACTACTATGGCTGCGCCGAAAATAAAGCCGAATAAGGTATAAGTAACCTTGCTGTTGTCAGCATTCGGTCTTGTGGGCATCTGCGGCTCGTCATAAAGGTTTGCGCTTGTTGACTTGTACGCACTTTCCGTTACGGTAGGGTAATTGTTAACGTAGCTTGTTGCTATTGCATAAGTCAACTCCGGATTGTTCGTTGTAAAGGTTATTTCAATAATTGAGCGTTCGTCTGCAAGAGAAGAACTGATCATCCTTTTAACCTCGGAACCCGTAATGTCATAACCGCAGTCCTTTGCGGTAAGTCTCATAAGCGTGTCACTGCCTGTCATAATATCCCTGTAATTACGGGCAAGCTGAATACCTGCACTGATGTCAGATGAAGACTGCCCCTGGGCAACGGTATTTTCGCTCTTATTATCAATGGCAACTCGGATTGTTGTGCTGTAATGGGGCTCATAAGTAACCTTTGCAACCGTAAATCCGACTGCTGCGCAAACTACTGCACAAATAGCAATAAGCCACCACTTTTGCGCTACGCGCTTAACATATTGCATTATTTGCGCAAGGGTTATAGCATTCTCTTCGTTTGAAGGTTCTCTATAGTTATAGTCCATGTCAACTTCTCCTATGCAAAAATCGTATACAATTGAATTATAGCAAATATATTTTACTTATGCAACATTTTTTCGCTATTTTATGCTGATTTCGCCGCCCGAAATTTCAATTACTTTACTGCAATTACGCAAAACCTCTTTGCGGTGAGTAATAAACAAAACGGTTATGCCGTTTATCTCTTTCAAATTTTCTATAAATTTCTTTTCCGTTTCGGCATCAAGGGAAGATGTAGCCTCGTCCATTAAAAGAATTCTTCTGCCACTGAGCAACGCTCTCGCAATGGCAAGACGCTGTGCCTGCCCCTGAGAAATTCCGCCGCCGTCTTCGGAAAGCTGCGTTTCAAGCCCCAAGGGAAGAGCCCCTACAAATTCATCGGCACAAACAATTTTAAGAGCGTTTTCTATTTCTTCGTCCGTTGCATTTTTATTTAAAAGGGTAATATTTTCACGCAAGGTACCGCTGAAAAGCATATTGTCCTGCGGAACAAATGAAATAAGAGAACGCAGTACATCTGCGCTTTTTGTGCCGTTTGACGTTTTTACAAAAACGCTGCCCGAAATGGGCTCGTAAAGTCCTGTAAGGAGTTTAAAGAGAGTTGTTTTACCTGCTCCCGAGCGGCCGCAAATTCCCACAAAATCTCCTTTATCCACCTTGAAATCAGCGTTTTCTATTACAGGCTCGCCGTCATAGTCAAAGGAAAGAGCTTTTGCTTCAATACCCTCAAAATCTTCATAATCTATATTTTCGAAATCTTTGCTTTCGGTTTTTTCTTCCGTGATTTCCGCAAGTCTTGAGGCAGAGGACACCATACTGAAAAACGAGGGTATTACCGCCGTTATTCCCGAAATGGGCGACTGAAGCTGATTTACCAACAAAATAAGTGACGTTACAGTGCCAAATGTCATTGTTCCCTTTAAAATGCCGTTTGCTCCGTATGCAACCGCAGCCAAAAAGCCGAGAGCAAATGCAAAGGAAAATCCAAGCTGAGAAGCTATTGAAATCCCTATTCTTTTAAGCTTTGCAATATAGAGCTTTCTTTGCCTTTTAACTGACCGCTGAACCATTTTTTCTTCGATTCCGAAAACCTTGACTGCAAAAAGATTTTCAATAGTTTCCTGCATAAAAGAGCGTAATTTTCCGTCTTTTTCCTGAACGGTGCGGTGAAGCTTTTTTATGGGATTGCGCAAAATAAGCGCCGCCACGGATACTGCTATTCCGCAAACTATAAACACCACGGCAAACTGCCTGTCCAGCGCTAAAAGAGTGACCGCCGCTGAAACTAATTTTACAACATTGAGCACAGCCGCAGGCACAATGTGAACTGAGTATTCACTCACCACGGAAACGTCTGCCGTGAGCCTTGTCATAAGCTCGCCCGAATGGTAAAAATTCATTTTTGCAAAATTTCCGCCCAAAATGCTTGAAAATACTTTCGTTTTTAATTCAATTTCAGCTCTGCCCTGGCTTACCGCTTCAAGAAAAGATGCTGAAACGCGGGCGAGCATTTGAATAAGAATTGCCGAAAGAAGTATTAGCACTTGCTTTTTTAAAAGCTCAAAATCACCCTTTTGAGCGCAGTCAATAACATTTTTGGAAATGACCGCAAAAAGCGTTGTGCACACGGCAATTAAAGCGTTGAGCAATATAAGCACAGCGCCTTCTACGTTTCTGTTCCCCGTGTTTTTTCTTATCCACATTACTGCGGTTCTATCCTTCATATCGCCACTATTCCTCTATGAGTCCGTGATTTCGCATTTTTTCAATAAGCTTATTTATATCTTTTTCGATTACGTCTTTTGGAGCGTTATAAAGTAAGGCTATTTCATCAACGATTTGTTTGATAGAGCGGGTGCCGTCTAAGCGTGTGAAAACTTCTGCGCCCACCTCGTTAAAGGTGATTATTCCGTTGAAAGAGAGTCTTGCCTCCCCCGTTGCAATAACGATGTTTTCCCCTGCAACATTTTTTAAGATATATCCGTCCTTAATTTTCATCTGTGAGCATCCTTTCGATTTCCGTATACGCAAATTTGCCCGTGCCTGACTCTTTATTACAGCCAAGGGAAAAAACGGGCACTGAAGTCAGTATTTCGTCTGCCCTCTCAAGCATTTCATCGGCATAATTCTTTATATGCGGATTTACCGTTTGCGCCAAAAACTTCGGCACCGCCTGTGAGGGCTTTATGCGTTCAATTTTATTGTCTTTACTTCTGTACAAAAATATTATTGCCCGAACAGGTACGGTTTCATTTATATTTTCGTCTGTCTTGCCCGAAAATGGCGTTCCGCATGCAAATACCTTGCCGTTTTTCACAATCAAAAGCGGTTTGTCGTCATTTATTATTCTGGTGTTCGGCAGTTCTTTAAGCCACAAATGAGTGTGCGTTGACTTGCCAGTTCCGCTTTTTGCCGAAAAAAGATAGCACTGCCCGTCTTTTTCAACGCACGAAGAATGTAAAACTATTCCGCCGTGAAGCAAAACCTCGTTATAAAAACCTTCACCCGTCCACATATATTCATGCTCTTCCCGCGTAAGATTTGGAAAGGTTTTTAGTTGATTGTCAAGAAACTCTTCGGTTAACTTTATTTTGATTTCAGCCTCACCGTCGGGAAAATCCGCTTCGTAAAGTTTGCTTCTTTCACGAAGCAACTGATATCTCGGTTCATATTCAGTTTTAATTCCTGCAATAATATATTTCCCCATTTTTAATTGCCTTGCGATACAGCAGTCGCACATAGTGCCGCATAAAAACGACTTTTCATGCACGGTATCGCTCCTTTTATTGAATTTTCACACTGCTCCTTTAACTGATTCCAAGATACGGTGCAGGGTTAACTCTGTTACCGTTAACTCTTACCTCAAAATGAAGGTGAGCGCCCGTAACGTAACCCGTGTCGCCTATCTGCGCTATTTGCTGACCGCGTGTAACGTATTGCCCCGGTTTTACGCTGATTGAACCCGTTTTCAAATGGCAGTACATTGTAACTAAGCCGTTTCCGTGGTCAATTCTTATGGTATTTCCGCCCATGCCTTCGTAGCCTGCGTAAATAACTTTTCCTGATTCTGCCGCAACAACGGGGGCACCTTTACTGCCGCCCGGTCTGCAAAGGTCAATTCCGTTATGCCAGCCGTTAAGGGCACGCTTGCCGTATCTTGAAGAAATTATGGTAGCTCCCACACCGGGCCAGCAGAATTTTGCGCCCGAATACGAGTAATTGTAGTTACCGTAGCCTGAGAAGGTGTTTTTCTTTGTGCCGACCTGTATTTTTTCTTCAACCGGCTCTTTAGTCGTAACCCTTGAAACCTCTTTTGAAGATACTTTTACTCCGTCAATGTAGGTTACAAGCTCGGTTACAAGCTGTTCGCCGTCTACACCCTTTACAACGGTTTTAGAGTCGCCCACGTAAAGAGAATCGGTATTTACCTTTACCGTTGTATGCTTTATCGTTTCGGTATGAGTTTCCGTTTTTGTTATTTGAACCTGAACAAAGTTTACTTCGCCCTCAATAAGTATTTTCTGCCCTACGTGAATATTTTCGTTAAGCTCCGGATTAAGAGCAAAAATCTTTGCTGAGCTGACGGAGCATTTATCGGCTATTTTTGAAACGCTGTCGCCTGCTTCTACCGTATAGTAACGGGCTTCGCTCTTTTTGGTATTAAGCTTATCCGACAGCCTTTCCGCATCCCAAACCGTGTTTTCATTATCGGGGTAAAGTCCTTGAACGTAGTTTATATCCTCAACAAAGCTTACTGCTGAATTTTCGTCACCGTCTTCATAAACTGACAGAATGTTATCAAAAATCGCCAAGGCGTCCGTTTCGTTTTTAACGGCGCAAAGGAAGTTATTGTCAATATAAACTCCGCAGGCATTGGTGATTTCACAGTTGGAATTTTCAATAAGGCTTTCGCAAATGGCGTCAGCGTCGCTTATTTTGCTGAGCTTTACCGTTTTTAAGCTGTATTCCGCATTGCCGATAAGCTCCTGCGTGTCTTCTTCGTCGTTTTCACTTTCGGCGGTAGAAATCTGCAAGCGCTCCTCCGCCTGCTTTTTAGCCTGCTTGTAAACTGATTCACTCTTAACGTAGCCTATTACCTTGCCGTTGTAATTAAGCTCCAAGGCGAAGGTTTTGCCCTGCCAGGCAAAAATTACGTTGAGCATAATAATGAAGCTTACAATCGGCAGAACTATGTTGCCTGCATAAACGAAAACGCGCTTATAAAGCCTCCACATTTGCGAAAAGTATTTTGGCAGTTTATGAAGTCTGTGTTTTTTGTCCGCGTTGACCGTTGAAAATACTTTTTTAGTGCTCGCAATTAAGGATTTAACGTCTGCCGTTACCTCATGAAAGGTATTCAGCGTAAATTTGTCAATAACTATAATCGCCGTAAAGGCAAGAGTGGTTATTGCTTTAAGCGGGCGCAAAAGAACCTCTTTCAGCCGTTTACCGAATTTTTTTAAAAGGCGCAATGTCTGAAGCCCTAAAAGATATAGAAAATTGTAGATATTGTTAAACATAAAAATCGCCATGCGATACAGCATTCGCACAAAAATTTACGAAAAAATTACTGTGCACACGCGGTACCGTTCCTTTCTGCGTGTTTTCACACTACTATACCTCAAAACAGCATATATATTAGTAGTATATCACATTCACAAAAAAAAAGCAAGAAACGCGAAATTTAAGATTATTTTTCTGTTGTTTAGCTCTTTGGGTAACAACCCGTCATTTTCCACATAATATGATACTGTCAGTTGATAAATATAAGTTGACAAATAAAGAGGAGGAAATATTTATGCCAGATAATTCATCTAACCAGCCGTACAAAATAAAAGAAGCGGTCTGCATTGACACAAACAGAGTTTATGACTCCTGCGCCGACAAAGACTGCCTTGAGGATCTGCGCCTTACCTTTACCAAAGAGAGCCAGGCTGTTATAAACACCGCAGCATCTGTAAGAGCGCGCAGTGCCGAAGTACTTAATGTTTTAATAGATGTTGAAAAAATGCCCTTTAACCGCGGTTTTTACACCGTTGACCTTACCTACTTTTTCAAGGTATGTCTTGATACGGTTCAGCCGGGCTGCGTAGCCCCCATTCAGGTTGACGGCCTTGCAACCTTTAACAAAAAATGCGTTCTTTACGGCTCTGAGGGCAACGTAAAGGTATTCTCATCAACCTTTGTATCTGACGAAAACGATACTCAGCTTGAAATGGCAAACACCAACCCCCGTGCCAAGGTTCAAACAGTTGACCCGATAGTGCTTGATGCACGCATAGCGCGCCCGCAGGATATTTGCGACTGCTTTAAATGCAAGGTGCCAAAGTGCGTATGCAGACGGTTTATCGGAACATTTGTGGATGACAGCTTGCTTCCCAATGACCGTGCAGTTGTTGTAACTCTCGGCATTTTCACGATAGTACAGCTTGAGCGTGACGTTCAGATGCTCATTCCTGCATACGACTTCTGCATGCCGAAGCGTGAATGCTCTTACGAGCAGGAAGGCCCCTGCGACGCATTCCGCAGAATACGCTTCCCCGTTGACGAGTTCTTCCCGCCGAAAGAGGGCTGCCTTCAGGATTCGTACCGCCCCACAGGCTGCTGCGACAACAATTGCGACAATGACTGATTAAAACGCAAATTCTAAAATCGAATTATAGGTAAAAAACAGGAGTATTTCTTTTTGGGAAATACTCCTGTTTTGTGTTATTTGAATATCACTTCTTAAAAACTGATTTTGCGTGCCAGATGTTCTTTGCGTAATCGTCAATTGAGCGGTCTGCGGCAAATATGCCTGCGCCCGAAATGTTCATAAGAGACATTCTGT
>JAFLUO010000072.1 GCA_022508705.1 Oscillospiraceae bacterium
AATTACACTCCGAGAATTTCAGGTATTATTCATCGTGAGAACGGTGAAATGAATTTTGCTATGTCGATTTTAAAATCTGCAGACGGCGACGGAAGCTCATGCCAGAGATATACTTACGCTTATTCAAATCCTCTTGCAGGCAAGGCTAAGTTTATTCATACATATAAGTGTGACGGCAATCCGCTTCCGAGCTTTGAGGGCGAGCCTAAAACCTTAGAGCTTCCCGATATGGATATTGATTCGCTCACCGACCTTATTTGGTCAAATCTCAATGAAGATAATAAGGTTTCATTATTTGTAAGATACATTGATATTGAAACAGGCAAATACGATTCAAGAATAGTTAACAAGAATAAATAAGAATTGAGGTTAGTGAAATGAAAGAATTTGAACTTAAGTACGGCTGTAACCCTAATCAGAAGCCTTCAAAAATTTATATGCATGACGGTAGTGACCTTCCTATTGAAATTCTTTGCGGTAGACCCGGTTACATAAATTTCCTTGATGCCTTTAATTCTTGGCAGCTTGTAAAGGAACTCAAAGAGGCGCTCGGGCTTCCCGCGGTTACCTCGTTTAAGCATGTAAGCCCCACGTCTGCGGCAGTTGGAATTCCTCTTTCCGATACTCTTAAAAAGGCTTGTTTTGTTGACGATATTGAAGGTCTTGACGATTCTCCGCTTGCTTGTGCTTATGCCCGTGCTCGCGGAACAGACAGAATGTGTTCTTTCGGTGACTGGGTTGCTCTTTCTGACGTTTGCGATGTTACAACTGCAAAAATGATAAAGAGAGAGGTTTCAGACGGTATCATTGCACCGGGTTATGAGCCTGAGGCACTTGAAATTCTCAAGTCAAAGAGAAACGGCAATTATAACATAGTTAAAATTGACCCTGATTATGTTCCTGATGCTCAGGAGCGCAAGCAGGTTTTCGGCATTACCTTTGAGCAGGGCAGAAACAATTTTGAAATCAACAAAGAACTTCTTTCGAATATTGTAACGGCAAATAAAGATATGCCCGAAACCGCAGTTCGTGACCTTATAGTTGCTCTTATTACTCTTAAATATACACAGTCAAACTCAGTTTGCTATGCAGTTGACGGTCAGGCAATAGGCGTTGGCGCAGGTCAACAGTCAAGAATTCACTGCACACGACTTGCAGGCACAAAGGCTGACACTTGGTTCCTTCGTCAGGCAGATAAGGTTATCAACCTTCCTTTCAAAGAGAATATCGGCAGACCTGACAGAGATAATGTTATCGACGGATATATAAATCAAAACGAAGAAGATGTTTGCGCAGAGGGAATTTGGCAAAAATACTTCACTGTTAGACCTGAACCCTTTACAAAAGAGGAGCAGGAGGCATATCTCGCAACAAAAGATAACGTTGCTCTCGGCTCTGATGCATTCTTCCCGTTCTCCGATAATATTGAAAGAGCATACCGTTCAGGCGTAAAATACATTGCTGAACCGGGCGGTTCAATCCGTGATGATGCTGTTATTGAATGTTGTGACAAATACAATATGTCAATGGCATTTACAGGTATGAGATTGTTCCATCACTAATAAAAAACGAGGTAAGACCTATGAAAATAATGGTTGTCGGCGGCGGCGGCAGAGAGCATGCCATAATAAAAAAAATTAAAGAGAATAAAGATGTAACTGAAATATTTGCTCTTCCCGGTAACGGCGGAATGGCAAAGGACGCCACGCTTGTAAATATTGCCGCTACTGATATTGAAAAAATCGTTGAATTTGCAGTTGAAAATAAAATTGATTACGCTGTTGTAGCTCCTGATGATCCGCTTGTGCTCGGTTGTGTAGATGCACTTGAAGATAAGAGCATACCTTGCTTCGGACCGAGGAAAAATGCGGCGATAATTGAGGGCAGTAAGGTCTTTTCAAAGGAACTTATGAAGAAATACGGTATTCCGACAGCACAGTATGAAGTATTTTCTGATGCAGATAAAGCTCTCGAGTATGTTGAGAGTTGTCCAATTCCCACAGTTATCAAGGCTGACGGTTTGGCACTTGGTAAAGGCGTTATAATTGCGAATAGAAGAGAAGAAGCCAAGAATGCTGTTGTTTCTATTATGAAGGACAAGCAATTCGGTAAGAGCGGTGACAATATTGTCATTGAAGAGTTTTTAACAGGTCCTGAGGTTTCTGTTCTCTCCTTTACAGACGGAAACGTTGTTGTTCCTATGATTTCATCAATGGACCATAAACGTGCAGGGGATAACGATACAGGGCTTAATACAGGCGGTATGGGAACTGTTGCTCCAAATCCGTATTACACTAAGTCTGTTGCTGATGAATGTATGGAAAAGATTTTCCTGCCTACAATAAAAGCTATGAAGCAGGAAGGCAGAACATTTAAAGGATGTCTTTATTTCGGCCTAATGATAACTCCTGACGGACCTAAGGTAATTGAATATAACTGCCGTTTCGGCGACCCTGAAACGCAGGTTGTTCTGCCGCTTTTAGAGAGCGATTTGCTCACAGTTATGATGGCGGTTACCAACGAAACTTTAGCCGATTGCGATGTAAAATTTGCCGATAAAAATGCCTGCTGTGTTATTATGGCATCTGATGGCTACCCTGTAAAATATGAAAAGGGGTATGAGATTACAATTCCCGAAGACCTTGAAATTAATGTGTTTGTTGCAGGCGCAACTCTTAAAGACGGCAAGCTTTTAACAAACGGAGGACGGGTACTCGGCGTAACTTGTATTGAAGATTCCCTTGAAAGCGCTGTAAAGGCATCTTACGAAGCAGTAGGCAGAATTCATTTTGACAATGCTTATTACCGTCACGATATCGGTCAAAGAGCGTTAAATTGCAAGGAGGTTTAAAGTCTTGGTTTACAGAATTTTTGTTGAAAAGAAGAAAGAACTTGCAAATGAAGCAAAGGCTTTGTTAAATGATGCTAAAAATCTTCTCGGCATACAAAACCTTAAAGATGTTCGTATTTTCAACCGTTATGATGCAGAAAATATAACGGAAGAGCTTTTTGATTATGCAGTTAAAACTGTATTTTCCGAACCCCAGCTTGATATTGCAACAAGCGAAATTGTAACTAATGATGCAATAGTTTTCGCCGTTGAATATCTTCCAGGTCAGTTTGATCAAAGAGCTGATTCAGCAGCGCAGTGTATCCAAATTATTTCTCAGGGTGACAGACCTATTATTCGTTCTGCAAAGGTTTATGCGCTTTACGGTGAACTCTCTGTCAGCGATATTGCCGAAATTAAAAAGTATGTTATCAACCCTGTTGAAGCAAGGGAGGCATCCCTTGAAAAGTTTGATACTCTTAAAGTAAACTACGAAATTCCGACAGCTGTTAAAACCCTTGACGGATTTAATTCATATTCCGAGGAAGAGCTTACTCAGTTTGTTGAAAATTACGGTCTTGCAATGGATAAAGACGACATTAAGTTCTGTCAGGATTACTTTAAAACGGAGCATAGAGACCCGACCTTAACTGAAATTCGTATGATAGACACTTATTGGTCTGACCATTGCCGTCACACAACATTTTTAACCGTCATTGATGATGTAAAATTTGAAGACGAGCTTTTGCAAAAAGCATATGAGGATTATATTTCGGTTCGCAAAGAGCTTGGCAGAACAAAGCCCATTTGCCTTATGGATTTGGCGACTGTTGCCGTTAAGTATCTTAAAGTAAACGGAAAGCTTACGAAACTTGATGAATCCGAAGAAATAAACGCTTGCACAGTTAAAATTGAAATTGAAGTTGACGGCGTAAAAGAGCCGTGGTTGCTTTTGTTTAAAAATGAAACTCACAACCACCCGACAGAAATTGAGCCATTCGGCGGCGCGGCTACCTGCATAGGTGGTGCAATCCGCGACCCGCTTTCAGGCAGAAGCTATGTTTACGGTGCAATGCGTGTTACGGGTGCAGCAGATCCGACAGTTCCTGTAGGTGATACAATTCCAGGCAAGCTTCCGCAGAGAAAGCTTGTTACTACCGCTGCGGCAGGTTATTCGTCATACGGCAACCAGATAGGTCTTGCAACAGGAATAGTTGATGAAATCTATCACCCGGGTTATGCTGCTAAAAGAATGGAGATAGGCGCAGTAATTGCCGCCGCTCCCGCTGAAAATGTACGAAGAGAAGTTCCTGCTCCGGGCGACGTTGTAATTCTTTTAGGCGGAAGAACAGGCAGAGACGGTATCGGCGGCGCCACTGGTTCATCAAAGGCTCATAACGCTCATTCTGTTGAAACCTGCGGCGCAGAGGTTCAAAAGGGAAATGCACCCGAAGAAAGAAAATTACAGAGACTGTTCAGAAATAAAGATGCCTGCCTTATGATTAAGCGTTGTAACGATTTCGGCGCAGGCGGTGTTTCCGTTGCTATCGGTGAGCTTGCTGACGGCTTGGAAATAGACCTTAACTCAGTACCTAAGAAATATGACGGACTTGACGGCACAGAGCTTGCAATTTCCGAATCACAGGAAAGAATGGCAGTAGTTGTTGAAAAAGAAAATGTTGAAGCATTTTTGGCACTTGCCGAAAAAGAAAATCTTGAGGCAACTCCCGTTGCCGTTGTTAAAGCAGATCCTCGCCTTACGATGAATTGGAACGGTAAGAAAATTGTTGATATCAGCAGAGATTTCCTTAATTCCAACGGTGCAGACAAGCACATTGTAATAACTCCCGAAAAGCCTCAGGACTTTAATAAAAAAGTAAGCGGAAGTTTTACCGATAATATCAAGGCTATGGCAGAAGACCTTAATATTTGCTCAAAGAGAGGGCTTTCTGAGCGTTTTGACTCCACTATCGGAGCAGGAACGGTTCTTATGCCCTTCGGCGGTAAAAACCAGAGAACACCCATTCAGGCTATGGTGCAGAAAATAAGTGTTGAAGAAAAGCATACTGACGACTGTTCGCTTATGTCTTGGGGGTATAACCCGTTTGTAATGGAAAAAAGTCCTTATCACGGTGCATATCTTGCAGTTATCGAGTCAGTTTGTAAGCTTATAGCGACTGGTGCAAGTTTCAATGACGTTTATCTTACTTTCCAGGAATATTTTGAAAAACCGGGTCAGGACGGTAAGCGTTGGGGTAAGCCTCTTGCAGCACTTCTCGGTGCTTTTGAGGCACAAAAAGAATTGCAAATCGGATCAATCGGCGGCAAGGATTCAATGAGCGGTTCGTTTGAAGATTTAGATGTTCCTCCCACGCTTGTGTCTTTTGCGGTTACTACCGAAAAGACAACCGATATTATTTCTCCCGAATTTAAAAAGGCAGGAAATAAGGTTGTAATTATAAGACCAGAATACAATTCTGACGGACTTCCCGACACAGCCTCACTTCTCAGTGTGTTTGAAAAAGTAAGTGCTCTTATAAAGAGCGGCAAAGCAGTTTCCTGCTATACTCCCGGGCTTGGCGGTATTGCAGAGGCTGTAATGAAGATGTGCCTTGGAAACGGATTCGGCTTCAAATTTAATAATAAGCTTTCAGTTGACGATATTTTCGGTTACAATTACGCTTCATTCTTACTTGAAGTAAGTGATGCTGAAGATCTCGATGTAATCGGCGAAATTACAGAAGAAACTATACTCGAATTTGCCGATGAAACAGTACAAATGTCTGAGATTTACGACCTTTATGAAAATAAGCTTGAAGGTGTATATTCCTGCAATATAACTGAAAATGCTACAACGGTTGAAAACTTTAATTATAACGCTGAAAGTTATCCTGCACCTTCAATTAAGTGTGCAAAGCCTAAAGTTCTTATTCCTGCTTTCCCGGGTACAAACTGCGAATATGACAGCGCAAAGGCTGTTCGTTACGCAGGGGCTGAGCCTGAAATAATAGTTATTAAAAATCTCACGTCGTCAGCTATTCAGTCAAGTGTTGAGGAGTTTGCAAATAAGCTTAAAACTGCTCAAATGGTATTTATACCGGGCGGTTTCTCAGGCGGTGACGAGCCTGACGGAAGCGGTAAGTTTATTACTGCATTCTTCCGTAACGCCGCAATTAAAGACGGAGTTACCGATTTGCTTGAAAACAGAGACGGACTTATGTGCGGTATCTGCAACGGCTTCCAGGCGCTTATTAAACTCGGTCTTGTGCCTTACGGTAAAATTATTGATACCGATGATAACTGTCCTACGCTCACATTCAATACTATTGCACGCCATCAGTCAAAAATCGTTAGAACAAGAATTGCATCAAATAAATCTCCGTGGTTGTCACTTACTAATGTAGGGGATGTGTATTCGGTTCCGATTTCACACGGTGAGGGTAGATTCTTAGCCTCTGAAGAACTTATTAAAAAGCTTGCCGCAAACGGTCAAATTGCTACTCAGTACGTTGACCTTAACGGCAATGCAACCAATGACGTTCAGTTTAATCCCAACGATTCTATGTTTGCTATTGAAGGTATTACATCACCTGATGGCAGAGTATTCGGAAAAATGGGTCACAGCGAGCGTGTCGGAGCAGGACTTTATAAGAATGTTCCCGGCAATTATGACATTAAGATGTTTGAAGCAGCAGTAAAATATTTCAAATAATTTTAATTATTACTTTCCTAAATTAAATTACTGTTATTAAAATTATCCCTTGCTTTTTGTAATAGAAGCAGGGGATTTTTTATTACAACCATTATTTTTAGAAATTTGATTAAAAGCAGTTGAAAATATAATAATTTGTGTTATAATATATTTAACATTTAGGTTAAATGTTAATATCTATGAAAGAGAGATGAATATGGGTTTACAGCAAACGTTAAAAGCTCTTTCAGACCCTATCAGGCGTGAAATCTTGAATATGCTGAAAAACGGCAGAATGTCGGCAGGGGAAATTTCAGACTGTTTTCCCGTTACATCAGCTTCAATATCACGTCATCTGTCTGTTTTGAAAGATGCTGATTTAGTAAGAGACACACGTGAGGGACAGTTTATTTATTATCAAATCAACACATCGGTCTTAGAGGAAACGATGCTGTGGATTGCCGATTTGAAGGGAGATACCGACAATGATTAAGAAAAACAAAAATAAAGTAATTATATCTTCGCTTATAACACTATTGCCTGCTTTATTCGGAGTTGTTTTTTGGAATAAATTACCAAATACAATGCTGACGCATTGGGGAATGGACGGAAATGCCGATGGTTTGAGCAGTAAAGCATTTGCAGTTTTCGGTTTGCCGATCATCTTATTAGCGCTTCATTGGATTTGCCTTATCGTTACATCATTTGACAAAAAACAAAAAAATCAAAGCAAAAAGGCACTTGAAATGATATTTTGGATTGTGCCTTTTGTATCCCTGTTTGTCAATGAGATTATGTACAGCATTTCTTTCGGTAACAGTTTTAATCCTTTGAATTTTATGCCTTTAATGCTCGGCATAATGTTTGCAGTTATTGGAAATTATTTACCTAAAGTTAAGCAGAACCATACTCTCGGAATCAAAATTTTGTGGACATTAAACAATGAGGAAAATTGGAATAAAACGCACAGATTTGCAGGTAAAATTTGGGTTATCGGCGGTTTAATCCTTGCCTTTTCGGTATTTTTGCCGAGTAAGCTTATAATTCCTGTTGCAGCTGCTGCAATTGCTGTATTGGTTATTGCTCCTATTGTTTATTCCTACCGTATATACAAAAATCATTTAAAAGCGGGAGTATCATACAGAGCGGCTCCAAAGAGCAAGCGTGGAAAAATCTTTCTGATAATAAATACGATATTTGTTACGATAATTCTTATCGGCGTAACAGTTTTTATGTTCACGGGAGATATAAAATATCAGTGTATAGATAACTCTCTTAAAATTGAAGCAGACTATTGGAGCGATTTGGAAATTAACTGTGATAATATTGAAACGATTGAATACCGTGAGTCTTTTGATTCGGGAATCAGAACAAACGGACTGTATTCTGCAAGACTGGCAATTGGTAGTTTCCGTAATGATGAGTTCGGCGATTACACACGCTATTCCTATGCTCAAAACAGCTCCTGCATTGTATTGAAGGTAAACGGCAGTATTCTTGTTATCAACGGGAAAAATGCGGAAGAAACAAAAGAAATATACGATTTAATCTTAACTAAAACCACAAAATAAACTACTTGTAAAAACTGAATAATAATGAAAAAATGCTGCATAATTTTCTCAGGAATTTTATGCAGCTACTTGTTTTTTTATAAAAAGAGGTATATAATATCTAAGAAAACGAACAAATGTTTATCGAAAGGCGGTGTTCCCTTGGATAAGTTTATTTTACATTCAAAATTTAAGCCTATGGGTGACCAGCCTACTGCTATTGATACACTGGTTCAAGGTGTAAACAACGGGGCTATGGAGCAGGTGCTTTTAGGTGTAACAGGCAGCGGTAAAACCTTTACAATGGCAAATATTATTGAAAGAGTTAACCGACCGACATTAGTTTTGGCACATAATAAAACTTTGGCAGCACAGCTTTGTTCTGAATTTAGGGAGTTTTTCCCCGAAAATGCAGTTGAATACTTTGTTTCGTATTACGACTACTATCAGCCTGAGGCTTATATTGCCACGACTGATACTTACATTGAAAAAGACTCTTCCATTAACGATGAGATTGACAAACTGCGCCACTCAGCAACGTCTGCACTGTCTGAGCGGCGAGATGTAATTATTGTTGCGAGCGTTTCCTGCATTTACTCTTTGGGTGATCCTATTGATTACAGAAATATGGTTTTATCGCTCAGAACGGGTATGCAAATCAGCCGTGACGACGTTATAAAAAAGCTTGTCACAATGCAATATGAGCGAAACGATATAAATTTTGTAAGAAACAAATTCAGAGTAAAAGGGGATATTATTGAA
Organism: Oscillospiraceae bacterium; assembly: GCA_022508705.1. Lineage (GTDB taxonomy): Bacteria > Bacillota > Clostridia > Oscillospirales > Acutalibacteraceae > Fimenecus. The sequence continues at coordinate 8,834 of JAFLUO010000072.1, forward strand.
ATTTTCCCTGTATATTCGAGCGATACGGCAGTGCGTGTTGAATTTTTCGGTGATGAGGTTGACAGAATTTGTGAAGTAATTCCGATAACAGGTTCCGTCAAAAACACTGTTTCTCACATTGCTGTTTATCCTGCCTCGCACTATGTAATTTCACCCGATAAGCTTGAAAGGTCGCTGTTGCAAATATCCGAGGAAATGGAGCGTTCTGTTGCCGAATTTGAAAAACAAGGTAAGCTTATTGAGGCACAGCGAATTCGTCAGCGTACTGAGTATGACATGGAAATGCTTCGTGAAACAGGCTTTTGCAAGGGTGTTGAAAATTATTCCGCTGTAATGTCCGGCAGAAAACCCGGTGAGCCGCCCTTTACGCTTATTGATTATTTTCCGAAGGACTTTTTACTTTTTGTTGACGAATCACACGTTACTTTACCGCAGGTAAGAGGAATGTACGGCGGTGACCGTTCAAGAAAAGACAGCCTTATAAATTTTGGCTTTCGTCTGCCCTCTGCTTACGATAACAGACCTTTAACTTTTGATGAATTTTATTCTAAAGTCGGACAAAAAATATTTGTAAGTGCTACACCGGGGCCCTTTGAAACGGAAAAGAGCGTTTGCACGGCAGAGCAGGTAATAAGACCTACAGGACTTCTTGACCCTGAAATTGAGGTGCGAGCTACTGACGGTCAAATTG
>JAFLUO010000073.1 GCA_022508705.1 Oscillospiraceae bacterium
TATCAGAAAATCTCTGGGAGCTAAAACAGGCACAATTCTTTTACAGTTCCTTACCGAATCGGTAATTCTCTGCCTTATAGGCGGCTCAATAGGCCTTCTTATAGGTGTTGCTTCAGCGGCTTTGGTGTCGTATATAATGGAAGTTCCGCTTGCCGTTAAATTCTCAACGGTGGCAATTGCTATCGGGTTCTCTTCTGCAATAGGAATAATATTCGGCGTATATCCCGCAAGAAGAGCTGCCAAAATGCCGCCGATCGAAGCCCTTCGCAGAGATTGAGACAAAACTAAAAAATTAAATAAACTTTTATGTAACTCCTCTGATTTTCAGAGGAGTTTTTTATTTATCAGACTTGTAGGGGCGGGTTTCCACGCCCGACCGAGCCGTTTTAAATTATATCTTAAATAAATGAATATACAAATGTATATTCAAAAGAAAATTTCCGTTGTAAAGCAATTTACTTTACAAAATTTCACAAATTTTTAGAGGAAAAACGCTTATTTTGCGTACTTTTAAACACTTTCAACAGAGTTTTCAACAATTTGACTGTTGAAATTTAAGTCAATTTTTTGCTGAATATATTAAAAATCAAAGCGGTTTTATTCATAAAATACGCAGGAAAATATGAATATCCTGCAAAAAGCGAATTGTTTTTATAAGTATCAACAAATTATTCTAAATGCTTCATTTTCGACATAATTTTTTATGATTTTGGGCAGTTTTAAAAATTTTTTTATTTTTATTTGAAAAAATTTGGATTTCTCTATTGCCATTTATTACCATTTATGGTAAAATACGGAAGAAATAAAGAAGCCGCAAGCGGTTTAAAAAAAACGGAGGAAAAAACATGAATAATGGCTTAAAAGTGGTAGTGACAGGAGAAGGAACGGATTTCGGAAGGAATTGTGTAAATTTATTGCGTTCTTACGGTTGTGAGGTTAGTCTTTGTCAAAAAGACGGAAAGGCGCTTCTTTCTAAAATTGAGAACAGCTCGCCGGACGTTGTAGTAATGGATGCGTTTATGTCAGGGATAGACGCATTGGGCGTTACAGAGGAATTAAAGTCAAAAGACGGTGCGCCGCTCATTATGGTAATGTCCAGCTCGGATAATCAGCGTTTTGAGCAAGAGCTTTTGTCAGCAGGTGCGGACTATTATTTTTTAAAGCCCTTTGATATTGAAATGCTTGCAAGGCGAATTACTCAGCTTTCTTCAAGAAAGACTACATCGTTAGAGCCCCGTAAGAGTGAGGATGCCGAGCTTCAGGTGACTGTAAGCGAAATAATGCACCAAATAGGCGTGCCTGCTCACATTAAAGGGTACAATTATCTCAGAGAGGCGATAATCCTTTCCATAAACGACCGTGAAATGATGAGCTCGGTTACGAAAATTCTTTATCCAACCGTTGCAAAAATGTATGGTACCACCGCATCCCGTGTTGAACGCGCCATACGCCATGCCATAGAGGTTGCCTGGGACAGGGGAGATATTGACGTTTTAAGCTCATATTTCGGATACACCATTCAAAACACAAGAGGAAAGCCTACCAATTCGGAGTTTATTGCGATGATAAGCGATAAAATGCGCCTTAGAATGAAGATATCATAAAGAAAATAAATACAAAAAATAACGGCATACAACTCTGTATGCCGTTTAATTCTTTATTAACTTAAATTACACAAACACAAAGTTTTCTTTTCCTGCGCCTGCTTCAAAGTGGTATTTAACAATTCCCAGTGTAACGCCCTTGCAGTGACCACCGCGTGGCACAAGCTTAACCTCGTTCCCGTTTCTGAGAATAAAGCAAAACTTTTGGTCGTTCATAGCCGTGGGAGCCAGCATTGCGTAGTCCATGCCTTTCATAAACCACGGGGGCATATCTCCTCTGAAATCGCAAAGTTTGTCAATGGAACAGTTTATGTGAGGTGTACCTTGTGTTTCGCCGTAGCCGATAGCTATTATGCAAAGAAGCTTTTCTCCGCTTTGCAGTTCATATTTCGCTTTTTTTCTGCTGAAGGTTCCACCAACAAAGCAGGTGTTAAGACCCATTTCCTGCGCTTTTAGAACAATCTCCGTACCAAAATACCCTGCGTTCATTTCATTTTCAAATGTCTTTTTGCCTGTTATGGCTATATAATTATTCGCATTTTTAAAGTTAAGCTTTCTTGCAAGGAAACAGTCAAAAGCACCGGGCTCATCAAGCAGAAGCTGAAAGGAAAGTCCGCTTTTTTCTTCGGCTGAACGAAGCTCTGCCTTTAATTTTTCAAGAGTTTCACCCTCTATTTTTTGTTCAGTATATTGCCTTACGGAATGTCTGATTTTCATTAACTGTAAAGTATCCATAATTTTTTCACCTTATTCTTCACTAAGATATTCATTGAGCTTTTCGTCGATTTCCGCCCATTCTGCCTGTGTGGTAATTGCGCTGAAGGTAACGTCTTCATCGTTAATATATTCTTCCACGGCAGATGCAAATACGCTCAAATTTCCGTTTTCATCAGTAGAACCGTCTGTATAAACAATGTAAACCTTGCCTGTGTTTTCGCTCTCGAAAGAAAAAAGCAGATGACATTCAATATCCTTGCCGTCGTCTCCCTGAATAATAAAAATTCCGTCTGTGCTCTCGTACATGGTTTTCACCTCTGAATAAAATATAACACATAATATTGGATTTTGCAACCAAAGGTCTTGACATATCTTGACAAATTACTGCGTATAAGTTACAATACACAAGGATTTTTTTCAGTAAGAAGGTTTATTTTTTATGTGGTTTTGGTTATCACTAATAGCTCTGCTCTGTTGGAGCGGTTCGGATTTGTTTTCAAAAATAGGATGTGCAGATGCAAGGGATAAATACTCCCATTATAAAATGGTAACTGCCGTCGGTATTGTAATGGGTATTCATGCGCTGTATGAAATCTTAGTTTCAGGCGTTGAAATTACAGTTTCCGCAATGCTCAAATATTTGCCCGTTTCCGCGCTCTACATACTTTCAATGGCGATAGGGTATATTGGTCTTCGCTATATTGAGCTTTCGGTTTCTTCACCGATTTGTAATTCTTCCGGAGCACTGGTAGCGGTTCTTTGCATAATCACGGGTGACAGACTGGCAGGCCCTCAGTATATTGCAATTGCCCTTGTTTGCTTGGGCGTTATCGGTCTTGGATTTGTTGAAGCTCATGAGGATGATGAGCTTCGCGCGCTTCGTCAGGAAAAAGCAAATTATAAGTATTCAAAATCTGCTCTTGCAATAGTTTTACCGCTCATTTACTGTTTGCTTGATGCCCTCGGAACATTTGCCGACAGTATTGTTCTTAATACTCTTGATGAGGACGTTGCAAACGTGGCTTACGAGCTTACATTCCTTATCTGCGGTATAGTTGCATTTATTTACGTTAAACTTATTAAAAAGCAAAAATTTCTTCCCAAAGCAGAGGCTCCAAAATACGTTGGCGCTATATTTGAAACGGCAGGTCAGTTTGCTTATATTTACGCTCTTGCAGATGAAGAGCATGTTGCAATGTCAGCACCCATTATCTCTTCATATTGCTTGGCATCTGTCATTTGGAGCAGAATTTTCCTTAAAGAAAAGCTGTCCGTTAAGCATTATATTACAATAGCCGTTGCTATAATAGGTATAGTCATTCTCGGCATTTACGATGCATAATATTTGCTAAAGAAACAGCGTACTCTTTTGGTGAGTACGCTGTATTTTTATGTGTTTACGGACGTTTTTGTTATATTTTCGTCTTATATAAAGAAAGTAAAAAGGTTACATAATTTCCTGTTCTATATTATTGAAAATATCGTCGTCAAAAAATTCCCTTATGGATATTTCAAGCCCGTCACAGATTTTTTGAATTGACACTACGCCGGGATTCTGGCTTTTGGAATTTAGCATACTGTAAATGGTTGAGGGGTTTACACCGCTTATATTGCCCAGCGCATTGACTGCAATATTCCGTTCTTTACACAAATTTATTATTCTTTGGGCCACTGCCTGCTTAATTTTCATAACTACCGCCTCATCTTATTGTATGATGTGATAGTAAAATTTTATATCAATTTACGATATATCGAGTGGGATATATCCCAAATTCATTATTGACATTTGGGCGGTTATTATATAAAATATATTTATGTTTTAATAGTCGAGGGGTGAAGAAAATGCGAGAAAACCTTAAATATATGCTGAAAAACTGGTTGAAGTGGGACAAAAAAAGCATTGTTTATTTCGTTATCCGTGTTCCTGCTATGGTCTTGCAACCAATGGTTACGGCGTATATTCCCAAAGCGATGATTGACGCCATAAACGAGGGCGTTACAACACAAAAACTTATCATAATTATCGGACTGCTGAGCCTTCTTTTGACGTTTACCATTTGGATGGATCCCTTTATGAGCGAGCTTGTCAGGGGCGGAGCGAGAATAGTCCGTATGCGCTATGCCGTTATGGCGTTTAATAAAAATTTAACTACGGATTATGTAAATACCGAAACCTTGGAAAAGCGTGAAATGCAAAAAAGAGCCGAGGCGTTTTACAGCGGCAGGTGGTCAGGTGGCGCTAACTTTATTGACAGGTGCAATCAGTTTTGCGTTGCGGTTGTGGGCGTAATTGCCTCAAGCCTTCTTCTTTACAAAATCAATATTTTCATAATTTTGCTTATTATTGCAACCTGTATTGCGCAGTTTTTTATTCTTAAATTTTTGGCCGTTAAGCAGTATGACAATCTTGGAAAAGTATCAAAGCTTAATAACAGATTCAATTATTTTTATAAGGTTTCAAAGGACGGCAAGGCGGCAAAAGACATTTGCATTTACGGACTGAGTGATTATTTCATTAAAGCCCTTGCCGAGTCAATTTACAGTATTGAAAAAATCTATGCAAAATATACTCATCAAAGCATAGCCTTTGACGGTATTACCGCTTTGCTTAATTTGATTCGAGAGGCTATTGCATATTTTTATCTTGTGTATTTAGTAACTGCGAACAGACTTTCGGTTTCTGATTTTATATTCTATTTCGGCATTATCACAGGATTTTCAAATTGGGTTGTGGGATTGGTTTTCTCCTACAACCAAATTCAAAGAAGCTGTAACGAATGTAAAGCGTACAGAGCCTATATTGAAAGTGAAGACATTGCGGATAAAGGTAAAAAACTCACCGAAAACCAGGTGGATACCATTGAATTTAAAAATGTTTCGTATAAATATCCGTCGGCAGAGGAACCAACTCTAAAAAATATCAATTTAAAGTTTAAAAACGGCGAAAATATTGCAGTAGTAGGGGAGAACGGCGCAGGAAAGACCACTCTTATCAAGCTCCTTTGCGGTCTTTACACTGCCACAGACGGCGAGTTGTTATTAAACGGTGAAGACGTAAAATCCATTTCAAAAAGTAGTTATTTTGATTTGTTTTCACCCATATTTCAGGATTACCGTTTCCTGCCGATGACTATTGCGCAGAACATTACGGCAACACTCGATTATGATAAAGAAAAACTGTTTGCCGCATTTAAAAATGCAGGAATTGAAGATAAAATAAACTCATTGACACACAAAGAAAACACCTTAATGGACAGAGAGGTTTATAATGACGCAGTAGATTTTTCGGGCGGTGAAAAGCAAAAACTGTTATTGTCAAAGGCAATTTATAAAAATGCACCCGTTCTTATTCTTGACGAGCCCACAGCGGCTCTTGACCCCATTGCAGAAAACGAACTGTATTTGAAATACAATGAATTGACTAAAGATAAGCTGTCCTTCTTTATTTCTCACAGACTGTCTTCCACTCGTTTTTGCGACAGAATTTTGTTTATTTCCGACGGTCAGATTATTGAAGAAGGCACTCACGAGGAGTTGATGGCTTTAGGCGGAGCGTATTACAAAATGTATCAGCTTCAAAGCTATTATTACAAAGAGCAGGGGGTGGCAGTCAATGAGTAATTTTAAAATGATTTTTAAAATGTACCGTGAAATTATAAGGCTCGACAAGAAAATTCTGCCCGTTGCTTTTTTTAATGCGGTTATTACTGCCACAAAACCCTTTGTTAATATTTATTTTACCGCAAAAATCGTTTCGCTTTTGGCAAACGGCGCTGATTTTAAAAGTATAATTTCGTATATAATTGTTGCCGTAATACTCGGATTTGCGTTTAATTATGCGGGTAGTCTTTCAGACGACTATTATCAGGTTTTGCACACAACTCTTTATGATAAAGAAGATTTCAAAATGGCTGAAAAGATTTTCCACACTGAATATGAATCTTTAGAGGACAGTCATTTCAGAGAAACAATACATAAGCACGAAGAGGCAAGCGCAAGCCGCTGGGCAAGGTTTTCCTATTACATTTGGACAAGTCAGGTGTTTATCAGCGGACTTTACACGCTGGTAGTATCAATAATTATGATAATGCCTTTGCTCAAAATCGGATTTACCAAAACGGGCGATACCTTTTTTGAAAAGCCCATATTCTTAATCAGCTTAATAGGTGTTATTGCCGTAATGGGCGTTATAATGCTCCTTATTGCAATAAAAATCAACAAATCTTATCTTAAAGCCAACGAAGCCTACGCCACCCTTGACAGATTATTCTATTCTTTTATAGGCCTTTTCGCCGATTACAAAACGGGCAAGGAAATCAGAGTATATAAAGAGCAGGAACTAATCAGCCATATTGCTACGGATAAAATACTGACCGACGGCGAAGATACCTTAAAAAAGATTTCAATGCGAACTGCAAAAACAAGCTCCTTCGTTGCAATTATGGGCGCAATGGTGGCTTTCGGCGTTTATGTTTTTATAGGCGTTAAGGGAAATTTCGGACTGTTCAGCATAGGCTCACTCGTAATGTATTGCGGCGCATTTATGCAAATCATCAACGGAATTATGCAGATTGCAAACACGCTCGGTAAGCTTGCGGAAATTTTGCCCCTTGCAAAAGTGTATTTTGAAATTATTGAGCATGAGGATAATAAGGAATACGGCACGGCAGAGCTCAATTCCGACACATTTGAAATTGAGTTTAAAAATGTTTCCTTTAAATATCCGTCTGCAAGTACCTTTGCCCTTGAAAATATAAACCTAACAGTCAAAAACGGCGAGCGCCTTGCCGTTGTGGGCAGAAACGGCAGCGGCAAAACAACCTTTATTAAACTTATGTGCCGTCTTTACGATGCCACCGAGGGTGAAATCCTCATTAACGGAATAAACATTAAGGAATATTCAAAGCAGAGCATTGTTAAGCTCTATTCCGTAGTTTTTCAGGATTTTCAAATATTCTCTATTTCCTTGAAAGACAATATTTGTGCAGGCGGTGAATGTGACACAAACCGACTTTATGATTGCCTTGAAAATTCAAACGTGCTTGAAAGAGTAATGCAAATGCCGGATAAAGAGAATACATATCTTTATAAGGACATTTCCGAAAACGGCGTGGAAATATCAGGCGGCGAGGCACAAAAACTGGCTCTGTCAAGAGCGTTATATAAGGACAGCCCCGTTGTAATACTTGATGAACCCACGGCCGCTCTTGACCCTCTTGCCGAAAACGAAATTTATAACCGCTTTAACTCGTTTGTTGACAATAAAACGGCAATTTACATTTCGCATAGGCTTTCAAGCTGTATTTTCTGTAACCGCATTGCTGTTTTTGATAAAGCTAAACTTGTTGAAACAGGCACACATCAGGAATTACTAAGCAAAAACGGCAAGTATTCAGAGCTTTGGAACGCCCAGGCACAGTATTATATCGGTTAAAAGTGAATAGTGAAAAGTGAATAGGTAAAAAAATATCCTCGGAACAAGTCCGAGGAATTTTTTTGGCTGGGGAGGCGAGATTCGAACTCACGCATGCAGCAGTCAAAGTGCTGTGTCTTACCGCTTGACGACTCCCCAATATTTATACTGTGTTTTTTATTAAAAAATCCGCCCAAACGCTCGGGAAGGGCGGAAATGGTGGGGTGGAATATCGGATTCGAACCGATGGTCTCCAGTGCCACAAACTGGCGCTTTAACCAACTAAGCTAATCCCACCATAAATGACACGCTCGAAATGTTGTTTAGCAACTTTCAGCGTTAATGGCGCGCTGAGAGGGACTCGAACCCCCGACCCCCTGCTTAGAAGGCAGGTGCTCTATCCAGCTGAGCTATCAGCGCATTGGAGCGGGTGATGAGAATCGAACTCACACGACCAGCTTGGAAGGCTGGGATTCTACCATTGAACTACACCCGCATCTAAGCGCTTGAATATTTTAACATAACACTGTTTTTTTGTCAACATAATTTTTAAATTTTATTATATTAAGTTTTTGTGGATGGTAAATCATAATGTTATTATCAGAATAGTCCGCCGTTATACTTCTTTTGAACTTTTACAATAACCGTAATGGAAACAATAAGTCCCGCAAGCAAAACAATTAGAGAGACCTTGAAAAGCTGACTTTCTTTACTAAACAACGCAATAATACCGCTGATTATAAGTGTTGCACATATTGCGAATATTCCTTTTGCAAAACTCCTGCCATATTCCTGTCGCTGGGATTCTTTGACATTCGTTTGATGGTAGTCATGTATCAGTTTCGTGTTTCCCATATAAATTGAAATACCAAAAGCAAGAATCAAAATCGCTACTGCAAAAAGAATTATTGAATATGCAATCATCTAAATCACTCCTATAAATATCGATTTATCTTTTTGACTGCTTTTATTTATACCATATCTACTGAAAAATTGAAAGATAGAACAAAGAGAAAACTTACACTATAATTTTGGATTTTATTTTTTTAAGTTTTTGATGAATGGTAAACTGAAATCTTTAACTCAATTACCAGCCATATGTAAATTGTAGCCCGTAGCTTCCGTTATCCGTTTCATTTTGCAAATAATCATATCCTTTATCGCTATAGATAACAAAGCCGACTTTCTGATGGGTCAGAAGAGAGACCGTGTTCTTTTTATCAACACAATCGCGGATAGTAAAAGCTCCCTGTCTTTTCAGCAGGTCTATCACACCTGCAAGTAACTGTGCCCCATAGCCCTTTCTTCTGTATTCAGGATGTGTCTCCAATGCCTCAATAAAATAGAGCCTATCGTCAACGCAGTATAATCTCAAGGCGCATACCCAAATCCCGTCATGTTCTAAAACAATATAGCGGTTTTTACTATCGGCAAGAAAATCATTTTCGATATAATTCAAATAATCGCATTCAACTTTTTGCAGTGCTTCATCTTTATCAGATACATCAGGATAGAAATAATCCGTGTTTTCTATATTGCTCTCTCTATAAACATCCATCAGTTTTCTTCCGTCAACTTGATCGAAAGTGTTGATTTCAATAATCATATATAATCCCT
>JAFLUO010000074.1:0-3079 GCA_022508705.1 Oscillospiraceae bacterium
CGTCAATAGTAGCGTTCGTGTTTGTACTCATATAAACTGCGGTAAGCATTACAAGAGTTGAGCCAATGGCTACTAAAATATGTGTACGAAGACCCGCAGGTCTGTGGGAATGAGCACGCTCATAGCCGATAATTCCGCTGAGCATTGCCGCAAGCATTATTTTGAATAGTGCATCAATTGCCTCACGAAAAGGGTCGATGCCCCAAAGCCACAAGGCCGCATCTTTAATTTGATTGAAAAATTCCATTTATCTCACTCTTTTATCAGGTTTTTTGATTGCAGGAAGGAAATAGAGAACTACGCCCCAAATGATTTGATAAAGAATTATCTGCCAAACTGAAATTTGGCTTACGGCAGACATAAGGGCAAGGCTTGCCACAAGCAAAACGCCTATAATCGCCGCTACTGCCTGCACGGTTTTTGATGCATTGACAAATTGAGTTACTCCAAATGCCGAATGAAGGGCTTTGAGCATTGTAACGGCTTTTCCGTCATGAACTATGAGAGCTTTACCCTGCTCTCTTTCTTCATTTTTAATCTTAGTAAACATTTCACCTGCAACGGGGTTAATGATTTTAACTACATTTCTGGGAAGTCCTAATTCACGCTCAAGGAAAGTTTCGGTTATATTTGCATCGGATGTGCGGAAGAGAATTGATACTCCGTCCTTTTCAAGGGCGCGGACATAATGGGCCGTTGTTTCATCCGCCTTGTAAACGACAATAAACATTGCGGCAATTTTGCCTTCAATGGCAAGATAAAGGGTGTTTTTACCCGACTCTCTGAATTTTTCTTCAAGCCCGTCTAAGGGAAGCTCAACATTATGGTGCTTTAAAAGCTCCTTATTGCCCACTAATACTCTGTGATTATGTATCCAGCAGGAACAGCCCAGCTTTTCTTCATAAGCCAGCGTTTCAACTGGGAGCAAAAGCTCTTTTTTACCCTCAATAACTCCCTCAAATATTTCAGAAAGAACACCGCCTGAAGCAATGACTACCGAAGCAGTATAAAGAATTGCCTCATCAATACGCATTTTGTGGTAAAGCTTAATTCCCTCAATATTACAGCCGCCGCTCCTGAAAGCGTCTGCCGAGTCAATGATTATTCCGTTTGAGTTAACCGCATTTTCCACTGCCGAGTAACCGTTAAGCAACGTGTTATCTTCCCGCAGTTTTCGGTTCGCATGTGAAAGGCTTGCGGCGGTTATTATGCCCGCACACGCTGGTATTCCCATTAAAAGAGCCGCCGTAAATACGGAAACTGCAACGAGAACGTCTTTTTGTAAAATAAGGGTAATAAGTCCAACTATTAAAGATGCCGCCGTCACACCCAAAAGTGAATATTTTAAAATTGACGGCACCACGTCTGCCTCTCTTGAAATCTCAACAAAGCGTTCAGGGAAACCGATTTTAGCAGAATATTTTATTTCAGGCTCGCCTAACATCAGCCCTCTTGCAATTTCTGCGGCAGAGTCCTCGTCTTCGATATTTTCAACGGCGTAATAACCGTTTTCATTATTAGAAATAAGGTCGAAGTTTTCAAGGTCGTTACGACATTCAATAAGCTCGCCTACCGCCTTAAAAATCATCGGAAGCACAGCGGCCGCAGTAAACAGATGCACTGAGGATTCAACGTAATCCGTGAATGCAAAGGACAGCGCCGTCTGCAAAACTCCTGCCAATGCGGCAATAACTATACCTAAATCAAGACTTGGTTTAAAGCTCTTAAGAACTTCTTTAAAAGATTTTATATTGATTACACAGCAAATTACAAGGAGTAATAGCTCTGCTGCAATATATGCACTCTCAAGGCCCCCGAACATATCAAAATTGCCGTTGCCTGTACCTACAACCACGGAGATAATCGCCATTGCCGCGCAAATGGCAGTCAAAACAACAAGTCTTGCAGTGATTCTGCTCTTTTCTTTTAAATATTCGGTTACTACTGCGTCTGTATCTTTCGGGCCGAAAAATTCACGCTTAACACGGTTCTTTTTGCGCTCATAGCGCTTTTTACGCTGTTCAGTCCGTGTTGAGGCAATGTGAGCGTTTTCTGCTTCTTCAATATCCTGCATAAACGTTGCATTATCAAGAAAATCTTTTACTAACTCTTGGCGTGTCTCCAAAAGCTTTGCTTCGGCCTCTTCTTCGGTGGTTTTTTCGATTACTTCCTCCTCACCGAAGCCCTCAAGCATAATCTGACCGTCTGAAACGTCGTCGGAATGGGAATGTATTTCATCCTGAATTTCAGATTCTGCCAAAACTATCGTGGGAATAGGCTCAAATCCGTCAGTATTTATGGACGCATATTTATTTTTCTTTACAATGATACCCGGTGTTTCAAGGGTTTTTGCAGGGAGAGACGAAATAAGCTCGCGGTGCTCCTGAGTTTTTTCAAGGTTTTGGACGGGCTTATTCATAAAATGCTTTCTGTATTTTTCTTCGCCCATAACGGGGGTGGAAACCGCCTCGCCCTCGCCTTTTGTTGTGCGAACCACCTTATTTCCAAGATTATGAGAAATGTTCGGATTATATTCGCCGTGAATTTTAACCTCATTGAACATTCTCGTTTTTTCTATTGAAATCTGACCGCTGACGGAATGGAGTTCGCTCTTCGTTTCTTCTTTACCTTGCTCTTCTGTGGCTGTGCTTATCTCTTCACCGCCAACCTGAAGCTCCATTTGCCCGTCTTCATCTTCCGAAACGCTGACATTTTCGGCACTCTCAATCTCTGCCGCTTTCTCTTCCTTGCGGTATCTTTTTTCTATTGATTTTTTTAAGTTTTCTAAAGAATCAGAGGGTTTTCTCTCTTGCTTTTTTTGGTACTGCCCGAATGATATATTAAGTTCTTCTTCATCGGTTTTTTTATCTTCTTTTACCTCGTTAACGGGCGAAACTACCTTATTATTAACATTTTCGGAATTTCCCTCTGTATCTGAAAATTCCGTCAACCCTAACGAAAGCAGTAAATCGTCAACCTCTCCCATTGAAATGACAGGTGTTTCAGTTTCAGATGAATATTTTTTTGTCGATTCGAGAATATCGTCAATAATTGACTCCGGTATTCTTTCTGCCATAAT
>JAFLUO010000074.1:3179-9346 GCA_022508705.1 Oscillospiraceae bacterium
TTAAGCGAATTGATTTTGCCTTTCATTTTAAGCGATATAATAAAATCGCACTTTTCACGGACAATTCGGCTGATGCCGTTCCCCTCCGAGCCTATTACAAGAACTGCCGCACCCGAGGTATCAACGGTTCTTGCGTCTTCGCCGTTCATATCGGCGCCGTATATCCACATTCCTGCTTTTTTTAGGTCGTCAAGGGTAGAAGCCAAATTTGGAACACGGGCAACCTTCATATATTCCAGTGCTCCTGCGCTCGTTTTGCCTACCGTGTAATTAAGGGATGCGCTACGCCTTTTGGGAATAATTATTCCGTGCACTCCCGTAGCCTCTGCAGTGCGGATTATTGCGCCTAAGTTATGCGGATCTTCAACGCCGTCGCAGGCAACAATAAACGGCGCTTCTCCACGCTCTCTTGCTGTTTCAAGAATTTCTTCAACTGTTGAATAGTCGTGGGCGGCACAGGTTGCGGCAACACCCTGATGATTGGCGTGTCCGCACATAAAGTCTAATTTTTTACGGTCAACGTCTTTTACAACTGCGCCTTTTTCTTTACATTCTGCAATAATTTTTCCTACCGTTCCGCTTTTTTCACCGCGCAAAACAAAAAGCGTATCTATTTCTCGACCCGATTTTAAAAGCTCTGTTACCGCATTTCTGCCGATAATCAAATCCTTCTGCCGTTCTTCTGCGAACCTGTCCGTATTTTTCTCTCTGTCCATAAATATTCTCCGAAAATATATAAGGGTGCTATTTAACATCTTATTATATCAAAGTAACACTTATTTTGCAATAGAATTCCACCATATATTGTGGTTTTTGAGGCGATATTTTATAAAAATAACGGACATACTGAGTATGCCCGCCGTTTTTCGCTGAAATCAGCCCAAAAGTTCTTTAATTCTCTTTTCCTTTGCCGTTTTTTCAAAGGTAAGTTCTTCTAAAACGATGCTTTCGTCGCAAAGTTTTACCAAATACTCCGTAAAATCGGGATTTAGTGGAAGAAGAGGCCCTGTGTGGTAGGTTGCAAAGAAATTGTTTTTGTGAACGCCCTCGATTTTAGTTTCTTTATTCATTCCTATTCCCTTTAGAATTTTAAGGAAAGGATAGGGATTTTCTCCGTATGCGTGGCTCAAAAGATTTTTAAAGCCCGTAATTTTCATGCCGTCAAATTCGCCCACTGCATTGTCATTAAAACGAAGCCGTGAAAACTGCTTAGCGTAATACGGAAAAAATCCTAAGCACTCCGTTTTTTCGCCTTTTGGATTTTCAATATATTCTCCGAAAAGCTCAAAGGCATTGCCCGTTGCTAAGATCACTCCACCCTTTTCGATTCTTGTCTTTATTGCGTCGGAATATTTTTTTAACTCTTCAAGCTCTGTTAACTGTGATTTTTCGGTGCAAGGACCTATCAGCAAAATATCTGTTTGACCGTTTACGAAATTGGGCTCGTTGAATAAATATGTTTCAATAATTTTCGCTTCACACCCTGATTTTTCAAGGCGAGATTTCAGATATTCGGCGTTTCCTCTGTCACCGAAAAGGTTATTGAACTCGGGGTAAAGAACTTCAATTACAAATTTTTTCATTCTTTTTCTCCCCCTCTTGCGCCCAGTTTGTCTTTAATCATTTTAACAATTCTCGTGGCGTAAAGCTCAAAATAAACAACAATTTTTCTGTCATTGGAAGCCTCTTTGCAAAGCTCGTCTGCAAGCTTTTCGTAATCGGTAAAAAGCTTTAATTTAGCGGTATCTATTCCTTTAATTTCAAGGCAGGCGGCGGTGTCAAAGCACCGTGTTCCGCCGATATAAATGTGTTTAATATTATCATTTTTAAGAGGTGAAAAATCTGTGTCGTAAAGCCACGATATATCCTCGTGACCGTGTACGGAATCGTTGGAATCAGTTATGAGCAATACTACATCTTTTTCACCGTCAGCGCTGTTAAGATATTTAAGGCTCTGTGAGCAGGAAATGGGATTTTGGTTTTTGGAGAGCATTGAAATTATTTCAACTCCGCCGAAATTCTTATCGTCAAATCTGCCCGTTTTTGAGGATAAATCCTCAGTACTGCTTTGAATTACCTCTTCGCTGATACCTAAAAGTCTGCAAACCGCCACGGCGCCCGTAATGTTAAATACGTTAAAGAAATTGCCTTTTTGGAAGGTCAGAGTTAAATCTTCACCGTCTGCGCCTTTTACTTTAAACGTGCCGTTTTCAAAATCCACATCGGTTGCGGTAAATTTACTTTCGGGAATAGAAAATCCGCAATGAGAACATTTTGGCACGCCGATATGATTGTAATGATAATACTCAAAATCCAATTTATGATTACATTTCGGGCAGGCGATAAGGTCGCAAACCGTATCTTCGCAATTTTCGGTACTTCTCTCTGTTTTTTCAACTGAAAAGAACACTCTTTCGCATACGTTTTCACCCAAAAGACCTGAAATTCCGTCGTTGCCGTTCAGAACTAAAACCGTGTCCTTTGAGAGATAATCGTTTATCTTGTCAAATATAAATTCGCTGTGACCGTTGCGCATTATTGAGTCACGGAAAAGGTTTGTACAAAGGATAATTTCGGGAGTAAAGCGTGTGTAAATATACTGTGAGGAGCGCTCGTCAACCTCTAAAACAGCAACATCTGATTTAATTTTCCCCGAAAGGGTTGAATCAGTTACAAGGGCTGAAACAAGCCCCGTTGCCATATTAGAGCCTTTTGAATTGTTAAGCACCGTTTTACCGCTGTTTTTAATGATATGTGTCAGTAAATTTGACGTACCTGTTTTGCCGTTAGTACCCGTTACGCAAACGGTCTTTTCGGGCATTTTAAACCTTGCCAGCGCATCGGGGCAAATTTTAAGCATAATAATCCCCGGAAGATTTGTTGATTTACCGAAGGGCTTACCTATCAAATAAACTATTTTGCCTATTATTATTGAAATCAGAAAACGCAGTTTACCCATTTTTTACCTCGCCCTTTTTCTCGGAACCGTCTTTATTTTTATACTTTTTTATAACAGAAATCAGCGTGATAATAAACACAACCGCAACAAACGCCACAATAACGAGCTTTATGGCGGGAGATCCTTTTCCGCTTACAACATTCGTTCCGACAATATCTGAATAGTAAATACTGCACGAACCGTGCTCAATTGACAAATCCTTCTCGTAAAATTGCCCGTAAGAAACGATTGAAACGTGAATTTTTCCGTTTGCCGAATCCGTTACCGTAGCACCGTCTTTTGTTTCAATTGTAATTTCTTCGGAAGCTTCCCCGCAGACATTCACCATATCAACGTTTTCTTCGGTTGAGAGTGCGCTCAAACGATATTCCATATCCTCACCCTCAATAGTGTTTTTTCCTTCCTCTGCAAATATTTTTTCAATATTCTTGCCCTGTACGGTAAAGAAAAGACCGTTATCACCGACTACCGTTAAATCAATTTCTTCATTATTGTTTTGAACGGTATAAGAATTTGAGTCTTCTATTGTAAATACAACCTTAGTGTTAAGTCCGGCGCCTTCATTTGCAATATACTTGAAATCCGAAAACTCAATATCACCCGTTATTTCGCCCTTGTCAAAGGTCAGTGTTTTACCCTCGCCATTTGTAAGGGTAAAGCTTGAGGAAATATTCGTACAAACGGTGTCAATAACCGTTGAACTGCTGACTGTTGAATATACCGCTTCGTTTTCTTCTTTCAGGTCGAACGGCGAAAACACATTCAAGGTGGAAAAACTTAACTCCGAGACCGTGTCGGACTCATAAACAGAATTGTCAAACTGCCATGAATTATACCATTTTGACACTAAAAGATACATAAATTCGTCTTTTTGATTGCAATCCAAAATACGCACTCTGTGCGTGCCGTCCTTATCATGCTCGTAACCGCACGCAACTATTGTGTGAGCCAGTTTTTCGGTTCTGAACGTAATGATAAACGGTGTACCGCTTTTGGCGTATTCGACGATTTGCTTTAACGAATCCTCAGATATTTTTCCCTCTGAAACAGCTTTTGTACTCTCCGGGGCTTTATTTATACAGTACTGAGTAAGGTGATAATAGTTTATCAGTTTTTTAAAGGCAATGTCTTCATTTAAATTTATTGAGTAATAATTTGATTTAGGGCTCTCAATTCTGCCCGTAAAGGCAAGAGCCATCGTAGCGGAAATACCGTAGCAAGCGCCGTCAAATCTTGAAAGAGCCTGCGAGGTAATAAGTGTTTTTGTGTCCTCACTTTCGCCCGCGGTAAGCTTATTAAGCTCCACAGCCGTAACATAGTATTTGCTTTTTTCGTTTTCGCCGGTAAAATCACTCGAAGTGTTTTCAAAACTGTTATTGTCAATAAACGGGCGCATTGAGCTTATATTATAATCGTCTACCGCAAACACACCAAAGCATAAAGCGGAAAAAATAACCGAAATTAAAACAAAAAAAGAAATTGCGCTTGCCAGCGATTTTCTCATTTTTATCACCTCGTTCATATTAGGAATATTTTACACAAATTTACATAAAAAGTCCATAGCCGACAGAAAAAAAGTAAACAATGGTTGTTTGTACTGAGCGTTTACTTAATAATGTTCTGTGTAGTAATCTTCTAAAATACAGTCAAGGTGCTCTAAGTGAACTCTGCCGACGTTCAATGATTTTACAAGTCTTTTTATTGCTTTGAAATCCGTTGAAACGTCAAATAATCGCTTGATTTCATCTCCTTCATCATCTTTAACTAAAATTCCTGCAGAAAGAAAACTTTTTAATTCACTTTTAACGTGGTGATAAAACACTATGTATTTCATAAAGTTGCTCCTAAAATGGGACAATTCGACACATCTTGATAAAATTTTAACAATGAAGTGTCGATTTGTCAACATTTAGTTTTAAATATCTTGATTTTAATAACATAAAAGAGTAAAATTAAATCAGCACATAGATAATATTTCACAATTAAGGAGTGAAAAAATGAATAAAAAAGTAACAATCGGACTTTCCGTTTTGGGCGGAGCCGCTTTGGGCTTTGCAGGAGCGACTGCCCTTATCTCCAACGAAGCAGTATCAAGAAAACCGTTAATACTGCCGAAAATTTTTGCTAAGCTTTCCCCCGACGGTACGGGAGAGAACGATTACAGCTATGAATATTCACAGGAAAAATATGATGAATATGACGCTTGGTGCGCGGCTCTGGGTGTTCAGGAATTTGAAATGGTGGCTCACGACGGGGCTCGTCTTTACAGTTATTTAGTACCCGCAGAAAAGGAAAGCAATATTTACGTTTTGTGCGCCCACGGTTACAGAGGGACACGGTACGGCGATTTCGGAGCGCAGGCACAGTTTTACCATTCGATAGGCTTTAACGTTATTCTTATTGACCAGCGCGCCCAAGGCAAGAGCGAAGGCAAGTACATAGGCTTTGGATATTACGAATCGCAGGATTTAGTTGAATGGCTGAATTTTTATAACGATAAATTCGGAAACGGTATTAAATTTATAGTTGCAGGCATTTCTATGGGCGGCGCCACCGTTTGCATGGCGGCAGGAAACAAGGAGCTTCCCGAAAACGTTACATGCATAATTTCCGACTGTGCATATACAAGTGCGGAAAATGAAATTAAATACTGCTTTCCTCATTACATAAACGTTCCTGCGCAACCGTTTATTTCAATAGCCAATGTAATAAATTCAAAAACGGCAGGTTACTCCTTTAAAGAAGCAGACGCTGTTGCAGCAGTTAAAAACGCAAAGGTGCCTATGCTTTTCATTCACGGCGGTGCCGACGATTTTGTGCCCACCGAAATGGTTTACGAGCTTTACAATGCCTGCCCGACAGAAAAGGATTTACTGATAGTTGAGCCTGCAATTCACGCTCAGTCATTCTTTGCAGATCCCGAAAAATATCAGGAAAAGGTTAAAGAATTTATCGGCAAATACATAGAGTTATAATTAAATCTACAGTAAAAAAGACGGCTGTCATGTAACAGTCGCCTTTTTTATATAAGAGAGATTCGATTGTGTTTTTACTTAGAATTAAAACGGCAAATAGTGCATGGAAGAATTAGTTACGAGAACCGCAACGTAAGCAATATAAATACAAAGCATTAAAGCACCCTGCCAACGGCTTAGCTTTTTGAAAATAACCGTCGGAACAATTGCGATAATAATTACGGTCATGCAAA
>JAFLUO010000075.1 GCA_022508705.1 Oscillospiraceae bacterium
CAGCGTTCTTTTTTTGTATAAGCGCATTTCCCAGTCCGCTGTCCACGAATACCTGGAGTATAGTCGTAAAAACTGTTACAAGCGCAACCGTTCCGTATACAGACGGGTCAAGCAAACGTGCAAGCACAATGGATACTACGAATGTGACGCCCTGCGCTCCGCACCGTTCAAGAAACCGCCATAGGAAATTGTTAAATACAGTTTTACTTTTCAAAATAAAGCACCTTATTCTTTAATATTATTATTTGGATACGCCTTCAAAGACATCTCTCCAGCGCTGTACATTCGTTTCATAATCACGCACTGACTTCACAAATGCAGTGGCATCTGTCATATCAACATCTTGAATTAACTCCGAAAACGATATTTTTTCAAGCCCTTCGCTCTTTTGAATGTTAACGCCGTTTTCTTTAAAATATTTGTACATTACACCGCTTGATCGCGTATAAATTTTCTTTTGCATATAAAGAAGCGGATAAACATTTCCCAGTCCGATTTGTCTTTCCGTATGAAAGACAGCTATATCCATATTTTGAAGAAATTCAATATATTTCGGCAAGTCCATATAATCTTTAACTACCGTAACATAATCGGATAAAACATTTTTCGCATATTCTTCTACAAGCTTTATATAATCTGCATTTCCGTAACTCAAAGGGATATAAATATGTATATTATAATTTTGCTTTGCAAACCGCGACAACCAATCAATTACCGTTTTGTGCTGCAAAATAGGATTTGCCTGATGCCCGATAATTATGTTTACAGGTTCAGCCTTACTGACTTTTTCCTGTATTTTAGTGACAACGGGCGGGTTATGATACAAAGGACTGCCCCCTCTTCCGCTGTATTTCGCAAAAAAAGTTGCTGCCCTGTTTCCGTATTTACTTTTGAATATGTCAATATCGGGCGGGAAAATACCTACAAAGTATTTGACTTTTTTCTTAAACCTTTCATCTATCATTTTCTTTAATTTATTTGCCAAACCGGAACTGTAGTGATCTTCATAAAGATCTATTCCCCAAGCAATCCATACTATTTTTTTCATTAAAGCAGGATTCAGCAATATCTTTAATTTAGTTTCAGTTGATAAAAAAAGACTGTGTAGGAAAACTCGTTCGCTGTCTTTAATCAGCTCTATTATTTTGCTGTTATCATATTTTTCTAAAGTGAAAATCTTTCCTTTAAAGACTTCCGTATTGCTTAAAGTTGTTCCTATCAAAAGAAGGGCATGCTCTGAAGTATCAAAATTTTCACAAATCAATTTTAAAAAAGTCTGAGCAGCACGTATATTCCCGCCACCTATAATATGAAGATGTTTCACAAGAGATCCTCCGTTATTTGAATATATAATTAACAAACGCACCTGACGGAGATACCAAATAGTACGCGGTCATCGCCATAGTTGCACCGACTGTTTTTAAGCGCTGGAAAGCCACATTTCTCGGTCCGCAGGAGCACGCCTCGGCAATCAGTATTATGTCAAACACAGCGAAATACATAGATACACGGAACATTTCCGCAATCATTATAACTGAGAGTATTCTAAAGGTCAGTGATGCTATGGCAAGGTTGCAAAGCCCTCGGTATTTTGCATCCTCAACTCCTAAATAATAGCTTACCAAGCAGAATATCAATATAAAACCGAAAATAATAACACCTGCAATTGAAAGTCCGCTTTCTTTTTCAAGATAACCGCTGTATGTTTCGTCCGTTCCCATAAAGTTTATGAAGCCTGCAAGGAAGAATCGCCTGTTGAGTATAACCACAACAGCGCCTAAAGCTAAAATTATCAGGTTGCGCATACGCAATTTAAACCAATAAAGAGGATACGCTAAAATGAATATAATTGCCGTACTGTGGAACTGGGTAGCAATCAAAACAAGTAAAATAAATTTTATAATTTTTTTGTTTTCCATGTATTTAAACGAAAACATCAGAATAGCAAATGCTAAAGTCTGACGCATTCCGCTCATGGCAAATCCTAGACTACCGACGGTTATCAATACTATATAACTTATATATACATTTGAGGAATAACGGCCTACAAGCCAATATATGGAAAATGCATAAATAAATCCTATCAGCAAATACCATTGACGGAAACTAAAACCTATGTGTGAAAACAGCGAACCGAAGATATAATAAAGCGGGTCCTTTGCGGTATCTATAATATATTGATAATTGCCCCACGTATAATTACTGTAACGTCTGAAAGCTCTGTAGTATTGTATAAGGTCATTATTGCTCTGTTCGGACTGTAATGCAATAACCAAAAACACAGCAAAAAAAGCCGCCATTAAAAATATTTTTTCTCTTGTCAGCGAACGGTTATGAAAAGTCAGTCGCCGCTTTGAATAGTGCAAATTTGCAAGCACAAATAGTATTAAAACAAAGATGCCTAAAATATAATACATACTCTAATTCTTACCCTTACTGTTTGTTTGAAAGCCTTTGGAACAAGGCATAATACTGTGAAATATTTTTTTCCATATTAAAGCTTTGGACAGCAAAATCACGACATTTTTCTGAATATGCGGATTTGCCGTTACTCAAAACAGTCCTTATCTCGCTGAGCATTTTTGAGATATCATTTACTGGTACAACTGCACCGCAGTCCTTTCCCACAAGCTCCGGATTTGCCGTAGAGTTAAAGCAGACAACAGGAGTACCACATGAGAGTGCCTCTGCGGTGACCTTGCCGAAGGTTTCTTCCAAAGACGGCTGTAAAAAAACATCTGTCGCTGAATAATATTTCACCAATTCTTCTACGGAATTCGTTGCAGGCATGCTTATTATTTTATCGGGAAGTGTTACATTAGCATTAATATTTCCAACCATCACTATTCTTTCACTATCTGAAAGCTTTTTGGAAAGTTCAATAACTGTTTCAAGCCCTTTTTCACGGCTCCACCCCGATGCGGCGGCTAAAATCATCTTTTTACCGCCGAGCCCTAACTGCTCACGCAAATCGTAAACGTCAACAGGCTTAAAAACATCTGTATCTATCCAGTTATATATTTTAATGATCTCACGAGCATTTTTGAAAATCGGTGCTTTTTTCGCTTCGTTTGTCAGCCACTGTGACACGCCCACAACGGCAAGACGCGGAATGCTGTTGAATAACCGTTCTTTGTCACGGAACATTTCAGCTGAACGGTCAAAAAACCAACTCTTATTATATTTTTTAAGGCTGGGGCAGTCACGGCACTCTGTTTGCCACTTATAGCAGCCGCTTGAAGTATAATGACAGCATTTGCCCGTGAAAAACCAACAGTCGTGTAATACTGCAACGGTTGCTATATCATTTTCTGCTAAAAATGAGAACAGCATTGGCAAATTGATATAATTCCCGTGCAAATTTCTCAGTATCACTATATCAGGTTCAAACTCTTTTGTAAACCGTAGGAGTTTTCCGGTTTCTCTTTTTGAAAAATAAGCCTGTTTGCCCGACAAACGTGAAAAAAGCCCGTGCAGCTTTACGTCGTAAGCATTACCGATAACGTACTCTGCATTTTTATCGACCGAAACGCCCTTTGAATATGCGGTTACACAGGTATCTCCGTGCTCAATCAAATAATTGCTCATTTCACAACAGGTGCGCCCTGTGGAAGCAACTTTATTTACAGCATTTATCTGTAATACCTTCATAAATATTTTATCCTTTATTTTCACAGATCGCTTTTAAGTCGTCTGCGAGCATTGTCTGCATAGTGGTTTTATCGTGATGCTTTGCGCCGCATTCATATGCTTTTTTGCCGTAATCCACGATTTGCTCACGGTTTTCGCACAGAGCTTTGAGATTTTCATATACCTCGGGAGCGCTTTTCGCTACTACGGCGGCACCGTTATCAATTAAATGCTTAATTGACGCCTCGTCGTCTTTGCCCACCGCAAAAATGCATTTGCCCATATGGAAATAGTCAACCAGCTTTGTGGAAAAGGACTGATGCACCGTCAATCTGCTTTGCAATGACAGACCCTCAATATGTACCAAAATGTCCGCCTCACGCTGTAAAGTCTGCACCGTTTCGTAAGACACGGGCGGGTGAATTTTCGAGCCGTTTTTGCTCAAAGCATTTTTCATCTTTTTAGTAAGCGGTGTGGCACTGTATATATTCAGTTCTATATCATTTCCCTCATCATTTAATTTTTCTATTGCATCGGAAATGAGCTCCAGTGATTTCCATCGATCAACGCCCAAGTTTCCCGTATAGAGCATTTTGATTTTACCCTCGGGAGCCGCCCACTCAGGAGCAGGCGCAGTGAAATCGGCAAATTTGGTCAAAATTTTGCAGTTAGTTTTAAAACACTTTTCGTATTCATCTTTTTGAATATCGGATATTACATAGAATTTTTCTGCTTTTTTTGCAACCTTACGCATAGCTGCTCTGTCAATAAACAGGTTAATCCACCTAAGCGGTGACAGATAAAACTGTTTTAACGAGTAATTATTATCCCAAGCATATAACATTAACTTTACATTTGTAACGGATAACACATACAAAATCAGATTGTTTAAAAACGAAAGATTCGACAATAAGGTGAAAATTACATCGGGATCATATTCCTCAACAAAATTTCTCAACTCAGCTAATTTCCATTTTCCTGTTTTCCAAATTAAATTTTGCAACCAAAAGAATACGGTCCAACGGCGTTTTTTCATGAAATTTATTATGCCTTGTTCTTTTTTATCCGACCGATTTTCAGTATTTTTATTTTGATCGCACGAAACTCTTTTTCCCACAGGTGATTTTTTTAAAATACCGTTGATTATCATCTTTTCGGTAATGCAAAAGCCTTGGGAAATTTTCGGATCGGGAGTTCCTGCCCTTGTATAAATACTGGCAAACTCAATGTTTTCCATGTCCTCAAAAACATTTAAAAAAGTATTTCCCACACTTATTTCCTGAATTATCGGAGAGGCTGAAATAAAAAGTACACGCACAGTTTTTACTCCTGAATATTATTCTTTATCATTCTGAATTTACCGCTTTTCTCTCTCGGTATTTCATCGACGTGAAAGATAGTAAGCTTTGTATTTTCACCGAATTTATGCCTAAACTCCTTTTCAATCAGCCTATCGTATTCTTCTTCATAAAGATTTTTATCAACTTCAAGCAGCAGTGTTACTTCTTCCATTTTATCCTGCACAAACTGTGAACGGACAACCACGTTGGGTAAATATTTTAACAGATTGGAAACATTACCGGCGTTGATTTTTGCACCTTCAGCGGTATAAAGAAAATCAAGGCGTCTGCCCTCTATTGACTTTACGATGGGTGAATTGTTCCCGCAGGAGCAAGTGCCGTCCTCATCGAAAACCATTCTGTCACCGATACGGTATCGGATAAGCGGCGTTCCGTGTGTGGTAAAGCTTGTAACGAGCACTTCGTCGGTATCATCATACTTTTCAAATATACCGCTTGACAAATCAACGTGCAAGACTTGATTTTCACAGTCATATACAAACGGTGCACCCTCACTGGATGCATACAGATTGTAGACCTTACAACCAAACACTCTTTCAAGCAAGGCACGTCCGCTTTCGGTAAGCGTTTCAGACGTGGGAAATATCCCTACAGGAGTAAACTCAGCTTTTATATTATGTCTTTCCATATAGCCTGCTATATCGCACATTGAAGTAAAGAAACCATCGATCGCCTGCGGCTTGAATTTATTCAGGCTGTCGACATAATATTTCATATTTTCCTCTGTAATATGGAATGATGAATAAATCATCTGCTTACAGGCTTTATTATAACGCCAAAACACCTTTTTCTTTTGGTTCGGCGGTATGATATGCTTGCCGTTAAAGGTCGCTCTTTTCATTTTAAGATGCAAGTAACCCACATTCCGTTTGAAATGGTCAAGATTAGCCATTCGTTTCATCTTATCTTCATTCGCCTCAATAAACGAAAGCGATGTTCCGGTCGTTCCGCCGGTATGGCCCCAATGATACGCGCCTACCGTTTTAACCATACAAGCATCAATATTGGCGCGAAGCATCTCTTTATCTACAATAGGAAGTCTTTTTAAATCTTCAACAGTTTGTATGGAGTCAATATCAATATCTTTATACAGTTCATGATAAAACTTGCTGTTTTCATACGCAAAACGCACGAATTTCACCATTTCACTGCGTTGATATTCCAGCTTATCCTCCAGTGACCATGTATCAAAATCCTTTAAAAAATCAAGGTATTCATAATACGTTTTGCCGTATCTGGATTTTTCATTTTGATATCCTTTAACCGTAGTCATAAGATTTTGCATAATTATCGGTGCGTGGTCATACACAGTTTGAAGAATATCCATCACAAATTCTCCTTATAACATTTAATCATTAATTGTATTCCATACCGAAAGCTATAATTAGGAACTCAGCCTTTAGCGCTATCAATCGGTAATATTGTGGCCTCTCTTTTTTGTACCAATACTGAATTATCGGGAATTCTTCCCGAAACAACACTTCCTGCACCAATAACGCAATTGTTCCCGATTGTTGTCCCACGTAAAATCATCGTATTAGCACCAATCCAGACATTATTGCCTATCTTTACCGGCGCCGTCTTAAACTTGCCTGCCTTTACTCCGCCTTCTGCTCGGAAATCATGGTCATGGTCATATATGTACACCGACGGTCCAAATTCTGTCCCAGCTCCTACGACAATCTTCTCCCTACATACAAAAATACAATTATAATTGATCTTTACACCGTCTTCTATTATTAATTCAGCATTCTTTCTAACCTTGAATTTACAGCCGCTGTGAGCCCTGACCATTTTCCCAAGCCGAACCTTAGCACCTCGGTTTATCTCAAACACAATGTTAGGGGAAAAACGTTCAATCAGCTTCACACTCAATCCGTTCCAGTTAAAAATTTTCAAAAGTCCAAAACGAATGGCTGAATGAATTACGCTAATAACATTATTGAACAGTCTTCTCATCGCTTTTCCTCCGATCAATAACCAATAATCTCTCTCATTTGCTTATTAATAATTCCAATTTTATAATCTCCAGTAATTATATCCTGCTGACTCATACTCTTTTCTGTTAAGCAAACCTTTAATATCAACAAGCACTTTTTCGCTGTTGTCACCGGCTTTGAACATCTTATCAAAGTCTTCTTGTGTAAGACCTTTAAACTGCTCATGAGCAACTGCAAGGATTACAGCATCGCAATCATTTATTGCTTCAACATCAACAAATTCAATTCCGTAAAGACGCTTTGCTTCATCAGAATCTGCTGCAGGGTCTGCAATTACGGGTGAAATACCGTATTCACAAAGCTCATTATAAATGTCGATAATTTTAGTATTTCTTGTATCTGGGCAATTCTCCTTAAAGGTAAATCCGAGAATTGCAACCTTTGCGTTTTTGATTGTAACGTTTGCTTTTATAAGGTTTTTAACGGAATTTTCGGCAACGTATTTACCCATATAGTCGTTAATACGCCTACCGGAAAGAATTATTTGGCTGTGATATTCCAATTCCTCTGCCTTATATGTCAGGTAATATGGGTCAACACCTATGCAGTGACCGCCCACAAGACCCGGGTAAAATTTAAGGAAATTCCACTTTGTTCCTGCTGCCTTGAGAACTGACTGAGTATCAATACCCATTTTATTAAGGATAATGGAAATCTCGTTCATAAATGCGATATTGATATCGCGCTGACTGTTTTCAATAACCTTTGCCGCTTCGGCTACCTTAATGCTTTCGGCACGGTGAACACCTACCTCAATAACAAGCTCATAAACATTTGCTACCTCATCAAGAGTCTCTTCATCCATACCGCTGACGATTTTTTTAATTGTTTCAAGTCTGTGCACCTTATCACCTGGGTTAATACGCTCAGGTGAGTAACCGATTTTGAAATCTACGCCGCATTTAAGACCAGATTCACGCTCCAAAATAGGTACGCATATATCCTCGGTAACACCGGGATAAACAGTGCTTTCGTAAACTACTATTGAACCCTTTGTCAGATTACGGCCGACTATTTCCGACGCGCCCTTAACTGGTGACAAATCAGGAGTGTGAACATCATTCACAGGAGTCGGAACGGCTACGATATGAAATTTTGCTTCCCGAAGCTTTGTTTCATCGGCAGTAAAATCTACAGTGCAAGCCTTTATAGCATCGTCGCCGATCTCATTGGTGGGGTCAACACCGCTTTTGTAAAGCTCAATTTTTTTTGTATTCAAGTCAAAGCCTACTACCTTGACCTTTTTCGAAAACGCTACTGCTATGGGCATACCAACGTAGCCTAAACCAACAAGCGAGATTTTTTCTTCACCGTTTACAATTTTTTCGTAGAGTGACATTTAAATTAACTCCTTATTTTAAGATATTCGCACATAACTTTGTTTACTTTATTTACGTCAAATCTCTCTTTGCAGTACTCGTTGGCGGCAGTGCCCATTTTAGCTACAAGCTCTGGAGATTTGACAAATTCTATCATTTTTTCCGCCACAGCATCGGCGTCTTTTATAGGAACCATAAATCCAGTTTTTCCGTCAATGACCGTTTCGCGGCAGCCGATGTAATCGGTCACAATTACAGGTCTGCCCATAGATATTGCCTCCAATGCCGTTCTGGGAGTACCTTCACGGTAATAAGACGGCAAAACAAAAACGGAGCACTGCTTATAATACTCGGCAA
>JAFLUO010000076.1 GCA_022508705.1 Oscillospiraceae bacterium
GCAACTTCGTCAATCGCCTTGAGCTTTTCCATTACAAGCTCGCCGATTTTAACACTTGAAATCTCACGGTCAAGAGAGTTCTGAAGAGAAACTTCAATTTCATTGACAGCATTTTCGATAGTCTCCATTGAAACCTGACGCTTTTCACAGGCACGCACAATTCCGCGCATGAGCTTGTCACGGTCAAATGCTTCACGGGATTTATCTTTTTTAACAACTAAAATCGGAACACTTTCAATTATTTCATAAGTCGTGAATCTTTTTGCGCAGTTTATGCACTCTCTGCGCCTGCGTATTCTTTCGCCTTCGTCTGTGGGGCGGGAGTCAATAACCTTGCTTTCTTCGTATCCGCAAAACGGACATTTCATAAAATCACATCCAATCAGTTAATAAAAATCATTTATCAGGTTTTTATCACAAAAAGGGCATAAATACCCATTCAAATAAATGATTATCTTTATTCTATCATATTTTTAATATAATTGTAAAGTTTTTATGCTGAGATTTTATTAACAA
The DNA here is from genome assembly GCA_022508705.1 of Oscillospiraceae bacterium. GTDB lineage: Bacteria > Bacillota > Clostridia > Oscillospirales > Acutalibacteraceae > Fimenecus. Next base: position 517 of record JAFLUO010000076.1, read on the forward strand.
ATACTGTTAATCTGACAAATATCTACAAACCGTAAATTTTGAAATAATATATTGAATATTATCAATTTTATGATATACTTGTAAGTGATTAAGGTGTTACATGAAAGTCTACTGAGAGGTTATGTGTATGATTAAAAAGTTAGCATTGTGGGAAACAAAGCATCCCAAAATTGTAATAATTTTGGCAGTGATATTGATGATTCCGTCGCTGTTAGGCTTTGTTTTTACAAGAGTAAATTACGATATGATGTCTTATCTTCCCGACACGCTTGAATCCGTTCAGGGAGAACAGGTGCTTGACGAAACCTTTAAGAATGCCGGTATGTCAATGATTATTGTGGATAGCATGCCGTCAAAATACACCGCGGAGCTGAAATCGGAAATAGAAAAAATCGACGGGGTAGCAACGGTTTTTTGGACTGACACTCTTGCCGACATTTCAATTCCTATGGAAATTATGCCCGATATGCTGACTGATATTTTTTACAGTCAGGACGGCACAAAAACCATGATGCTGGTGCAGTACACTGAAACAGGTTCATCAGACAAAACTCTTGATGCAATTTCATCCATTAAAAAAATAATGAATGAGAAGGTGCTGATCAGCGGATTTACTGCAATTTCCGAAGATATAAGAGATATAAGCGAAAAGCAAGCACCGCTCTATGTTGGCTTTGCAGTTCTTTTGGCGTTCGTTGCAATGACCGTTATGATGGAATCATGGCTGCTCCCGTTTGTTGTTCTGTCATCCCTTGGAATTGCAATTATATACAATATGGGAACGAATATCTTTATGGGAGAAATTTCCTTCATAACGCAGACCATGGCAGCAATTCTGCAGCTGGGCGTTACAATGGACTATTCAATTTTCCTTATAGACCGTTACCATGAGGAAAAGAAAATTTATGACGACAAAAGCATCGCTATGACAAATGCGGTTATGAAATCAATGACTGCTATTGCGGGCAGCTCGCTTACGACTATATTTGGATTTTTAGCTCTTTGCTTTATGCAGTTTTCCTTAGGCTTTGACATAGGCTTTGTTTTGGCAAAGGGCGTCGTGCTTGGAATTTTAACGGTTGTTACTGTTTTACCTGCAATCGTTTTACTTACAGAAAAATATGTTGATAAATATAAGCACCGTTCGCTTATGCCAAAGTTTGATAAAGTAAACGAGTGGGTATTTAAACATAAAAAAATACTTGCAATAATTTTTGTAGTGTTGCTTATACCTACATATTTAATCCAGAGCAAAGCAAAGCTTTATTACAATATGGACAAAGCGCTTCCACAAGACCTTGTATCAGTAGTGGGCTTAAATACGTTGAAAGAAGATTTCGGAATGGCGTCATCTCAGTTTATTGTGTTTGACGACTCTCTTCCGGCAGGCGAAATTATGCAAATGGAAGACGAAATCAATGAGTTACCTGGTATAAGTTCAATTCTTTCTTACAATATGTTATTGGGACCTGCCGTTCCGAGCAGTATTGTTCCTGATGAATTACTCAAAATATGTAAGGCAGACGGGCTTCAGCTTATGATGGTAAACTCTGAATATGCGACGGCTACCGACGAGCTGAACGATCAAGTTATTAAAATGGAACAAATTGTCAAATCCCACGACCCGAATGCGCTTATAACGGGTGAGGGAGCAATATCGAAGGACATGGTTGTTACAACAGGTAAGGATTTCAGCGTTACGAGTATAATTTCCGTGGTAGCGATATTCATTTTGATTGCCATTTGCTTTAAGTCAATCAGTTTGCCTATAATTTTGGTGCTGTCCATTAAACTGGCAATTTGGTTTAATCTTTGCTTCCCTGTAATTATGGGAAAGCAGGTGTCATTCGTTGACCCAACGGTTATTAACTGCGTTCAGCTTGGAGCTACGGTTGACTATGCAATTCTTTTGACGACCAGATTCAGAGAAGAACTGAAATCAGGTATACTTAAACAAGATGCCATTAAAAATGCTCTTGCGGTGGCTGAAAAATCCATTTTGCAGTCTGCAGCGGTTTTCTTTGCGGCAACCTTCGGAGTGTATCTCGTTTGCGATATAACAATTATCAAGGGTATCTGTGCGCTTCTTGCAAGAGGTTCAATAATCAGTACAATTGTTATTGTGGTATTCACAGCTCCGCTTATTTACCTTTGCGAACCGATTATAAGCAAGACCACGCTTGATTGGACAGACCAACACCAACGAAAAAAGAAAAAGAAAAAACAGTCTGAAGAAATTATTAAGGAGGCATAGACACATGCGTAAAAATATGATTTTCAAAATATTCTGTGTAATTCTTGCCGTATCGATGATGCTTTTAACAGCGGCAGGTTGTGGTAAGAAAACAACGGGAAATGAAATTCTTGATGTTTATTCCGGAAAAAAGGAGTATAAACAGACCGAGTATTCGGAAATTGCGGAAGCTTTTAAAAAGCAGGAAACCGTTTATGTGAATTTAGCACCGGACGGAACAGCATCCAATATTACCGTTACCGATTGGATTCATACAGATATGCCTCAGGTAAGAGTTGCGGACATAAGCAATCTTCAAAATATCCGTAATGTAAAAACACTTGTTGAACCCATAACAGACGGTGAAAACATTTTCTGGGATATGGACACAACAGACATTTATTACAGCGGTGAAACGGACACAGAACCGCCGGTTATGTTTAATATCCGCTATTTCCTTGAGGGAACGGAAATGACTGCCGAACAGATTGCAGGCAAAAAAGGTAACGTTAAAATTCAGATAGAAGCAAAAAACAATTTGACAGTGCCGATGCAAATCAAGGGTAAGGATTTTACCATAAGCTGCCCCATGATAATGATTGGCGGAACTATTCTCTCTGAAGGCGTTTTCTCAAATATTTCTATTGATAACGGTTCAAAGATAAGTGACGGCGACAAGGAAATTTTGTTCTTCTTCGGCGTTCCCGGTATGGATGAAAGTCTCGGTATTTCCGATTTAGGCTTTGATTTTATTGATTACGGTCTTTACAGCAACATTTACTGTATATCCGCTTATACGGAAAGCTTTGAGCTTGGCAATTTAATGTTCGCCGTAATGCCCCTTGCATCTATCGGCAATTTAGGCAACGGGGGACTTCCCACCAGCGTTGAAAGTATAAAGAAGGTTATCGGCGATATTGAAAATATCCAAAATGCTCTTACAGGTCTTGATATTAACAAAATAGTTAATATCCTTTACGGTGACTCAAATAAGCTTGAGGATATGTTAGATGCAGTCAGTGATGCAGTGGTTCTTTATGAGGAAAACGAAAAGCTTATAAAGGTTATCGGCAAATATATGACTGATGAAAACCTTGCAAAGCTCGATAAGCTTGCAAAAGACCTTGAAAGAACGGATATGAATGCGGTTGCCAATACTCTTAGCGACCCCACGGTTAGGAGACTTTTAAACGTTCTTCCTCAGCTTTCCTCAAGCCTTTCAAGCTTTTCTGTTCTTGCACAGGATATAAATGACGTAATGCCTATTTTACAGGCATTGATGAATGAGATGGATTCAGACCCCGAGCTTCAAAAGTCACTTGAAAATCTGCCTCAAACTCTTGCTGAGCTTAAACGCATTTTAGCGGTAATTGAAGCGAATAAAGATCTTTTAGATGCGATAGCGGATCTTTCAAATGCCGACAGCGCGGAAAGGCTTGAGGCTATTATGGAAACTGCCGACAAATACGGTGCTTTAGGCTCTCTTAACGATAAGGATACGGATTTGCTTGCAGAGCGTGTAAAGCAGTGGGTAACCATCGGCATGCAATACAAAATATTCACAGAGTGCCCATTAGAGGCAGAAGCATCGGTAATGTTTGTTTATAAAACCGCCGCTGTTCATGCGTAAATCTTTTAATAAAAAACACCCGTGCAAAAGCACGGGTATTTTTTGTATGGGCGGTTTTATTTTTTACTAACCTTGTATGCAGGTAAAATTTTCGGTTTCTTTTCACCTGCGTTAACCATTTCTCTTATCAGCATTTCCCTAAGTTCTTTACGGATTTGGCTGTAATTGTTATCTTTTATCAAATTGTATTTTTCAATAGGGTCTTTTTCCAAATCGTAAAGATAATCTTCAAAATAAACAGGTGAGCTCGGTGACAAATTACCTGAAAGAAAAGGCGCTTTTACGGAATACTTATATTTTTTCGTCCTTATGGCTCTGCCGCAGTGGCTTTCGGAAATCTGCAAAAATACGCAGTCACGCTCTTCATCTGATTTTATTTCCTCTATAAGCGATTTTCCCATAAATTCAGGGGGAACATCAATTCCTGCAATTTGAAGCAGCGTGGGAGGCAGGTCAATAAGACTTACAAGCCTATCGTCTTTCTTTCCGCCTTTGAAAAACCCGCCCGAAATAATAAGAGGAGTGTGAATTGAGCTGTCATGGCATGAGCGCTTGTACTCAAAATTTCGTGTTTTGAAATGGGAGCCGTGATCGCTGGTGTAAATTATTACAGTGTTGTCGTAAATCCCCATTTCCTTGAGCTTGCCCACGAGCTTGCCAATGTTTTCATCAATTCGGTTAATCGACGCTATGTAATCGGGGTACATTTCGTCATAGTCGCCGCTAAGGAATGTTAAATCATCAGGCAGAGGATAATCTTTATATTTCTCAACTGTTTCAACAGGCCCTTCATATCTGTGGTGATCGTTTTGATGATGGGGTTCAAGCTGAGAGATGAACATGAAAAACGGTTTGTCAGAGGTTTTTCTGTCTAAATAATCAAGAGCAAAATCGTTTATGCAGTCTGCACGGTAGCCTTTAAACTCGACTTTGTTATTGTCCCCGTCAAAAATGTATCCGTCATAACCGTGAGAGGTAAATTCAAGTACATCTGCCGCCATCCAGTAGTCTTTGTAGCCGCCCCGTTTTTCTTTGGGAACGGCGGTTTTTTCGCAATGAAATCCGCGCCCCGGAAATCTGTCCGACGCCAAATGCCATTTGCCGATATATGCCGTTTCATAACCTGCCTCATTAAAATATTCGGCTAAAGGTTTAATATCCTCACAAAGAGGAATTCCGTTAACATAGCTTTTGTTCTGAGTGGCATAAACTCCTGTTTGCAAACACGCCCTTGCAGGGCCGCACACTGGCTGGCAGGTGTATGAATTTTCAAAATTATATCCGTCAGCGACAAGAGCCATAAGGTTAGGCGTAACCTCTTCGTTTACCGTGTCCCAACGCTGCTGATCAGAAAAATAAAATATTATATTCGGATTCATAATTCACCCCTGAATTCACGTCAAATAAAAGTCCTCATTCATTTTATCATAAAACACAACTGTAATTCAACCGATAAAAATAAGTGTATTTTACTTGTAAAATCTTCCTTTGTATGATAAACTGAATTTAACAATAACTTTTGGAGAGTTTAGAATGCGAATTGTCGTAAAGGTAGGAACATCAACACTTGCTCACTCCACGGGCAGGATCAATATAAGGCGGGTAGAGTCACTTTGCAAAGTTTTAAGCGACCTTTTAAACGCAGGTAATGAAATAATACTTGTTTCGTCAGGCGCTATCGGAATGGGCGTAGGTAAGCTTTCTTTGGGTGATAAGCCTGAGGATATGGCAACAAAGCAGGCGGCAGCGGCAGTCGGTCAATGCGAGCTTATGTATATTTACGATAAAGAATTTTCCGAATATAATCATACAATAGCGCAAATTCTCATTACAAATTCAATCGTAAACAATAAAATCGACCACAAAAATTTCATAAATACGGTTTTGAAACTTTTAGAATTTGGAGTAATGCCCGTTATAAATGAAAACGATACGATTTCAACAGAGGAAATCGAAATAGGTGACAACGACACCCTCGGCGCTATTGTTGCAACGAGTTTAAAAGCCGATTTGCTTATTATTTTGTCAGATATTGACGGACTTTACGACAAAGACCCGAGAACAAACAATGACGCGGTTTTAATTAAAAACGTATATGAGATAAATAACGATATTATGCTTATGGGCAGGGGCGAGGGCTCAACACTGGGTACGGGCGGAATGCACACAAAGCTGAAAGCCGCCAAGATAGTTACCGAAAAAGGCATTGATATGATAATTGCAAACGGCAGTGACCCCCAAATTTTATACGATATTATTGACGGCAACGACATCGGCACAAGATTTTACGGAAAGAAATGATATAATGACAACAGCAGAAATACTTTCATTGGCTAAAAGTGCAAAGAAAGACGTAAAAAGTCTTACAAATGAAGAAAAAAATCACGCCATAAGCGTAATGGCGGATAAGCTTCTTTCAAATGCGGAATATATTCTCAGCGAAAATCAAAAGGATATTAACGATGCAAAGGGCAAGATTTCCGACGTTATGATTGACCGTTTGTCTTTATCAAAGGACAGAATAACGGCGATGGCAAACGGTATGCGTGACGTAATGCGCCTTCCCGACCCGAATGGCAGAGTGCTTGATACGGTAAAAAGACCTAACGGACTGATTATTGAAAAAACTGCTGTTCCAATGGGCGTTATCGGTATAATTTACGAGAGCCGTCCGAATGTTACCAGCGATGCCGCAGTGCTTTGCTTTAAAAGCTCAAACGTATGTGTTTTGCGTGGCGGCAAAGAGGCATACAGAACGTCAAAGGCAATAGTAAACGCCTTGCGTGAAGGACTTGAAAGCTGTGGAATCAATAAAAATGCTATTCAGTTAATTGGCGACACAACAAGGGACAGCGCAAACGAAATGATGACCGCTAAGGGCAAAATTGACTTACTGATTCCCAGAGGCGGTAAGGGGCTAATCAGCGCATGTGTAAAAAATGCAACCGTTCCGTGCATTGAAACGGGAACGGGTATTTGCCATATTTACGTTGAAAAAACTGCTGATATAGATATGGCTTTGAGTATTTTGGATAACGCAAAAACCTCACGACCCTCTGTTTGCAATGCCTGTGAGGTTGCGGTGGTTGACGAAGAAATAGCCGAGGTTTTTCTTCCCCGTCTTTACGAAAGGCTGACTGAAAATCGAGAAACCCCTGTAAAGTTTGTTGTGGATGAGAAGGCGGCAAAAATAATTGACGGTATACCTGCAGGAGAAGACGGCTTTGACACGGAATTTCTTGATTATGTTTTAGCCGTAAAAATCGTTGAAAACACAAATGAAGCAGTTGAGCACATTTTGGCCCATTCAACGGGTCACAGCGAGGCTATTGTGACGAATGATTCTCAGAAAGCGGAATACTTTATAAACAATACGGATTCAGCGGCAGTTTATGTTAATGCCTCAACCCGTTTTACCGACGGTGGTGAATTCGGCCTTGGCTGTGAAATGGGAATTTCTACTCAGAAAACTCACGCAAGAGGGCCTATGGGACTTTCTGAACTGATGACATACCATTATGTAATTAAAGGGAACGGACAGGTGAGATAATGTTTGAATTCGGATTTATCGGCACGGGAAATATGGCGGCGGCTATTTGCGAAGCTTTAGTAAAAAGTGTTTCACCAAAAAATATTTTACTTTCAAACAGAACAGCGGAAAAAGCGGAGATTTTGGCAAAAAAGCTCGGCTGTGAATTTGGCGATAATAAAAGTGTTGCGCTTGAATGTAAATATATATTTTTGGGCGTTAAGCCGCAAATGCTCGGCACTTTGGCTGACGAAATAAAACCGTATTTAGAGAGCAGACAGGATAAGTTTATTCTTGTTTCCATGGCGGCAGGAAGAAGCACTGAAAACATTACAGAGCTTTTCGGTCCTTACCCCGTAATAAGAATCATGCCCAATGTGGCTTGCGCGGTAGGTGAGGGTGTGACACTTTGCACTAAAAACTCTCTTGTAACAGAGGTCGAGTACGGTGAATTTTTGGACGCAATAAAAGAGTCAGGCAAAATGGATGATATTCCCGAAAATCTTATTGATGCCGCATCTGCGGTTTCGGGCTGCGGACCTGCGTTTGTTTATGAAATTATTGAATCCTTGGCAGACGGTGCAGTTGCCTGCGGCGTGCCGAGAGATAAAGCATACCTTTATGCCGCCCAAACACTTTTAGGCTCTGCAAAACTGATGCTCGAAACAAAGAAAAGCCCTGCAACGCTTAAGGATTCCGTTTGCAGTC
>JAFLUO010000077.1 GCA_022508705.1 Oscillospiraceae bacterium
TCCTTTCCGCGTTTTAACTGCATTTTCCGTTTCAATGCAGGAAGCTTTGATTTAAAGTAAGGTGCGGAAATCGCAATAATAACGATTATTGACGAAACGAGCTTGAGCATGTAAGCCGGCATATCAAAGCGAAGAGCTATCGTGTAAATAATTCTGAATACAACCCCGCCGAGAACAACGCCTATAGCTCTGAGGGGAATTTTGCCTTTGCCGAGGAATATTCCGCCTATAAGCAAAGATGCAAGCGCAATGGTGAGCATACCCGTGCCGATGTCAATGTTAACCGATTTTTGCGACTGTGCAAGAAGACAGCCAGAAAGGGCAGTAAAGGAGTTAGAAATGCAAAGACCTACAATGGTTGTGAAAACGGGGTTGATTGATGACGAACGCACCATATCGGGATTGTTGCCCGTTGCCCTTATTGCAAGACCTAACTTTGTTTTAAGGAAAAATGACAAAAATATAACTATAACTGTAACTGCCGCAAGCGAAATAATAAGTACATAATTTTTTGCAAACGGAGTACCTGCAAGTGCGTCCTTGAGCATAGTAAAAACGGTTTTTGTTCTGTTCATATTAAGTAAAGACGAGTTGCCCATAACCGCAATATTAACCGAATAAAGCCCTGTATTTACAATAATACCTGCAAGCAAGCTGTTAATACCCATTTTGGTCTGCAAAAATGCGGTAACAAATCCCGAAAGCATTCCTGCCACCATTGCCGCAGGGATTGAAAGCAAAGGGTGCCCTGATATTGCAACAACTGCGCCCACGGTAGCTCCGAGGGTAAAACAACCGTCAGTCGAAAGGTCGCAGACATTGAGCATTGAATAGCTTAAAAATAACGCTAATACGGTAAGGGAGCTTATCAGACCTAACTGTAATGCATTTTCACCGAGACCCAGTATTGTGGTCAAATCCATAAAATCACTTCTCTTTTAAATTGTGTCAAAGAGACGAACAGATAACCACAACGGGTTATCTGTTTGCCCTAAAAATATGCTTTGTGATTGTTTTATGCTTCTTCTGTAGCTGACTGCATAGCCATAGCAACGGGAGTTGCAACGCCTACCATAAGGTCAACTTTGTCAGCAACAAAGCCTGCAATAATCTGGCTCATTACGTTGGCATCAGCGTTGCAGTTGTCATATTTAACAACGAATGCAACATTCTTTTCTTTACCGATTTTGTCAAGCTGAACCTTAATGTTGCTTACTATCTGGTTAAGAGATGCGTCATCAACGTAATTGCAAATGCCGACTGTGAATGTCTTTTCAGCATTTTCAGCGCCTACTGTGCCTGATGCAAGCTTAGAGGCAGGATTTGATGCGTTGGGGTCTTCAAAGGCATCACCTGTTGTAATTTCGTTTATCTTTTGGCAGAAGGGAGCAAATTTTTTGGATATTTCTTCAAAATCGTAACCGAGCTTTTCACAAATTTCTGTGTTAATTGTTGCCGTGCCGTTATCAAATGTTTTAACTGAGAGTGTTGCAGTGTCTTTTCCGTCAATCAAAACGTCGGCGACCATGTTTGCTGTTTCAACGCCGAGGTTTGCATAGTCAACACCGTAGCCTAAGAATGCGCCGTTAAGTGCGAAAGAGTCAGCCCCTGTGAAATGGGGAATACCTGCCTCTGAAAGCTTCTCATAAATTGAAAGCTCAGCAGTCATAATTGAGTTGTCTGTGGGGGTAAATATAGCTGAAACCTTGTCTGCAATAGCAGAGTCAACTGCAAGGCTTATTTCGTCAACGGTTGTTCCAGTGTACTCTTTGTAAGCAATGCCTTTGCTTTTAAGGAATTCTTTTGCCTCTGCTATGGGAGTTTTTGATGAATCCTGACCAACGTCATAAAGAAGACCGATTACAGCATTACTATCTGTTGAAACTGTTTCAAGAATAAGATTAAAAATTGCCTTTGTGTCAAGGTAATCTGATGTACCTGTAATGTTGCTGCCTGGTGCTTCAAGTGAAGAAACAAGCTGTGCATCCATTGGATCTGAAACTGCTGAGAAAATAACGGGAATTTTATTTTCTGTCTTTCCGTTTGTGTCTGCTTTTTTGCCGCATGCTGCGAAAGCGGTGATTACTAATACTAATGCGAGAATAATTGCAATATACTTTTTCATAATAAACTGTCCTTTCAAATAGAAAAATATTTAATATTAAAATTGTTTTAGTTAAATGGGGTTACTTTAAGCTTCGCCATCGCTTTGTTAATTTAATCATTAAAATCGCCTCCGTGAAAAATAAAAAAACCTGTCTCAGTAAACTACTTACTGGGACAGGAAAAATTCTAACCTGCGGTACCACCCAAATTCATATCAAACGATATGCACTCACCGCGTACTAACATACGCTAAGCACTGTAACGGTTGCCCTCCGTCGCCCCTACTTACATTCGGTTTGCCCTCAAAAGTCCATTCACTGATATTATCGTTACCGCACTTGCACCGACGGCGGCTCTCTGAAAACGCATCGTAACAGCTACTACTCTTTCTCAAAGGTTTGCTAATGGTTTATTAACTTGGATAAAAGTCTAACACCATATTTAAAATTTGTCAACAATTTTTTTCAAATTTTTTAATTTTTCCTGCTAACAAGTAAAAACATATAGAAAATAAATGGAATTTGTGATACACTATAATAGCAAGATATTGTGTAATTTTAAAGGTTTAAAATATAAACGAAAGGATTTCTTTTATGAATGTACTTGTTGTTGACGGAAACAGTATATTATTCCGTGCTTTTTACGGAATAAGGCTTCTTACCACTAAAGACGGGCGCTTTACAAACGGAATTTACGGTTTTATGAATATTTTTCTTAAACTGATTGAGGAAACGGAACCGCAGGCGGTAGCCGTTGCCTTTGATTTACATGCACCCACATTTCGCCACAATATGTACGACGGGTATAAAGCAGGGCGTAAAGCAATGCCCCCGGAGCTTGCAAGTCAAATACCCGTGCTCAAAGAGTTGCTCACGGCTCTTGGCTATAAAATACTTGAAAAAGAGGGATTTGAGGCAGACGATATTTTGGGAACGGTTGCCGAAATGTGCGGTAAAGACGATATGTGCTATCTTGCAACAGGCGACCGTGACTCGTTTCAGCTCGTAAGTGAAAACGTAACGGTTATTCTGCCCAGAACGAAGATGGGAACAACGGTGACAGACCGATATACTCCCGAAAAAATTATGGAAGAATACGGCGTAACTCCCGTTCAAATGATTGACATTAAGGCCCTTCAGGGCGACAGTTCGGACAACATTCCGGGAGTCGCAGGCGTAGGGCAAAAAACTGCGGGTGAGCTTATTAAAGATTTCGGCTCAGTTCAGTATATTTATGACAATTTGGAGTCATTGCCTATTAAAGACAGTCTTCGCACTAAACTTCAAAACGGCAAGGAAAGCGCATTTTTAAGCTATTCTCTCGGCAAAATCATTAAAGATGTTCCGATTGGCACATTAGAGGATTTAATCCCTGTAGACCTTGACACCGAAAAAGTGAAATATATCCTGTCTGACCTTGAAATGTTCAAGATTTTGGAAAAACTTGATTTGAACTCGGCATCTGTAAATAAAACTGAAAATAAAAAGCAAGAACTTGAATTCATAGAAGAATTTGATTGTTACGATGTGTACAGTAAAATTAAAAGTGAAGGCAAATTTTATTTTACAGCTGATTTTTCAAATCTTTCATCACCCGAATTTTTCTTTCTTAATTCAGGAACGGTTTATCATTTAACTAATGAAAGAACAAGCGAATTTGGTTATATAGAAAAATTATTAGAAGACAGCGAAATAGAAAAAATAACGGATAATTCAAAGCATATTTACAGATTTGGTTTTTTAAATAATACGAAAATCTGCAATCTGACTCTTGATACATCCCTTGCAGGTTATATTCTGAATCCGTCATCGCTTGACTATTCAACGGTAAGACTTTGTGATGAATACCATATCCCTGCGCCTATTGTTGCAAACGAGAGTAAATTTGCTCAGAATTGTGCAGTTCTTCGAGCGATTGAACCGATTTTGCGTTCAAAAATCGAAAGCAATGGGCAAAATGAATTGCTTTATGAAATAGAAATGCCCCTTGCAAAGGTTTTAGCCTCAATGGAGCATATCGGCGTGCTTGTTGATACAGACGGTATTGCAAAATTCGGTGAAAAAATCAAAAATGAGATTGAAAGCGTTAGGGGAGAGATTTATTCTCTTGCAGGTGAAGAATTTAATATAAATTCTCCAAAACAGCTTGGTGTTGTGCTTTTTGAAAAATTGAAGCTCCCGTCTGGCAAGAAAACAAAAAGCGGTTATTCAACCAACGCCGAAATCCTTGAAAATCTGCAAAATGATTACCCGATTGTGAGCAAGATTCTGTGGTACAGAACACTTTCAAAGCTTTATTCCACTTATTGTGAAGGTCTTTTAAAGGCAGTTTGTGATGATGGCAGAATTCATTCGTCTTTCATTCAAACGGAAACGCGAACGGGAAGAATTTCGTCAACTGAGCCGAATTTGCAAAACATTCCTGTGCGCAAGGAAATAGGTAAAGAAATGCGCAAATTTTTTGTTGCTCCCGAAAGCTATTTGCTTGCCGATGCCGACTATTCGCAGATTGAGCTTCGCGTTTTGGCTCACATTGCTGATGATAAAGTTATGATACAAACCTTTAACGATGAGGTAGACATTCATACGGTGACTGCATCGCAGGTTTTCGGTATGCCGCAGGAAATGGTGACTCCTCTAATGCGTAGCCGTGCAAAAGCAGTTAATTTCGGCATTGTTTACGGAATAGGCGCATTTTCATTGGCAAAAGACATCGGTGTAACAAGAAAGGAAGCAGACAGTTATATTAAAGGCTATCTTAATCATTACAGCGGTGTTAATGAATATATGGAAAATATCATTAAAACGGCGACGGAGCAAGGCTTTGTAACAACTCTTCAAAACAGACGGCGCTATTTACCAGAGCTTTCCTCTTCAAACGGAATGCTTCGTGCATTCGGTCAAAGAGTGGCAAGAAATATGCCAATTCAAGGCACGGCGGCGGATATAATCAAGGTTGCCATGGTGCGTGTATATAACAGACTTAGGGAGGAAAATATGAAATCCCGTCTTATTTTGCAGGTACACGACGAGCTTATAGTGGAATCTCCCGAAGGTGAAATTGAAAAGGCTTCAAAAATTCTCAGTGAGGAAATGGAAAACGCCTGCAAAATGAAGGTAAGGCTTCGTGCGGATGTGGGCGTTGGTAAAACTTGGTATGAAGCAAAAGGATAATAGTTGATATGAGAAAAGTTACTTTTGTTTGCAGCGGAAATACTTGCCGCAGCCCTATGGCTGAGGCGCTTTACAGAGCGTATTTAGAAAAAAATAAAATAGACGGAATAACTACTGCAAGCGCAGGAGTTTCTGCATTCAGCGGTGACTGTGCCGCTCCTGAAGCTATAGAGGTTTGCAGAGAAAGAGGCGTTGATTTATCCTATCACCGTTCAAAGCGGCTTAATTTTGAAGATTTGAATACGACGGATTTATTCGTTTGTATGACCGCTTCTCATGCAGATGTTCTTCATAGGTATGGTAAGAGAAACACGGTTACTCTTTCTGTTCCCGACCCGTATTGCAGGGGGATAGAAGCGTACAGAGCATGTGCCGATTTAATCGAAAAAGGCTTTGAGGCTTTAACACAGTCACTTTTGGAACTGCCCGAAATTTGCGAAATGCGTGAGGATGATATTCCAACTCTTCACCGTCTTGAAAAGGAATGTTTCGCAGAGCCTTGGAGCGAGCAACAGTTGAAAGATGAACTGAGTAACCCCACGGCCCGCTTTTTTGTAGCTAAGAAAGACGGTAAAGTTCTTGGCTACATCGGCGCTAACAATATAGCAAATGAGGTATATATTACTAATATTGCAGTTTTCCCTGAATATAGAAATCAGGGCCTGGGTGAAAAGCTGTTATCGCATTTATGCTTTGTCAGCACGGAAGAAAATGCAGATTTTGTAACGCTTGAGGTCAGAAAATCAAATAAAAATGCCATAAAGCTTTACGAAAAATGCGGATTTGAAAGAGTGGGCGAGAGGAAGAATTTTTATTCAGACCCTATCGAAGACGCTTACATTTATACTTTACAGTAAAAGGAACAGATTTATGAAGATTTTATCAATTGAAAGCTCCTGTGACGAAACGGCGGCGGCTGTGGTTGAGGACGGGCGCACGGTTCTTTCATCGGTTGTGTCAACCCAAATTGAAAAGCATAAAATATTTGGTGGTGTAGTGCCCGAAATTGCATCAAGGCTTCACACAGAAAACATTTCGCACGTTGTAAATAAAGCGCTCAGCGACGCTTCCTGCACCCTTGAAGAAGTGGAGGCCATTGCCGTAACTCATGAGCCTGGGCTTATCGGCGCTCTTTTGGTGGGCGTAAATTATGCAAAGGGACTTTCTTTGGCATCGGGCAAACCGCTTGTTCCCGTGCATCATCTGCGCTCGCACATAGCCGCAAATTACATAACCCATAAAGACTTAAAACCGCCCTTTATGTGCCTTGTGGTGTCGGGCGGCAACACTCTTTTATGTAAAGTTAATGATTATACTGATTTTACGGTCATAGGCAAAACCCGTGACGATGCCGCAGGGGAGGCTATGGATAAAGCCGCAAGAACATTAGGGCTTCCGTACCCAGGCGGAGTGAATTTGGATAAAATATCAAAAAACGGAGATGCTGATAAATATAAATTCCCGAAGCCTCAAGTTGCGGACGCGCCTTATGATTTCAGCTTTTCCGGTCTTAAAACCTCTGTAATAAATCTTGTTCATAATGCGTCTCAAAAAGGGGAAGAGTTAAACTGTGCAGATGTTGGAGCATCATTTATAAAGGCAGTTGTTGACTCACTTTCCGAAAAAACTATTGCCGCTATGGAAAATTACTGCGAAAAAACCCTCGTTCTTGCAGGCGGTGTATCGGCAAATTCCGTTTTGCGCGCAAGAATGGAAAATGAGGCAAAAAAGCATGGCTGGCAGCTTTATTTACCCGATTTATCTCTTTGCGGAGATAACGGAGCAATGGTGGGCGCACAGGGGTATTACGAATATCTCAGCGGAAGCAGGGCTGATTTATCTCTTAACGGCAGAGCAACGGCTGATATTGCTGAGAATTGATATAATTTTAACAAACAATTCACAAATAGGTATTGAAAACCGCACGCAAAATGTGTATAATATATTGAAATTTATAATAGCGGAGAATATGGTTTTTCTTTGCGATTTATATAATTAACAATTTCGGATTTTAACCGAATAAAATATAAAAAGGAGTAATTTTTATGGCACTCACAAACAACAAGAGTATCCTTGATTGGATTGACGAAAAAGTAGAGCTTGTGAAACCTGATGAAATCGTATGGATTGACGGCAGTGAAGAACAGCTTGAAGCGCTTCGCAAAGAGGCTTGTGAAACCGGCGAAATAATTAAGCTCAATGAAGAGCTTCTTCCCGGTTGTTATTACCACAGAACAAAACCCAACGACGTTGCACGTGTTGAGGACAGAACTCTCATCTGCTCAAAAAAGGAAGAGGATGCAGGTCCTACAAACCACTGGATGGCACCCGATAAAGCATATAAAATGCTTTATGATATTGCAAAAGACTCTTACAAGGGCAGAACAATGTATGTGATTCCTTATTCAATGGGTCCTGTCGGCTCACCTTTCTCAAAGGTTGGTATTGAGCTTACAGATTCAATTTACGTTGTTCTTAATATGGCAATCATGACCCGTGTCGGCAAGAAAGTTTTAGATGCTTTCGGCGACGAGTCAAATGACTGGGTTCGCGGACTTCACTGCAAGTGCGATGTTGACCCTGAAAACAGATGGATTTGCCAATTCCCTGAGGATAACACAATTATTTCAGTAAATTCTGCATACGGCGGAAATGTTCTTCTTGGTAAAAAATGCTTTGCTCTCCGTATTGCTTCTTACCAGGGCAAGAATGAGGGCTGGCAGGCTGAACATATGCTTATTCTCGGCATAGAAAATCCGCAGGGCGAGGTTAAATACATTTGCGCCGCATTCCCGTCAGCTTGCGGAAAGACAAACCTTGCAATGCTCATTCCCCCTGAAGGCTACAGAGCGAAGGGCTATAAGGTTTGGTGCGTAGGTGACGATATTTCTTGGATCAGAAAAGGTCCCGACGGCAGACTTTATGCTATTAACCCTGAAAACGGTTTCTTCGGCGTTGCTCCCGGCACTAATGATAAATCTAACCCCAATGCTCTTGCGGCAACAAAGAAGGGTACAATCTTCACAAACGTTGCAAGAAATCTTGACAACAACACAGTTTGGTGGGAAAGCCTTGACAAGAATCCTCCCGTTAATGCAGAGGAGTGGACAGGAATTAAGACAAACGGCGTAGAATGGAAAGCAGAGGGCAAGAATCTGGCTCACCCCAACTCACGTTTCACAGCTCCCACAGAGAATTGTCCTTGCCTTTCATCTGAATTTGAAAATCCGCAGGGCGTTCCGATTTCAGCATTCGTATTCGGCGGCAGACGTGCAAAGCTCGCTCCCCTCGTTTATCAGTCAA
>JAFLUO010000078.1 GCA_022508705.1 Oscillospiraceae bacterium
AAAGTGTTTTAACTGTTGAAACAGATGCCGCAATAGCCGCAGTTTTTTCTTCAAGCGTCATACCCGTCAGGTCGGGGCCTATATAAAATGCGTAACGGGCAACATGTATTGCCGCCGCCTGAACCATATAACGTCCACTTGAAAGCACACCCATTGCAATAACAAGCAGCAACGGCTTGCAGTGGAAAATTCTTGAAAGCTGAGAGCCTTCTCCCTTTTGCTTCTTAGCTACGGGCGGAACTGCACGCTCTTTGATATGGAAATAGGAATTAACATACATTATAATTCCGATAGCAACAACGGCGCTTGCAATTATAAGATACTGCTTTTTATTGTATTCCTCGGGATTTTCCGTAGAAATAAATTTCGGAAGCAAAAAGCCTGCCGCAAAGAAGAATATTTCGGGAAGAGCCGAACCAACGCTGTTCCAAATTTTACTAAACGAAACAACTGAGCTTCTTTCCTGCGGGTCGGGTGTTAACACGTTGGGAAGACTCCAGAACGGAACGTCTGCCATAGTGTAAATCATGCCCCACAAAACATAAACAACCGCTGAATAAATCATCAGTTTGTTCATTGAAAGGCTGGGGCTTAAATACATTAAAATCGTCAAAACGGCGATTGGCGGTGCGGCGAAAATTATATAAGGCTTGAATTTGCCCCATTTTGTAACGTGTCTGTCCGCAATAATTCCCATAAGCGGGTCGTTGATTGCGTCCCACACTCTTGCAAGGAGCATGAGTAAAAGCACAAACATTAAGGGCAAATGAAGAATGTTTACGTAATAATCACTGATGTAGCTGGACATCATGGCGTAAATCATTCCCTGACCCATTCCGCCTATTGAGAACATCCAAAGTTCTTTTTTACCTACATACCTTTTCTTTTCCATAATTTCCTCCAAATAAGAATTATCTTATAACTTTACCTTTTAAAAAGCGGTAACGGTAATAAAGTTGCCGCCAACGCAAACTGCCCGAAGTAATAAAGCGTATGATTCACAACAACGTTTAAATTGTTGTTTCCACCTTTTTTGAAATAAATATTTGTAAGCACCAAGTCCGAAAGAAGAAACGCAACAGCACCTATTGACAAAAGAATTGTATTTCTTGAAAAATCGTTTACCGCCATACTGAAAACCGATAAAGCGGCAGTCATAAATACAAATACAGAGTAAACAGCAACGATTTTTTTGAATTTGCCGTACTGTAATTTCATAAGCTTTTCAGTGAACCATATGACAACTGCCAAAGCTAATGAAATTAAGAAGCACAGTGCGAAATGCAAAGGTCTTAATCTGTATTGATAAATAATAGCGGAGCAAAAGAAAACGTGCCCTGCCATAAAGCTTATAAACCCTGAATAAAGAAAAATGTCGCTGTCCTTGTCGTAACAGTATTTAAGGTCAAGCCAAATGTCACCTAAAAGGCTGAGAATAAAGCCTAAAATCATTATTACGCCGTAAATAAACTGTTTTTTCGGCATCATTTCTTCGCTGTCAAACGAAAAAGCCAATGCTGAAAATGCCGTGCCGATAAAGCACATGGAAGCGCCTGCCTTGCAATACATTGCAGGAAGCCCTCCCTTTTTCACGCGCAGAACCAAAAACGACACCGTAGTAATTACGCCGACGGCAATAACTATAGGAAATATGTACTCCCTTAACACAATTTACTCCTCCCTATTTTTCCCATAAAACAATTATACTGATAACCGTATAAAAATACAATTATCAGTATAGACAAAATCATTTAAATCTTTTCGTCAGTTTTGCTTGCGTACTATTCCGTATTCATCGTCAAGCCTGTAATACGGGCAGTTATAGTTAGGAGATGAGAGAAACCGCACCATTTCATCTTCGTCAATAGATATATCACAGCAGTATTCTTCCGATTCTTCATCATAGTAGTAATTAGCGCATGTTTCACAGTTGGTAGCCACAGATATCACCTCTCTTGATATTTTAACATAATCATAGCTTTCGGGCAACAAAAATTAACATTTTATTCATTGACTAATGCCCTTATTTCAATTAAAATATTACCATATTTAAATGGCGGTGAATTTATGAGTCTTGTTGAGGTAAAAGATCTTTATAAAATATATAATCCCGGTGAAAATGAGGTAAGAGCCCTTGACGGCATCAACCTTACAGTTGAAAAAGGCGAATTTTTGGCTATTGTCGGTCAGTCCGGTTCGGGAAAATCAACCTTTATGAATATGATAGGTCTTTTGGATATTCCCACGTCGGGCACTTATCTTCTTGACGGCATTGATGTTTCAAGTATGACCGATGACGAGCTTTCAGAAATACGCAATAAGGAAATCGGCTTTATTTTCCAAGGTTTTAACCTTATTTCAAGCCTCAGCGCAGTAGAAAATGTTGAACTTCCCCTCGTTTACAGAGGAATGAAAAAAGAGGAACGGCACCGTTTGGCGGTTGAAGCCCTTGAAAGAGTCGGTCTTTCGCACAGGCTCAATCATTTACCTAAGCAAATGTCAGGCGGTCAGCAACAAAGAGTAGCCATTGCCCGAGCAGTAGCCGCCCGTCCTCCCGTTATCCTTGCAGACGAGCCGACGGGCAACCTTGACAGCCATTCGGGTATTGAGGTTATGAGAATACTCCACGAACTGCACGAAGAGGGCAGAACGATTATCCTTATTACCCATGACAACGAAATTGCAAAGGAAGCTGAGCGTGTAATCCGTATTCAAGACGGGCAGATCATTGCAGATTATCGCAATAGTTGAATACATTTTGCATAAATAATTTGCTTGTTATTTATATAATACCTATAAATATTTAAAAGTGCCGTTATTTTTATGGCACTTTTCTTTTTTTTATGTTAAAATAATTTGGTATAAAAATACGGAGGTTTATTTATGAAAAAACGTTTCTCGAAAAGACTTCTTTGCGTTATGATTGCAATTTTAATTGCAATAGCAAATCTGCCGTTTTACGCTATTGCGGCAAACTCTACAGCAGATTTAAATTTGGGAATTTTCAGTGACATTCACTATTTTGCTCCTGAAAGCATTCAGGGCAACATGGCGGATTTCATTGAATATTCAAAGCTCAACAATTCATCAACATTCATAGCAGATGCTGCCGTTGACTGCGTTCTTGCTTCGTTTAAGGAGCAGGCGGCAAAGGGAGAGCTTGACTTTGTTCTTATTCCCGGCGACTTAACCCGCAACGGTGAGAAGGCAGGTCACATTGCTTTTGCCCGTCGTCTTCGTCAGTTTGAACAGGAAACAGGCATTCCTGTTTATGTTATTGACGGAAACCACGACATTAACAATCCCCGTGCTGCAAGATTTGACGGGGAAAAGTACGTTGAAGACACTATGACCACTATGGACGATTTCCGTGAAATCTATTGGGAATTCGGCTATGATGAGGCTTTAAGTACATATACTCCCCCCGAAGGAGCACAGGCAGGCGCCCTTTCATACACCGCTAACCTTGGTGACAAATACCGTCTTATTGCTTTAGACGGCGGCCGTTTCACATCAGACGTTACCGATAAGGGCACAGATGTTCAGGAAACAGCAGGTGCATTTACGGAAGGTCTTTTGGAATGGGCTGTTAACGAATGCAAAAAGGCAACTGCTGAAGGCAGAATTATTATCGGCATGAACCACTTCAATATTGTTCCTCACTTTGAAACAGAGGAAGACCTTTTTGAGGCTTTCGTTCTTAAAGAGTGGGAAAGAATGGCTGACACTCTTGCTGATGCAGGTATGCACTACATGGTTTCAGGTCACCTTCATTCACACGATATTGCCGAATATGTAAGCGATAACGGCGAGAAGATAACCGATATTGCTACTGCTTCGCTCTTGAACTTCCCGAACATGTTCAGAACGGTTAATTTCAGCGCTACGAGCCAGAAAAACGTTACATGCGAATATGTTTCTCATGATATTGACGAAACCATGCCCGTTATACTTAACGGTGAAGTTCAGCCAAAGCCGTATAAAAACATCTGCTTCGGAGTTAACTTCGGCGAAGGCGGAGTTAAGAGCTTCGTAATGAATCTGCTTGAATTCCAGCTTAAATACGGCTTCGGATTAGATGCAAAAGAAGCAGGCGGACTTTACTACTACCTTACTGACAAAATCGACTTTGATACACTTCTTAAAGATGCAATAAACAACGATTTGTTGGGCGGCATTTCTGCAACAGCTGTAAAATCACTTCTTTTCTCAATTTGCGCACAGATTGACAAAGCTTATCTTGCCGACCCAGACAATACATTAGCCATTATTGAGCCGATAATTGACAAGCTGCTTGACACGGAAATTTCCGATGTTCCCTGCACAAAGTTTAAGGATACACTCGGTTTTTCAAGCAAAGGCAACAAAGGTACAATCGGTGACCTTGCATCTACTGTTTTAGCTTACCACTACCTTAACAACGAAGATCCCGAAAACGACGCATTCCTTATGGATGCTCTTAACCGCTTTAAGAATCACGAGAACGGTGAAATCATTGTTGACACACTCCTCACCGTAATCCTTGACGATCTTTTGCAAGGTGAAATTCTTCAAAAAATAAAAATAGATCCCCTTTCTCTCGGCCTTAACAGTGAAGTGCTCGGCGAAATTTTAGGCTCAGTTTTTGAAACATTGGGCATTGAGTTTGATGGCGTAGGTATCGGCGATATTGTTTCACTTATTTTGGTAACAGGCGTTGCAGGCGACGGTCAAAAGCTTAGCGGTGTTGCATATTCTTTGTTGGGTGATTATTTAACACAAAGCGTGTATGATACTCTTGACGACGAGTTTTACAGAATTCTTAAAGACTTTACCCATGACGAAAACCCTGCAAAGCAGGCTGACTACAACGGCTTCGCTAACTATACAGGTAAGAGCGCTGTTCCCACAACAGCCGAAAATATGCGTCTTCCCAGCAACGTTGCGGTTACCTTCGGAAGTGACAGTGCAACAACAAAGAATATTTCTTACTATACAAAATACAGCCTTAAACGCACAGACATTCAAATTGTTCCTTACTCTGAAAAACCCGATTTCAGCAAGGGCTCAACCGTTAAATTTAAGTCATCGGTTAAATGCGAGCTTGTAGATCGCCACTATTCTTCAATAGATTTAGGCTTTATCGGAATTCTCGAGCATCCCGTTTACGTTAACCGCCATACAATTTCAGTAAGCGGTCTTGAAGCAGGCAAAAAGTATTCCTACCGTGTAGGTGATGCTTCAAGAGGTTGGTGGAGTGAGCCTGCTGTATTGGAAACCTCAGGCAAGGGCACAGCATTCAGCTTTATTCACGCTACCGACCCGCAGTCAGCTACCGAAATGCAGTATGAAAGCAACTGGGCCGCAATGCTCGATAAAGCATTTGCAAATCACGATGCAAAATTCATTCTCAGCACGGGCGACATGGTTGATAACGGCGGTAACTTCCGTGAATGGAAGAAGATGTTCAATACCGCTTCAAATAACCTTATGAGCACAACTCTTATGGCGGCATCCGGTAACCATGAGGCTAGAGAAGATTACGCACAGGTAAACAACTATTACCTTACAAATCTTCCGAAGCAGGATACTGCAAGCGGCGCTTACTATTCATTCGATTATAATACAGCACACTTTGCAGTACTTAACACGAACGATCTTAACGATGACGGAACACTTTCAGACGCTCAGCTTGAGTGGCTTAAAGCCGATATGAGCGCATCAACTAAGGCTTGGAAATTTGTTGCTCTTCACAAAGCTCCTTATTCAAACGGCGCTCATTATAATGACAGCGACGTAAAGGCTCTTCGTGACCAGTTCGCAACTTTGATGCCTGAGCTTGGTATTGACGTTGTATTCCAGGGTCATGACCACGTTTATATGCGTACTGACGTATTAAAAGGCAACGAAATTCAGGAGACTGAAACACAGACTCTTAAATACAACGGTCTTACATATACGTCAAAGATTAAACCCGACGGCACAATTTATTCAATTAACGGAACATCAGGATCTAAACATTACACGCCAAAGGACACTGCCGAAACCGACAGTGCATTCCCCACTCCCGAAGCAGTAGTAGACGTTCAGATTCCGACATATTCTTACATTCAGATTGACGGCGGAAATCTTTATTTCGATTCCTACACAGTTGACGGAAACCAAGAAGAACGCATTGACTCCTTCGCTATTTCAAAGGTTATTACCCTTGACGACGGTACGGTTATTGACGGAACAGTTAACGGTACTCCGAGTGAAGGCAACAATAACACCAACGGCGACGGAGAAAACAACAATAACAATACATCAGATGTTCCGGGCAATATCACAAACACATCATCTGTTCAAAGCCCGCTTGTAATTGCAGCGGTTGCAGTTGTTGCAGTTGCTATGTTAGTATCTGCTATCACGGTATTCGTAATAATCAAGCGCCGCCGTGAAGAGGCTTAAAAAACAATTTAATCACATTATATAAAGCGAAGCGGCAGAAAATCTGCCGCTTTGTTTTTTGTTTGCGTGCATACCGATAAAAAAATTATCAGTTTTCTCTTGACAGCCAAATATACCTTGTGATACAATGTATACACAATACATTGTAAAGCGAGGTATCGCTTTGCAAAATAAATTAAAGAAAGGAAAGATACCGTGCACAAAAGAGAAAACTTTTATATCTCTTTGTGCGAATGTTGTATCGCAAGGCGATATGAAATACAGTAAAGAATTATTAAAGGGCAGTACGGGGCTTTTAATTTTAAGTATTCTTAAAAAAGAGGACTTGTACGGTTACCGCATTATCCGTGAATTAGAAATTGCCAGTGAAAACGCCTTTGAAATGACCGAGGGTACCCTGTACCCCATTTTGCATGCGCTGGAAAAAGAAGGAGCATTGGAATCCTACTGGCGTGAGATTGACGGAAGAAGCAGAAAATACTACCACATTACAAAAAAAGGTTTGCGACAGCTCTCTGAAAAGCAAAAAGAGTGGGAGTCGTTCTCACATTCTGTAACAAAGGTACTGAACTATGCATAAAGGCATGGATCGAAAGGAATACATTACTTATGCGTTAAGTCAAATTGACGACGATACCGTGTGGTGTGAAATTGAAAAAGAGCTTTCAGCTCATATTGACGACCGTGAGCAGTATTACCGTGATATTGGCTATGACGACGAAACGGCGGCTCAAAAGGCTATGGAGCACATGGGCTCGCCTGAAGCCGCCGCTGACGGATTTTCTAAGGTGCATAAAAATTATCGGCGCATTACTGCCATAATTGCCATGATTATGTCATGCATTGTTATTCTTTTCTTTTGGTTTTTGGCTTTCGGTTATTCATTTGTTGAGAAAACAATGGGCGCAGGAATCAGCGAAGCGTTCTTTTTAATGTATATCATAGGCATTTCGGTTCTCGGCAAGCGGCGCAACAGCCGTTTTATCTGTTTTGCCGCCGTAATTGACTTCATTTTGACATACGGTTTTTACTTTTTGACTTATATCATCAGCGATTTCGCTCATATTGATGAATTTTGCTCACGCATTGTCTTAAAGCTTGTTTGTCTGCTGACGGGCGATTTCGAGTGCCTTTCCGGATTTTGGCAAGTGGGTAACATTACTGTTGCTCCGTATCTTACATATTTATCAATTGCCTTTTATGCAGTTATTTTTGTACTGCTTATACTTGTATTTGTAAGCGTTTGTATGCTTAAAAAACCGACTTACAGTTTACGAAAAAAACATTTTGCACACAAAATGTTTAAAATCCAAAAAATAACATGGATTTTTCTTGCAGTCACTATGCTCGTTTTGCCTTTCTTCGGTACTTTTGACGAGGAAGCAGATGTAACGCTGAAACAGCCAAGTAGATTTGATGCAGTCGTAATTGCACAGAGCGATACTCCCCGCCCAATCTCCGAAATTCCGCAGGAAGATATTATTGTCGCTGCTGTAGATTGGTATGGGGAAATGCCTGAAATGGATGACAGCATTTTATATATTAAAGGTTTATCGTATTCTATAACAGATAATACCCCTGAATATATGTCGGATTGGATCGAAAAAAATTTTGGCAATAAGATGAAATATGAGGTACACAGAGTCGGAATACAGTACTTTGCCACAAAAGAAAATGTATATATAGAGTTTATCCGTTATAATTTAACTGATCCTAAATACAAGCATTTTTATAATGAAGAATATAGTGAAAATGTTTGTCAGCTTGTTTCAGACAATGCAGAAAATTGGTATGAGGTTGAGTCGATAGGTGAAATTTCCGCCGCTATTGACGGGCATAATCAAGTTGAAATTGCAGTCAGCAAAGCTGATGAAAAAATGTAAAATCTTACGAAAGGTATTTTACACAATGAACAGGCAGGAGTACATAAACACAATTCTTGAATATGTTGACGGCAAAGCCGTAAAACGAGAAATTAAAAAAGAGCTTTCGGCTCATATTGATGACCGTGAGCAATATTACCGTGACATTGGCTATGACGATGAAACTGCGGCGCAAAAGGCTATGGAACACATGGGCTCGCCTGAAGCCGCCGCTGACGGATTTTCTAAAGTGCA
>JAFLUO010000079.1 GCA_022508705.1 Oscillospiraceae bacterium
AAATACCGCTGTCCGCCATATTAAGATCGGTTGAAACATACTGTGTGCCGAAATTATTGGCAAAGAGCATTTGAGTGTAATAATCGGGAGTTAAGCAAACCTCCTGAGAATTAAACCAAATAAGATTTACGTCTGTGGATTGACCATTTACCTTTGCAAGTGTTGGTGCGTAAGAAATCATACTGACAACGTCTGCATTTCTTTCAATCCCCGTAAGATATGCGGCTTCTTCGATTGCAGACCAAATGTTGTTTTGGGTTTGAACGGTACCGTATCCGTTGGATTTTACCGACCACTCACCTACCATTACCTTTGCGCCGATACGCTCGTAGCTGTCATATTTAGAGAGGTTGTTGAAAAGATAGCCCCCCTCGGTAAAGTAATGCTCGTCAAGCATAATATCAGGATATTTTGAATTGGCAATACTGCGTGCTTCTTTAAAATCTTCGCTTTCCATGTCAGCACCCGAAGATGCAATAACGGTGATTTCGGGATATTCAGCTTTTATCGCCTTATAAAGCTCATCGAAGTTACGCCAATACACATCGCCAAATTCTTCATCTCCTATTGCAATGAACTGCATATTAAACGGTTCCTCGTGACCGTTCTCGGCTCGTACTTCGCCCCACTCGGTTTCAGAATTTCCGTTTGCAAATTCAATAAGGTCCAATATGTCCTGAACATATGAATTCCATTCATCAGTTCCGGGTTTTAAAGCTATTGAATCAAGAATAGTCTGCCATCCGTCTTCGGTAAACATGCCGTTTTTGTAATTATCACGCATATCAGCGTAATCTTTTACGCTCCGGTTGCTTATTCCTGCGCTGATAACGGGAATAGGATTTGCACCCAAATCAGAGCAAAGCATAAAGTATTCATAAAGCCCAAAAGCATTGGAATTATTATGGTTTTCGCCGTATTCACCGTCACGCCGGGAATTGACAGTCTGCACTCTCGCCTCAAGTGAACCTATTGTATTTTTCCAACTGTAAAGAGTCTCAATGCTGTCGATCTCTGCAAAAAGACCGCCTGAAAACCTGATAAATTTCGGTGAGAGCTCACTCAGCGCCTCATACAAATCCGTGCGAAGGCTCGTATATTTCCATTCTTCATCATGAAAGCCGTGACTGTTAGTGGGAACAAGGCTTACAAAATCCATCAAAAAAGTTCCCGTACCGCCCGCGCTTATTAAAAGACCGCCGTCTGCTGTCACCTCAGACTCAATTTGGAAAATAATCTTTGTCCAGTCTTCGCACTCGTTTAAATCGAAATTATATAATTCGGTGTTGCCCGACGCTTTAAGCGAAACGGTAAGCGAGCCTTCAAAGCTTACGTTTTTAAAATATGCCGAAAACTCATACTTTTCGCCTTTTTCAAATCCCATATCGGGAGTGTTTTTCTTTTTCTCATTGAAATTATATGTTTTATAGTCATAAATTTCGGTGTAACCGTTATTTAAAATTGCTCCCTCTCCGTCAACCGTTACGGAAAGATAATTTTGATTGTTTTCATTAAGTCCGCCTTCGTTTTGGATAGAAAAACTGAGCGTGTCTATATCCCAGCCGTCAAAGCTGTCATACTCATACTCAAATGAATTATTGCTTACAAGATTGGAAACAAGACCGCCGTCATAGGCAAAATTCATGTCCTCCAAAGACACTCCGTAAAGTGAATCACTTATGTCGTATGAAATATTGTTCTTTGAAATTAACAATTCTTCGCCTTTTTTAGGATGTGTGAACGCAATTACGGTTACTGAAACAAGAATTGCAAGCACAATTAAAAGCGAAACTGCCTTTTTCATACGTGTCCCTCCGAAAAAATTTTACTCTTTTATATTTTAACAGTTTTTTACTATAAAGTCGAGTGTATTTTTACATATATTTTGAGATTTTTAATTGCTTTTTATAAAAAATTTTTATATAATTCAATTAGCAGTCCTTTACTCAAAAAATCCTGATAATTTGGGAGGAAATATGAGCAAAAAGAAAATCTATACCATTGCGAATTCTCACCTTGATACCGTTTGGTGCTGGGATTTTGAAACAACAGTAAAAAAGTATATTCCCGCCACGCTCAGTGAAAATTTTGCATTGTTTGAAAAATACCCTGACTACCGTTTCAGCTTTGAGGGTGCTTACCGTTATGAGCTGATTCGTGAATACTACCCCGACAAATGGGAAAAGCTCAAAAAATATATAACCGAAGGGCGCTGGAACATTTGCGGAAGCGCATTTGAGAACGGTGACGTTAATATCCCCTCCCCTGAGGCGCTGTTTCGGAACATTCTTCTCGGAAACAGATTTTTTGAAAAGAATTTCGGCAAACGCTCTGTTGACATTTTCCTACCCGACTGCTTTGGATTCGGATATGCATTACCGTCCGTTATGCACCATGCAAACCTTAAGGGCTTTACAACACAAAAGCTCTCCTGGGGTTCGGCATACGGGATTCCGTTTGATATAGGCAAATGGTACGGTGTTGACGGCAATTTTGTATATGCAGTAACAAATCCGGGCAAATATGATCTTTGCTTTAAGAATATCAGAAACTATGAATTCGTGACTGAAAAACTAAATGAAAACGAGAAAAACGGAATAAATTATACAACTGTTTTTCACGGAAGTCACGGCGACACAGGCGGCGCACCGCCTGAAAAATCCGTAAAGGTGCTTCAAAAAGAGATAAATCAAAACGAAAACAGCGACATAGAAATAATTTCTGCCGCCGCAGACGATATTTACCGTGACATTGAAAATATGCCGGCAGTTGAAAAACAAAAGCTCCCCGTTTGGAACAACGAGCTTGTTATGACAAACCATGCAGTTGGCGGATATACTTCCCGTGCCGTGGGCAAACGCTGGAACAGGAGAAATGAAGAGCTTGCCGACATGGCTGAGCGAGCTTGTGTTGCGGCAGAGGTAATTGCCAATCATAAATACCCGGACGAGAGTTTGAGAACCGCGTGGAAGAGGGTTATTGCCCATCAGTTCCACGACGATATTCCTGGCACGTCGGTACAGCGTGCGTACAAGCGAAGCTGGAACGATTACGCTTTGTCTATGAACGCTTTTTCGGGAGAATATGAGGCGGCGGTAAGCAAAATTGCAAAAAAGCTTGACACGTCTTTTGTAGAAGGAACGCCCGTAATCGTTGTGAATCCTATGGAATATGAGCGTACGGATATTGTTAAAATTACGCTACCCGAAAATATTTACGGCTCTGATGCTTCGTTATTTGACGCTGACGGAAAAGAATACCCTGCGCAGATTATTGCACATAACTCAAATTCAACTGAAATTCTGGCTGTTGTAACTGTTCCTGCTTTGGGGTATAAGGTATTTGACCTAAAGCACCAAAAAAGTACGCTTCAAACGGATGTTAAAGTGTCGCAGGATGTTCTTGAAAATGAGAAATACATAGTTACCCTGAATTCTCAAGGTAACATTGCCTCCATATTTGACAAGGAATTAAAGAGAGAAATCCTTTCTTCTCCCATTACAATAGGAATTTTTGATTATAACGGCAGTAACTCCTGGCCTGCCTGGGAAATGAATTTTGACGAGCTTAACCGTAAACCTCAGCACACTCCGCAAATCAAATCCGCAAAAATAGTTGAAAACGGACCGTGCAGAGTAGCAATAAAAATAGTGAAAACTTATGGAGAGTCTGTTTTTACAAGCATTATTTCTCTGTCTTCAGGCGGAAAATACGTTGAGGTGCAAAAAGACATTGAATGGAGAAGCCTTCGTTCCTGCTGTAAAGAGATTTTCCCGTTCACTGCTGAAAACAAAACCGCTGTCTATGACTTAGGGCTGGGCACTATTAAACGTGGTAATATGAATGAAAAGCTTTTTGAAGTTCCTGCTCAAAAATGGGCCGATATTACTGATAAAAGCGGTGAATTCGGTGTTTCGATATTGAGCGAATGCAAATACGGTTGGGATAAATTTGACGATAACACCCTGCGTCTTACAGTCGTTCATACGCCAAGAAAGAATTACAAAATTGACAGTATGCAGTCCATGATGGATTTAGGGCTTAATAAATATTCATACGCCATTTATTCGCACGAAGGCTCTGTTGGCAGAGAAACTCAAAGTGCGGCCAGGGATTTCATTATGCCGCTGACATCGTTTGTCTGCTCAAAGCACGCAGGTACGCTCGGCACGGAGTTTTCATTCGGCTCGCTTTCATCAAAGGGCGCAATACTCAGAGCCATGAAAAAAGCTGAGGACGGCGACGAAATAATTATCCGCATAGGTGAAAGTGAAAAAAAGATGCAGAAAAACATAGAATTTTCACTGTCCGTGCCCATTGAATCGGCAAGACTCGTTTACGCTTCGGAAGAACACATTGCTGATTTCCCTGCAACTGACGGAAAGCTTGTCTTTGATTTAGAGCCTTTTGAAATAAAATCCTTCGCTCTTACAGTAAAGCGTGAAAAAATAAACGATAAAGATACAATGCCCTTATCAATTCCGTCAAATATAAGCGCATTTTCATCAAACTCTAATTCTAAAGGTACGCTTCCCGAAATCCACAGAACTATTCCTGAGGAAATTACTCCGAAAGAAATTTACGTAAACGGTATAAGCTTTGACCTTTCAAAAAGGAATGCCGTACTTTGCGGCGGTCAGGTAATCACTCCGCCGACGGGCACTAAAAAAGTTCATTTTCTTGCCGCTTCTCTAAACGGCGACAGGTTAGCGACCTTTGGCGACAGGCTTTATGAAATAAACGACATAAAAGAATACTTCGCAGGCTGGGATCTTTACGATTACGGCGAAGCTGCTTTTACCAAAAACGGCAAGCTCGGTTTTGAATTTACAC
Organism: Oscillospiraceae bacterium; assembly: GCA_022508705.1. Lineage (GTDB taxonomy): Bacteria > Bacillota > Clostridia > Oscillospirales > Acutalibacteraceae > Fimenecus. The sequence goes on from JAFLUO010000079.1 coordinate 4,834, forward strand.
ATTCTCATTCAGATAAGGGTGACGAAATTGCATCGCAGCTTTTCTTCTGGATTGTTACGGTTGATGTGGACGGTAAAGGTTCTGTTACTCTTCCCTATGACCGTGATATAATTATTCTTGCCGCAACTGCCGATACGGAAGATGAGACCTGCACACTTGCAACTCAGCTTTACGACAAAATAGAGCACAGATTTTTTGACTATAAAATGAGCGCAAAAGACCGTCTTATTTACGATTATGAAAAAACGTATATCCGCATCAACGACAAAAGAGATTTTTTCACCGCAGGCGGAAAATAAGATTTGTGAAAAACAAAATAATGAATGGGGGATAAAAATGGCAAACAACAGTATTGACAGGCACTTTGTCGGTGTGAAAGAGCTGCTGGCATACGGCTTTGCAAACGCAGGTCAGGTTTTCGGCTACAATATGGTTGCAGGCGGATATCTTTCTTTGTTCTTTACAAAAGTATTCGGAATTCCTGCCGAGGCAGTAGCAACTATGATATTGGTTCTCGGAATATGGGATACCGTTAACGACCCGCTTATGGGTTCCATAATTGACCGTACAAGAACACGCTACGGCAAGCTTCGTCCCTATCTTTTAATTGTACCTATTCCCCTTGCAATAACAACGGTTTTGCTTTTCTCCGGACCGCTGATTTTGCAAAATGCGAAAGATGTAACAGTCAAAATCGTTTATATGTATCTTTCATATATAATTTGGGAGCTGTTTTATACCATAGGAGACGTTCCCTTTTGGGGAATGAGTACGGCAATTTCTCCGTCCCCCGCTGACAGAACAAGAGCTATTTCCTCCGCTCGCTTCATTTCGGGAATTATCGGCGGACTTTCACTGACGCTTATCCCATTGCTTATGGACGCATCAGAGCATAATATTATTCCGCTTTCTCTGCCGCAGGTTTTCTGCCTTCTTTCAGTTATCGCGGGAACCTTTGGAATGGGGCTTTTCTCACTTGCAGGTATATTCTGCAAGGAAAGAGTAGTTCAGTCAATTAAAGAACCTTCGGTTTTAGACGGATTTAAAGTTCTTGTAACAAACAAACCTCTTTTAATTATTGTCTGCGGCAACATTATAGGTGCTTTGGGCGGACTTGCAAATGTGTTCCAAAGCTATTATTATGCAGAGGTAATGAACCTCAGCTCTTTGGTCTTAATAATAAATTTGCCGGGTACAATTTTCGGCTGGGCTACATATCTTATTATCCCGAAGCTGAAAAAACACTTTGACAACAGGCAGATAATTTTCCTTAACGCATTTGTAAGACTTATAACCTCTGTAATCGTATTTGTCATAGGTATGAAGCAGTATAACAATATCGCCGTTATTATTCCTTTGCTTCTTGCACGAAACCTTGTTTTCAGCTTTTTTGATACTGTAAATATGGTTATTCCCACAGAGATGATAGGCGATACAATAGATTATATGGAATGGAAAACAGGTCAGAGGAATGAGGGTGTCTCTTTCTCAGTGCTTACATTTGTAGGCAAGCTGACAGGCTCTGTTTCAACGTCCATAGCAACCGCCCTTCTTCCGGTTATCGGCTTGTCTTACATAAACGTTAACGGTGTACGGACTGCGGTTAAGGGTGATAATACCGACTTGTTTATCTGGGCATTGTTCACTCTTATTCCGAGCATTTTGGGACTTTTAAGCCTTGTGCCGTATATTTGGTATGATTTGACCGGTCAAAAACTCAATTTGGTACGCTCAGAAATGGCACAGCGCCGTACCGAAATGGCAAAATCACTTTCAGAAAGCAACAGCAACAACTGAAATTAAAATCAAAATTAGGAGCAAAAAAATCGTGGAAGTAAGAATTTTTAACAACAAAGAATCTCTCGGAGAAATTTTGGCAGAGGTACTCGTCAGCCGAGTTAAAGCAAAACCCGACCTTTCTTTCGGGTTCGCTACGGGCGCTTCTCCCCTGCCCGTTTACAAAAATATGATTGAACGGTTTAATAAGGGCGAAGTTTCATTTAAGGATATTACTACGTTTAATTTGGATGAGTACTGCCTTCTCCCAAAAGACGACAAAAACAGTTATTATTCTTTTATGCACGAAAATCTTTTTAACCACATTGACGTAAAAGAAGAAAACATAAACTTTTTAAACGGAAATGCAGAAGATTTTGAACAGGAATGCAAGCGTTACGACTGTTTAATCCGTGACAGAGGTATTGACGTTCAGCTTTTGGGTCTTGGCAGGAACGGACATATCGGTTTTAACGAGCCGTCAACTAAATTCACAAAGGAATGCTTCAAAGTAAAACTTTCCGAAAGCACTATTGCCGCTAACTCAATCTATTTTGACGAAAACCCCATGCCGCACTATGCACTTACCATGGGCACAGTTTCAATTATGCGTTCAAAGGAAATATTTATGATTGCAACGGGAGAAAGCAAAAAAGATGCTATTTACGAGATGATTAACGGCGACATTTCCCCACTTTGCCCTGCAAGCGTTCTTCAGCTTCACCCGAATGTGCATGTTTTCATTGATGCGGAAGCGGCAAAGAGGCTTTAAAATGAGTGGCAGATTTTATTCGGCAAACGAATATTACAAGGCGGTATTCGGAGAAAAGGTTTACCGCCTTTCTCTGTGTTTGGGGACTACCTGCCCGAACAGAGACGGCACAAAAGATACAAGAGGCTGCATATTTTGCAGTGAGGGTTCATCTCATTTTGCTGAGAACGGAAGAGACACACAAACGCAGATTGAAAATGCAAAAAAGCGAATACAAAGCAAAACCGATGCTAAAAAGTTCATAGCATATTTTCAAAGCTATACTACTACATATTTGAGCTTAGACGTTTTAAGAAAAGCTCTTTTTGAGGCGATTTCAACACCTGAAATCGTAGCTTTATCTATTGCAACAAGACCCGACTGCCTACCGAGTAAAATACTCTCATTGCTTGCAGAACTCAATAAAATCAAACCCGTTTTTGTAGAATTGGGGCTTCAAACCTCAAACGGAAAAAGCGCTGAATATATCCGCAGGTGTTATGACAACGCGGTTTATGAAAATGCTGTAAAAGATCTAAAAAAATGCGAAATAAATGTTATTACGCACATAATAATCGGTTTGCCGAATGAAACTGAAACAGATATTTTAAATACTGTTCGCTTTGCAGTAAACAGCGGTACAGACGGCATCAAACTCCAGCTTTTACATATTCTTAAAGGAACAGACCTTTATAACGATTATATTCTCGGCAAGGTAACAGTGCTGACACTCGAAGAATATGCCGATTTAGTATGCAAATGTATTGAAATAATACCCGAAAATATCGTTATCCACCGAATAACGGGTGACGCCCCGAAACTGCTTCTTGAAGAGCCTAAATGGAGCGGAGATAAAAAAACTGTTCTCAATACAATTAACCGAGAACTCACAAACAGAAATATTACTCAAGGGTGCGCATTAAAATAAAAAAGCCAAAGCTTAAAACTTGACAATTCGCTTTCTAAATGATATTATTGAACAGTCGGATTAAGCTGAATAGTAAGTTTCTAACTGAAAGTAAGCTCCGCCTCGGCAGTCCTCGCCGTGTAAAAATAGGGGATAAAAACTAAATATGCGGATATGGCGGAATTGGCAGACGCGTTAGATTCAGGTTCTAATGGTCGC
>JAFLUO010000008.1:0-11492 GCA_022508705.1 Oscillospiraceae bacterium
AATTTCGGCACACAGTATGTTTCAACCGATCTTAATATGGCGGACAGCGGTATTTTTGAGTCTGTGACCGTTGATACGGCTGAGCAGGTAATTTATGTAAAGCTTGTAAATTCTGAGTTTAAAGACGTAAATTTAACACTTAATGTTCAAGGCTTCGGAAATGTTACTGACGCTTCAAATCAGTATTTATCCGAAACGTTTAAAGCCGCCTGCAATGAGGTGGGAGAAAAGCTGTATGTCGCTCCGAAAGAAAAGACATATACATTAAATGATAATAAGCTTACTTTAACACTCGAAGGGCTTTCCGTAAATGTAATAAGAATACCCTACGGCGAAGGTGCCCCGTCAAACCTTTACGTTCTTCCCGAAACGGGAATTGTAAAACCGTTTATTCCGACTGCCTTTAAAGTGGCAATACCTTGTGCCATTACAGCACTGCTAATAGTAACAGGCATTGCGGTGCTTGCAAACAGATACTCACTGAAAAAGAGAAGGAAAAATAAATAAAAAATTACCTCTCGGCAGAGAGGTAATTTTTTTGTGCCTTATTATTTCTCAAACGGATAAACAAGCTTCATTTGCCGTCTGCATTCATCCATAATTTTCATACAGTCAAGGGTTGCTGAAAGGGGAACGTAACGGGATTCTTTAAGTCCGCTTTTAAATTCCTCAGCGGCTCTTGTAAATTCCGTAAGGTAATCGGTTGAGCCTTTAAAAACTTTTTTCCCCTTTTCGTTTTGCAGAGTGGCTTTGTTTGACATATGGAAGAAAGCAGGGAGTTTTATTGTGCCCTTCGTGCCCGTAATTGTGCAGTCCGAGCGAATTCCCTTCATTGCCGAGTTGAGCTTGCATTTAAAATTGCCGTAGGTAAGAATAATATCCTCTGAAACGTCAATTCCGTTTTCTACTGTGCCGTTACATTCTATTTTATTGGGAAAACCAAACAAATTATAGCAGTATGTAATCGGGTAAATTCCAACGTCGAGCAAAGCGCCGCCTGCCGTTTCGGGAAGGCGTACACGTGAATTTTTGGGCTTCATAAGTCCCGGAAACTGAAAATAAATCGAAGCCGATAAAACTTCGCCGATTTCACCTGACTGAACCCAATTTTTAACGGTAATTGCAACGTCAGAAAACCAAGTCCACATAGCTTCAGCCAAGTATGTGTCATTTCTTTTTGCGCAATCTATAAGCTCTTCAACATCCTGCTCAGTTACGCCAACAGGCTTTTCACAAAGAACGGGCATTTTTAAATCCAGCGCCTCCATAGCATATTGTTTGTGAGACGTATGCGGAGTTGCAATGTAAACGGCATCTGCCCCGGGGTGCCTAATTGCCTCTTTGGCGGTCTTATAGACTACCGCGCCGTGGCTTTTGGCAAATTGTTCTGCCTTTTCAAAATTACGGCTGTACACAGCAACAATTTCATGGTCGCCTTTTTCTATATTGTCAGCGGTTTTTGATGCAATACTGCCGCTGCCGATGTAAACCCATTTTGTTTTACTCATAAATTAACACAGCTTTCATTATTGAATTTATTTAATTTCAGATATATCATACGGTGTGCGCTGATATACAAAGTAGTTAAGCCAGTTCTGCATAAGAAGGCTTCCCTCAGTGCGCCAAGTGATTGGCGGTGTAAGCCTTGTGTCGTCATTTGGAAAATAGTTATACGGGATTTTTATGGGAAGACCCTTGTCCAAATCCCTGAAATATTCCTTTGCAAGGGTGGTACTGTCGTATTCAGAGTGACCAGTGCAGAAAAAGTTTCTGCATTCCATATCCGCAACAATGTGAACCCCTGCCATATCGGAATATGAGAGAATCTGTAAATCTTTTACGAGCGCAATATCCTCTTTTCTGACTTCGGTATGGCGTGAATGGGGAACGTTAAATACGTCTGAAAATCCGCGGAGCAGCGGATGATACATATCAAGCGAGCGGCACTTAAAAATGCCGAACACCTTTTCGGGAAGAATGTATTTAGGTATTCCGTAATGGTAGTAAAGCGCCGCCTGAGCGCCCCAGCAAATGTTGTATGTTGAATAAACGTGAGTTTTAGCCCACTCGAAAATCGTACAAAGCTCTTCCCAATAATCAACCTCTTCAAACTCCATAAGTTCCACGGGCGCACCCGTAACTATCATGCCGTCAAAGCGCTGGTCCTTAACGTCGTCAAAGGTTTTGTAGAATTTGAGCATATGCTCTTTTGCGGTGTTTTTGCTCTCATGAGTTGCAACCTGCAAAAGCTCAACGTCAACCTGCAACGGTGAATTACTGAGAAGGCGCAAAATCTGTGTTTCCGTCTCCATTTTAGTGGGCATAAGATTCAAAAAAAGGATTTTAAGCGGACGAATATCCTGTGTCATTGCCCTCGATTCGCTCATAACGAAAATATTCTCAAGTTCAAGGTTGTGTCTTGCGGGCAGTTGGTTGTCAATTTTAATCGGCACAGTTCATCACTTCCTTATTGTAAATGTATATAAATCATACTGAATTTTTATTTTATCATATATATCTTAAATTTGCAAATATCAAGTGTAATCTTTGAGAAAATTTGAAATTTAGCATTTTTCTTGATTTTATTATCCGCATTTGCTATTATTTATTTGGGAGGGGATTTATGATGGAATTTATGATAGCAATAGCATTTATAGCGATTGTAATAATATTTTTTATAAGTATAGGCTTCAATGACAGTGGTGCAACAAAAGCGCAAAAAGTGTTTGCGGTAATTGTTTTGACAATTTTACTTGTAGGATTTTTCATATCAGGGATGGCAGGAGTAGGAGAACTTATGCCTACGGTTTTGGCTCCGTTTATACTGTTTTTCATTATAAGCATATATATGGCAAAGGAAGACCGTGCTACTGAACGGTTGCTTTTGAAACAGGTTAATGAAAAACTTGAAAAAACGGAAAAAGAGCTTGAAGAAATCAAGTTGCTTTTAAGTCAAAAGAGTGAAACAGAAGAGATTTCAGAAAAATATGAGGAATCTGAGGAAAACAAAGAACAGTAAACATTGATATTCAATAACCGCCCTGCAAAAAAGCAAGGCGGTTAATTTTGTTTTATCATCAAAGTATTTCGGCAAGTATGCTGTTTGAGAGCAAAAAGCCTTTTTTTGTAAGACGCAAACCCATTTCGTCTGATTCCATAAATCCGTTATCCGCAAAGATAGCGGATTTTTTTATCATTTCATCGGGGATTTTATGCCCGAACCGCTTTTCGGTTTCACTGTTTAAAAGCCCTTCGCTCAGTCTTAACTTTAGCATTGCATATTCGGTAAAATCACCGCCCGAGTCGTCGGGAATAGGCTTTGCACCGCTTAAAAACGCATTTAAATCACGCTCAAAATAAAACCGCTTGCCGTCTAAAAACGAATGAGCCGCAGGGCCGAGACCTAAATACTCTTCGCAGTTCCAATATTTAAGATTATGACGGCTATGAAAATTCGGCTTTGCAAAGTTTGAAATTTCATATTGCATTATGCCGTTTTTTTCAAGAGTTTCGCAGACCGTAAGATACATTTCGGCAACTGCATCGTCATCAGGCAAAGACAAAGATTCTTGATTTTTATAAAAGTATGTGCCTTCTTCAAGTTTTAAAATGTAAGTGCTGATATGGGGAATACCGAGGAATAAGCAAAAATCAAGGGTTTCTGAAAGCGTTTTTTCTGTTTGGTTGGGAATACCCAGCATAACGTCAAGTGAGATGTTACTGATACCTGCATTTTGCGCCGCAATCACCGCATTTTTTACATTTTCAGCATTTGAGAGTCTGCCGAGAGCTTTTCGTTCATCATCAACCGCCGACTGAAGTCCCATAGATATTCTGTTAACGCCGCTTTGCGCAAGCTCTTTAAAAAAGTCACTTGAAAGCGCATACGGGTTACATTCAACAGTAATTTCCGCATTATTCGTCAGAAAAGGTGAGGCGGATTTAACAATTTCGCCTATTTTGGAGGCTCCGAGAACTGACGGAGTGCCGCCACCTATGTAAAGTGTATCAGCTTTACATATAAAATCTGCCATTTCTGCGGCTATTCGGCTTTTTAGCACATTTACATATTGCTCTTTTACACTTTCATCAGCCCTCATTGAGTAAAAATCACAGTACGGGCATTTAGAACGGCAAAAGGGAATGTGCAAATACAGTCCGATATCTTTAGTATTATTCATCGTCAAGTTTAAGAACTGCCATAAACGCCTCTTGCGGTACTTCAACCGTGCCGAATTGGCGCATACGCTTTTTGCCTTCCTTCTGTTTTTCAAGAAGCTTTTTCTTTCTCGTAATATCGCCGCCGTAGCACTTTGCAAGAACGTCTTTTCGCATTGCTTTAACGGTTTCACGGGCAATAACCTTACTGCCTACGGCAATTTGAACGGGAATTTCAAACATCTGTCGCGGAATATTATCTTTAAGTTTCTCGGCGATTTTCCTTGCTCTGCCATACGCTTTGTCAGCGTGAATAATGAATGAAAGAGCATCTATTGTGTCGCCGTTAAGAAGAACGTCCAACTTCACAAGATTTGAACGCTGATAATCGGAAAGCTCATAGTCAAAGGACGCGTAACCTCTTGTGCGAGATTTTAACGCATCAAAAAAGTCGTAAATTATCTCATTGAGCGGCAATTTGTAATGCAAATCAACACGGTCAGCATCAAGATAAGTCATACCAATATAAACTCCGCGCCTGTCCTGGCAAAGATCCATTATTTGACCCACGTATGCAGGGGGAGCATAAATATGCGCCTCAACAGTAGGTTCTTCGGAATAATCAATGGTTGCAGGGTCAGGGTAGTGGCTGGGGTTGTCAATTTCAAGCATTTCTCCGTTTGTAAGGTGGATTTTATAAATAACGCTGGGAACTGTTGTAACTAAGTCAAGGTTATATTCACGTTCAAGCCGTTCCTGAATTATTTCAAGGTGTAAAAGTCCAAGGAAGCCGCAACGGAAACCAAAGCCCAGCACACCCGATGTTTCAGGCTCAAAGGAAAGCGCGGCATCATTTAACTGCAGTTTTTCAAGAGCCTCACGCAAAGCCTCGTAATCCGCTCCGTCAGCAGGGTAAACACCGCAGAACACCATAGGATTAACTTTTCTGTAGCCCGGGAGTGCCTCGTCAGCAGGGTTTTCAGCAGTTGTTACCGTGTCGCCTACTCTTGCATCGCCAACCGTTTTTATTGATGCGGTAATGTATCCAACCTCGCCGGAAGAAAGCACGTCCGCCTTTTCCATAAAGGTGGGACGCATATAACCTACCTCAACAACGGTAAATTCAGCACCCGTTGCCATCATACGCATGGTGTCGCCTGCTTTGATTTTACCGTCAACAACACGCACATAAACAATAACACCCTTGTAGCTGTCATAAACCGAGTCGAAAACAAGGGCACGCAGGGGCTTGTCGTCATTATTTTCAGGTGGCGGAACAAGCTTTACAATACTTTCAAGCACTTTCTCAACATTTTCTCCCGTTTTTGCCGAAACCTTAGGCGCTTCGCTGCAATCAAGACCGATTATGTCTTCAACCTCTTTTGCCACTCTTTCAGGGTCAGCAGCAGGCAGGTCGATTTTATTTATAACGGGAACAAGCTCTAAATCGTGGTCAAGAGCTAAATATGTATTGGCAAGTGTCTGAGCCTCAACGCCCTGCGAAGCGTCAACAATTAAAACCGCACCCTCACAGGCGGCAAGAGAGCGTGAAACCTCATAGTTAAAGTCAACGTGACCGGGAGTGTCAATTAAATTAAGCTCATAAGTGACACCGTCGTCTGCCTTGTAGTCAAGCTTTACGGCGTGAGCTTTGATTGTTATTCCACGTTCACGTTCCAAGTCCATATTGTCAAGGAGCTGGTCGAGCATATCACGCTTTGCCACGGTGTCCGTAAGCTCTAAAAGGCGGTCAGCCAACGTGGATTTACCGTGGTCAATGTGTGCAATAATAGAAAAATTTCTTATGTGTTCTTTCTTTTGCATTTCGTACCTCTTATATTTTAAATCCTTCGCCAAGGATTTCTTTTGCATTCGTAATTATTAAAAAAGCTTTTTCGTCAAAGGCTTTTATTTTTCTGATAAACTTACCCGTCTGATTATCATAGCAGGCGCAAATAAGCACATCCTTTTCGCTGTTTGTGTATCCGCCGCTGCCTTTAAGCACCGTAACGCCTCGGCGAATATCGTTTATGATAAGACGGCGCATTTCTTCACCCTTTTCTGTGATAATCAGAATAAGACTTGAGCGGTGAACGCCGAAAATTATATAATCAATGGCTTGTGCGCTTACGAATATTACCACTGCCGCATAAAGTGACGATTCAATATTTTTGTAAACGATGCCACCGAGCGTAATAATGGCAAGGTCCATAAGGAAAATTGATTTGCCCAAGCTGATATGAGGGTATTGAAGCCCCACAAGCTTTGCTATTATATCCGTTCCGCCCGTTGTAGCGCCGTTTATAAAAATGATGCCAAGCCCTGCGCCCGACAGTACTCCGCCGAAAAGCGAAGCTAAGAGCAAATCACCGCGGTACACGGGAAGAAAATCGCCTATATCAATAAGTGCGGATATAATAAAGGTTGCCCAAAATGAAGACAGTACAAACTTCATTCCCAGCTTTTTATAAGAAATAATGAAAAGGGGAATGTTGAGTATGAGAATAACCGTACCTATGGGCAGACCGAACAAATAGTTTGTTACAGTCGCAAAGCCCGTAAAGCCCCCGTTCAGTATTTGGTTTTTGGATAAAAAGCAGTTTATGGCAATACTGTAAAGCACTCCGCCCAAAATAAAAACTGCCGTGTCCGTTAAAAATGACTTTAATTTAATCTTTACCTTCAAAAATGTCAGCACCTATTTCCTTGATGACTATTTGCAGCAAGGAGTTAAGGCGCTCAGTGGAGCCGCTAAGATACAGATAACCGATAAGTGCTTCAAAACCCGTTGCATAATGATAGTCACATCCGCTTTGGTTTTTCGGCGTGTGAGAGGTATGTGCATTTCTACCTCTCTTGAAAACCTCAGTTTCCTTTTCAGAAAGGATAGGCAAAAGAATTTTCATACATTTTGCCTGAGCCTGAGCGTTGACCGCTTTAACCGAAAGCTTATGTAAATCACGAACAGGTCTGTTTGCATCGTTTACTAACATTTCACGGATAATCAGTGAAAAATATGCATCTCCGACGAAAGCTAAAGTCAGCGGACTTAATGTGTCAGGATTTGTGTGGTTGTCAAATAGTGTCATACTTTTTCCTTATGGGATATATTCAAATTCTAAATCGTATATACTTACAAGGTCACCCTCGTGAATACCCTTATTTTTAAGCTCGTCAATAATGCCGCTTGACTGCAAAACTCTTTGGAAATATTGGAGGGATTCATAGTCGTCAAGGTCGGTCTGGCAAAGAATTCTGTAAAGCCATTCTGCTTCAACAATGTAAACGTCGCCCTCAACGGTAACTTTAAATCCGTCACTCTTGGCCTTAGATTCCATTAGGCTTACGGGGATTTCTTCCGCCTCATAGCGTTTAACGGGGGGCAAAGTATCAAGAAGCCCTGCTGCCGCATTTATAAGCTCTTTTGTGCCGTGCTGTATCGGAGCGCATATTTCAAAATACTGAAACCCTTTGTCCTCAATATATTTTCTGAATGTTTCCAACTGTTCGTCGGTGGCTAAGTCAATTTTATTGCCTGCAACAATTTGCGGACATGTAGCAAGTTCGGGATTAAACTTTTCAAGTTCTGCGTTTATCGCTTCAAAATCTTCTATAGGATCTCTGCCCTCACTGCCTGCAACGTCAACAATGTGGATAAGCATTCGGCATCTTTCAACATGGCGCAAAAATTCGTGACCGAGGCCAACGCCGTCGCTGGCGCCCTCGATAAGCCCCGGAATATCCGCCATTACAAAGCTTTTTTCAGGCCCCATTCGTACAACTCCCAAAACGGGAATAATAGTTGTGAAATGATAATCGCCTACAATTGGCTTTGCTTCGCTGACAACGGATATAAGCGACGATTTACCGACATTCGGAAAGCCTAACAGTCCTACATCTGCAATAAGTTTTAATTCAAGCTTTACATCCCATTCCTCACCGGGTGCGCCCATTTTTGCAAAACGGGGAGCTTGCCTTGTAGATGTTGCAAAGTGGGAGTTACCCCAACCGCCTTTGCCGCCCTTCGCGGCTATAAATTCATCATCTGAAGAAAGGTCGGCCATTATAACGCCGCTGGACTCTTCCCGAATAACAGTACCCCTCGGCACACGGATAATAAGGTCTTGTCCCTTTTTACCGCTTCTGTGACCGCCTGAGCCGTCTGAGCCGTTTTCGGCAACGTACTTTCTTTTGTAACGGAAATCCGCAAGGGTTGAAAGATTATCGTCAACCTTAAAAACTACATTTCCGCCTCTGCCGCCGTCACCGCCGTCAGGCCCGCCGGAGGCAATGTATTTCTCACGGTGAAAGGCAACTGCGCCGTTTCCGCCGTTGCCACCCTTAATTTTAATTTTAGCAATATCAACAAACATAAAGCTACCTCAAAACTATATACAATAATATACAAGTACATATTCTTTACTATTTTACACTAAAAACTAAAAATAATAAATAGTATTCCAAAACTTTTTTATTATTTTTTAAAACAACGGTTTTCTTGCAGAAAATTATCGTGAAATGTAATAAAATATGAAAAAACAAGCTATAAGTCCGCAATTTCGGACTAAAAATTGCAAAAATTGCGAACATTTGTATTGACAAAGCGAAAAAAGTTGCTATAATAGTACCCGTAAAGAACATTTGTTCAAGTTTGTTCGGCAAAAAAATGAAGAAAATGTATGTGGAGGTAAGTAATATGACAACAGCAAGCGTTATTTCAATTTTAGTAGATTTTTTGGCGGTGGCACTTTTGCTTTACGGCTTTATAAATGAGGAAAAGGTCATTGATTTTGAAATGAACATTAAAAGAATAGTAGTGGGTAATATCAGAAGATATATCCGTATAAAAAATCACAAAAAAGCAGTTGCCGAAGGGCGTCATCTTCGTGAGGTAAAAATTACACCTTGCGAGCGCTCAAACGAAAGTAATGTTGCTTAAAATTTAGCTTTTTAAATCTTAATATATCCTCTTTCACACCTAAAATACGGGGCAGTACGCTTTTTTGTACTGCCCCGTATGCTTTTATTTATTAAATTTTTCAATTATCTTATCATAATTTTCTTCACGGTGCGGAAACGTGCAGTTACTGCAATCCTTTACGCCGTTTGAGAGAATTGTGTAATTGCCTTTACAATCTTCTTTATAAAGCGGGCAAAAACAGAAAAGACAGTTGATTTTTTCAATCCCGCTGTGGCACGGGTAATATTCACACTCTTTATTTTCAAAAAATTTATAGCTCATATCAATCGCACAGCGATACCACATTCGCACAAAAAATCACAAAATATTTGCTTTTTTGCACGGTAACGCACCTTTCTGTATTTTTACACTTAATCTGCTGTATATTCTCTGACTCTCAGGGGGATTCCCATGCTGTCGGCGATTTTTTGGCACTCTGCAATATCATCTTTTGAAATTACGTCAACAAGCGAGAATTTAACCTGAACATCATAATTCTTACATTCTTTTGCAAATTCAAGAATTGCAGGGAATGCTTTTTCTTTAAATGTGGGGTGGCACAAAGTCTCATACTTTTCGCTTGTGGGTGCATTGAGAGAGATTGAAACAATATCCATATTTTCGCAGATTTCCTTTGCGGTGGGCTTTTTATTGAGCAGATCCGAAAGACCGTTTGTGTTAATGCGAAGAAGGCAATTCGACAGTTTTTCTTTAAGATATTTTGCCGTTTTGATTAAATTGTCGTAAGCGCAAGTTGGCTCGCCGTAACCGCAAAAAATAATTTCATTATTATAAATGCTGAAATCAAAAGCGTCAATTTCGGCCTTGATTTCCTCAAATGACGGACTGTGACCCGAAAACCAAAGGGTATCGGCATCGCCTACGCTGTCACCGTTTTTGCGGATACAAAATTCACACCTGCACGGGCAGGAATTTGTAATGTTAAGATAAACGTGATTTTCAAAAGTGTAAACTATGTTAGCCATATCTTTCTCCTTATGTAATAATTATTTAAACAACCTATTTTTAAAATTCATTTTGTCAAGAACTGCGCCTAAAATCCAAAATACCGCCGCACTGCCAACTGCCTGCACAATGCTGAAGGGAACGGAGGTTAGGGCAGAGGCGAAATTATACAAAAGACTCTCCGCCGCCAGATAACCTAAAACCGTTATAATTCCCGAAAAAACTGGCATTGATGCAGTTGCTTTATTTACAATTTTATTTGGATTTTTTGTGATTTTTGCGCTGTACATAATAGCAAAGGGCAAAACATTTATAGCTTTTATTACTGCCGTTATGGGCGCCCAAACTGCGGCGCCTGCAAACAAATCCGCAATGCCGCCGCCTATAGCCGCCGCAAGACAAGCGTAGGGGAGAGGGAGAATACAGGCGGTAAGGTAAATTATACTGTCGCCCAAATGAATATATCCCTCGTTTATGCCCGTATTTATCTTTATAAATGCAGTTGCGACTGCCGTCAAAGCGGCAAAAAGTGCGGTCAAAGCCAAAAGAACAAGGTTGCGAATTTTCTTTTCAGTCATCTTTCAGCACCTCTAAAAAGTATTGAAAATTTATCCCGTCATTGCGGTCAGTACCCTCTGAAAATGTGCTTTGAGTTGACTTTTCTAAAAATTTAGTCGCAGTATTTACCGCATTTTTCAACGGAACGCCCTGCACGGCTTTGGCGGCTATTACGCTTGCGAACAGGTCGCCCGTGCCGGAGTAACTGCCGCCAAAAATCTGCGATTTTACATAACAGCATTTCTCTTTTTCGCAAAGAATATTGTAAATCTCGCCCTTGTAACGAACACCTGTAACAATAACTGATTTAAGTGTTTCGGTTATAAGCTTTTCGGCTATTGAGCAGATAAAGTCAATGTAATTTTCATCTTCGCTTTTCTCAATAATATCTGCATAATTTACATCTGCGAGTATGCAAAGCTCCGAAAGATTCGGGGTTATAATATCAGCTAATTTGGCAATTTCAGCCACTTTTTCGCAAAGCTCTTTTGAATAAGTTCCGTAAATTTCGCCGTCATCCGCCATTACGGGGTCAACAATCAAAACGGTATTTTTTGTTTTGAATTTTTTTATAAATGAGGCAATTAAATCTGCCTGAGCAGGGGATGCAATATAGCCTGTCAAAATGCCGTCAAAACTGTATCCCAGCTTTTGCCATTCGTTTTCGTAAGCGGCAAATTCATTTGTAAGGTCAACAAAGTGATATGAGCGGTACCCCGTCTGGGCTGACAGAACTGCGGTCGGAAAAGGACAGCATTCAATTCCCAGTGAGGAAATAACGGGTATAGCTGCTGTAAGCGAACACCTGCCGAAGCCCGAAATATCACCTATAACGGCAATTCGTTTCATA
>JAFLUO010000008.1:11592-30422 GCA_022508705.1 Oscillospiraceae bacterium
CCTTACAAAAATTAACATTGCAAAATCTATTTCCGTGATATATAATATACTTAAATTGTCATTATTAAAATATACAAAATCAAGAATTTTTAAGGGGACAGTTTATGAAAAAACAAAACAGTCTCTATATGCAGGTTTATGATTATTACTGCAATTTAATTGAGACGGGAAAAATTCAAAACGGCGAAAAAATCCCATCTATCAGGCGAAGTTCCTTGGAGTTAGGGGTTAGCAAAACAACTATTGAGCAAGCATATATGTGTCTTTGCGACGACGGCTATTTAGTGCCGAAGAGTCAGAGCGGATATTACGTTTCAAACCGTGCGGACACTCGAAAAAACGAATTTTCAAAAAGTACCGAAACCTTCCAAAATAAAGTGATTTACGATTTTTCGTCATCGGGGGTAGACAGCGAAAGCTTTGATTTAAGCCTTTGGAGAAGATACGTTAAAAGCGCACTGCGGCAGACTGAAAGACTCTTAAGCTACGGCGAGCCGCAGGGTGAAAAAGAGCTTCGCGAGGAAATAGCATCCTTTGCCCGTGAAAACAGAAACTGTGTTTGCGATTCTGAGAATATTGTTATCGGCGCAGGCGTACAGTCGCTTTTAAACATTTTGTGTCCCTTAATAAAGACAAGAAAAAGCATTTCCTTTGCAGACCCGTCTTACATTCAGGGCGTGAAGGTTTTTGTCGACCATAATTTTAAAATTACAGAAAATTTCGACAGTGCAGATATAATTTACACCTCGCCCTCAAGGGTTACCCGTTGGGGCGACACGATTTCCGTTTCCGAAAGATTTAAGCTCTCGGAATACGCAAGAAATTCAAATAAACTTATTATTGAGGACGACTACGGCAGCGAGTTTCGCTATGTAAACAGACCGACTCCATCTTTGCAGGGGCTTAGCGGCGGTGAAAATACCGTTTATCTCGGTACGTTTTCTAAACTGCTTTTGCCGTCTATCAGAATAAGTTATATGATTTTACCGCCTGATTTGAATAAAAAATACCGTGAGGTAGCAGCTGTTTACAATCAAACAGTATCAAAGGCAGACCAAATTGCTCTTTGCAGTTTTATCCGTGACGGGCACCTTTCATCGCAGATAAGAAAATCAAGAAAGCTTTATTTGCAAAAGTCAAAATATCTTTGCGATTTACTCGAAGCCGAATTTGCGGAAGATGTGACAATCGGTAAAACGGATTCTCCGCTTTTTGTAAAGGCAACCGTGAAAACTGAAAAGCCGTTGTCGGCTCTTTTAAAATCCTGTGAAAAAGAAGGCTTGCGGATTATTCCCATTGAAGAAAAAAACGGCGAGGCGGAAATTGCCTTTTCCGTGTCTGCAATAAGTACGGAAAAAATGGAAAAAGGCGTAAAACTGTTAAAAGAATTATCTGTTGGTAGTGAATAATGACAAAAAAATCATACGCAATTGTATGAAATGATATTTTTTTAACAAAAACCCGTTTTTTTTACAAAAAGCATAGATTTTTACGCACAGTTCTGTTATAATGACTACACATGTGTTCAGTTATATATTTGTATATATAAATACGCATATTAAGTTTAGTTAAATGCTATTTTTATAAGGGAGGAAACCTACAAATGCTCAAAAAGATTAGTACAATTCCTTTTAACGGAACACCTGAGCAGGAAAAGCAGTTAAAGGCTGTTATTGAAGCCAACAAAGATGACAAAAGCATGCTTATGCACGTAATGCAGGAAGCACAGGGAATCTATGGCTATCTTCCGTATGAGGTTCAGGTTATGATTGCAGAGGGAATGGATATTCCCCTTGAAAAGATTTACGGTGTTTCAACTTTCTACGCACAGTTTGCACTTTCACCGAAAGGCAAATACAACATTTCGGTTTGTCTCGGAACGGCTTGCTATGTTAAAGGTGCACAGGAAATTCTTGACAAGGTTGAGGAAGAACTCGGTATTGGTGCGGGTGAATGCACACAGGACACAACCTTCTCTATTGAAGACTGCCGCTGCATAGGCGCTTGCGGACTTGCCCCCGTTTTGACTGTTAACGACGATGTTTACGGAAGACTTGTTCCCGATGATATTCCGGGCATAATCGCAAAGTATAAAGTATCTGCTGAATAATTCTTTTACCTAATTTAAGAAAGGGATTTGCTGCTATGAAAATCAGCACTATAAAAGATTTACTTAATGCACAGCTTGTCTGCGGTGAGGATATGCTCGATAACGACGTATTTTCTGCCTGCGGAAGCGATATGATGAGCGACGTTCTCGCTTACGTTAAAGACCAGGCGGTTCTCCTTACGGGCCTTGTTAATTCACAGGTCATTAGAACTGCCGAAATGATGGATATGGTATGTATCGTCTTTGTAAGGTCAAAGCAGCCGACGGAAGAAATGATTGAGCTTGCCAAAGAAAACGGTATGGCTATACTCACAACGGATATGCGCCTTTACGAAGCTTGCGGAAAGCTTTATGTAAACGGTCTTATTGGAAACGGAAAGGTGCAGCATGAGTGAATCTTTGACTTTTCATTTCGATGTTGACGGTGAGGATTTTACATCCGCAGGTCAGGCATCGGTTCAGGTAAAAAAGAATTTAAGACGCTTAGGGATTCCGCCTGAAATCATCAGACAGGTTTCTATCGCCATGTACGAGGGTGAAATCAATATGGTAATTCACGCAGGCGGCGGAAAAGCTGACGTAATTGTCAGCGAAAATAAAATTGAAATTATTCTTGAAGACCACGGCCCCGGAATTGCGGACGTTGAGCTTGCCATGCAGGAGGGGTATTCAACTGCTCCTGACAGCGTGCGCTCTTTAGGCTTCGGAGCAGGCATGGGTCTTCCGAATATGAAACGCTACATGGACGAAATGACGATAGATTCAACCGTGGGAGTCGGAACGACTATCAGAATGGCGGTTTATCTATCTTAATTAGTTTTTGCTAAGGGGGTAATCATAGATGTTCAAACACTCTGTTGAACTTGATGTAAGCAAATGCACAGGATGTACAACCTGCATACGCCATTGCCCTACTGAAGCTATCAGAATAAGAGACGGCCATGCCGTCATAAACGACGACCGCTGTATTGACTGCGGCGAGTGTATAAGAGTTTGTCCCAATAACGCCAAAAGGGCAATGTGCAGTAAGTTTGAGCATTACACCCATTATAAATGGAAAATTGCTCTTCCTGCTCCGTCACTTTTAGGTCAGTTTGAAGGGCTTGACGATGTTGATACTGTCTTGCAGGGTCTTCTTGACATTGGCTTTGACGATGTTTTCGAGGTGGCAAAGGCCGCGGAGCTTGTTACTGAGTACACAAGGCTCTACCTTAAAACCGAAGGGATTAAAAAACCTGTTATAAGCTCTGCCTGCCCCGCTGTTGTAAGACTTATTTCATTAAGGTATCCGTATCTTAGGGATAATTTAATGCCGATTTTACCGCCTATTGAAATTGCGGCTATGCTTGCAAGAAAAAAGGCGAAGGAAGAGCATCCGGAGCTTTCAGACGAAGAAATCGGAATTTTCTTTATCTCTCCGTGTGCCGCAAAGGTTAGCTACATACGCAACGGATTCGGAGATTACAAAAGTAAAATTGACGTTGTTATTTCCCTTAAAGACGTTTATTTTATGCTTATGGGCGTAATGAAGAGGGGAACGACTCCGGAAATTTCGACAGAAGCAGGAATGATTGGAATCGGCTGGGCATCCAGCGGAGGAGAATCGTCTGCAATAATGAACGATAAATACCTTGCCGCAGACGGTATTGAGAACATAAATAAGGTGCTTGATACCATTGAAAACGGCAATATTCAACAGCTTGAATTTGTTGAGCTTAACGCGTGCCCCGGCGGGTGCGTCGGCGGAGTTATGACGATAGAAAATCCGTTCATTGCAAGAACACGCTTGCAGTCAGTGAGAAGATATTTACCTGTATCCCTTAACAGACTACCCAGTGATATGCACTATATACCTGAAAATGTTTTCTGCTCTGAACTTCCGAAATATACGCCTATTTCAAGGCTCAGCGAGAGCTTCAGCGAGTCAATGCGTATGATGGCTGAAATTCAGCGGATAAGAGAAACGCTTCCCGGCATTGACTGCGGCGCTTGCGGATCTCCCAGCTGCCGTGCTTTTGCAGAGGACATTGTAAGGGGAACGGCGAGTGTTAAAAAGTGTTGCGTATTAAAATCTGAAACGGAGGAAACACCGTGACGGTTAAAGAGCTTTCCGAAAAATGCGGGTTTAAAACAGCCGCTTTGCCTGACGGCGACCGTGAAATTGACGGGTGCTACATAGGCGATCTTTTAAGCTGGGTAATGGGCAGAGCAGAGGGCGACTGTGTTTGGATAACTATTATGTCCAATCTTAACATTATCGCAGTTGCAACTCTTGCAGACGTTGCCTGCATAGTGTTGTCTGAGGGCGTAACGGTAGAGGACAGTATAATCAAATTAGCCGAAGAAAAAGGCGTAAACATTTTACTGTCTGACAAAAAAACTTACGAAACGGCTATTGACGTTTACGAAACGATATGAATAAGTATTATTACGATTTGCATATTCATTCCTGTCTGTCGCCTTGCGGTGACGATGAGATGACACCCAATAACATAGCCGGAATGGGCGTGCTGAACGGTCTTAATATAATGGCACTGACTGACCATAATACTTCAAAAAACTGCCCTGCCTTTTTTAAGGCAGCTAAAAGAAACGGCATAATTCCAGTGGCTGGTATGGAGCTTACAACGGCCGAGGATATACACGTTGTATGTCTTTTCAGGGACCTTGACTCAGCCATGGATTTTGATAAGTTTGTGGACGGTCACAGAATTAAATATCCTAACAGAACAGATATTTTCGGAAATCAGCTTATTCTTGATGAAAATGACGAAGTAATCAGAACGGAAGATTATTTTCTTCCCAATGCAACTGATATTTCCGTTGAGCAAGTGCCGAAAATAATCAAAAGCTATTGCGGGTTTTGCTATCCTGCCCATATTGACAGAGAGGCAAACGGCATTATTTCAATTCTCGGTGATTTTCCCGTAAACAGCGGTTTTACGGCGGCTGAATTTCACGACGGCGAAAATATAACGAAATATAATGAAATGTATCCCGAAACTCGTGATAAGCAAATAATCGTGTCATCAGATGCGCATTATTTGTGGAATATAAAAGATAAGAAAGAGTATTTTCTTATTGATGACGAACCGTACAGCAGTGATTTGGTACGAAAAAGACTTTTCGAGATGCTGGAGGCAATACAGTGAAAGAGTTGTCGCTTAATATTCTTGATATTGCAATGAATTCAGTCAAGGCAAAGGCGGACACGGTGTCAATAACACTTACCGAAACTGACGAAACCTTTTCAATGAGCATTTCAGATAACGGGTGCGGTATGAAAAAGGATTTTCTTGAAACCGTGACTGATCCGTTTTCAACTACCAGAACCACAAGAAAGGTTGGAATGGGAATCCCGTTTTTAAAGCTTGCGGCTGAACAGACAGGCGGCAGTTTTGAAATTGCCTCAAAGCATGAGAGTGAGTATCCCGATTCTCACGGAACGGTGACAAGTGCCGTTTTCAATAAAGGAAATATAGACTTTACTCCGTTGGGGGATATTGTTTCGACTGTAACAACGCTCATACAAGGCAGTCCCGATATTCATTGGATTTTCAGTCATATTACCCCGAAAGGTGAAATTTCGCTTGATACGAGCGAGCTTAAAGAGATTCTCGGTGACGTACCGCTTGATAATACCGAGGTCATTCTTTGGATAAAAGGCTATCTTGAGGAGACTTATTCAGAAATAGAGTAAGCGAACTCTTAAAAGATATATAAAATAGTTTATATTATATGAAAGGATAAGATAAATATGAAATCATTAGCTGAGCTTGCAGCAATTAAAGAAAAAATGCAGAACAAGGTTGTTATGCGTGAAGGCAGCAGCGATATAAGAGTAGTTGTCGGAATGGCAACCTGCGGTATCGCAGCAGGGGCAAGACCTGTTCTCAATGCCTTTGTTGAAGAAGTTAACAACGAAGGTCTTGCAGGTAATGTATCTGTTACACAGACAGGCTGTATCGGCATTTGCCAGTATGAGCCCGTTGTTGAAATCTTTGAAGCAGGCAAAGAAAAGGTAACTTATGTTAAAATGACTGCTGAAAAGGCAAAAGAGGTTGTTGAAAAGCATCTTAAAGGCGGCAATGTTGTTGCAGAATACACTATGCCGAATGCTTGAACTTAATTGGTAAATTTTTTCTATTTGCATAAATGGAGGTAAAAAAATATGATTCGTTCACAGGTTCTGATATGCGGCGGTACAGGCTGCACATCATCAGGCAGTGCGGTTCTTATTGACGAATTTGAAAACCGTATTCAGGAAAACGGTCTTTCAGATGAGGTTAAAATCGTTAGAACCGGTTGCTTCGGTCTTTGTGCCTTGGGCCCTGTTGTTATCGTTTATCCTGACGGCACATTTTACAGCAGAGTTCAGAAGGAAGATGTAGCAGAGATTGTTTCTGAGCATCTTCTTAAAGGTCGTATTGTTGAAAGACTCGTTTATTCTGATGTTGATGAGTCAGTTAAAGCGGAGACTTCACACGTTTCTCTCAGCGACACAACGTTCTATAAATCACAAAAGCGTGTTGCTCTTCGTAACTGCGGTGTTATCAATCCGGAAAGCATTGATGAGTACATAGCAATGGACGGTTACGCAGCGCTCGGTAAGGCTCTTACCGAAATGACACCTGAAGAAGTAATCCAGACTGTTATTGATTCAGGTCTTCGCGGCCGCGGCGGCGGCGGATTCCCCACAGGTAAAAAGTGGAGCTTTACTGCGGCTAATAAGGCAGATCAAAAATACGTTGTATGTAATGCCGACGAGGGCGACCCCGGTGCATTTATGGACCGTTCGGTTCTTGAAGGTGACCCCCACGCTATTATTGAGGCTATGGCAATTTGCGGTTATGCAACAGGTGCTACAGAAGGTTACATTTACGTTCGTGCCGAGTACCCCATAGCAGTTGCCCGTTTACAGATTGCTATTGAACAGGCAAGAGAATACGGACTTTTAGGTAAGAATATCTTTGATACAGGCTTCGATTTTGACCTTTATGTAAGACTTGGCGCAGGCGCATTCGTTTGCGGTGAGGAAACAGCTCTTATGACCTCAATCGAGGGTAACCGCGGTGAGCCGAGACCCCGTCCGCCTTATCCGGCAGTTAAAGGACTTTTCGGTAAGCCCACAACAGAAAACAACGTTGAAACCTTTGCAAATATTCCTCAGATTATTCTCAACGGTGCCGAATGGTTTGCATCAATGGGTACTGAAAAATCAAAGGGTACAAAGGTATTTGCCCTCGGCGGTAAAATCCATAACACAGGTCTTGTTGAGGTTCCCATGGGAACAACTCTTCGTGAGGTTATTGAAGAAATCGGCGGCGGTATTCCCGGCGGCAAGAAATTTAAAGCAGCGCAGACAGGCGGTCCTTCAGGCGGCTGTATTCCCGCTTCTCTTATGGATACACCTATCGACTATGATAACCTTACGGCAATCGGTTGTATGATGGGTTCAGGCGGACTTATCGTTATGGACGAAGACAACTGTATGGTTGATATTGCAAAGTTCTTCCTTAATTTCACAGTTGATGAATCCTGCGGTAAGTGCACACCGTGCCGAGTAGGTACAAAGAGACTTCTTGAGCTTCTTGACAAGATTACATCAGGCAAGGGAACACTTGAAGACTTAGACAAGCTTGAGGATCTTTGCTATTACATTAAGGATAACTCACTTTGCGGTCTCGGTCAGACAGCTCCCAACCCTGTTCTTGCAACACTTAAATTCTTCAGAGAAGAATATATTGCACACGTTGTTGACAAGAAATGTCCGGCAGGCGTATGTAAAGACCTTCTCTCATATAAGATTATAAAAGATTCTTGCTTCGGTTGCGGAATGTGCGCAAAACAGTGCCCGGCAGACGCAATTACTGTTACGGATTATGTAGCACCCGGCAAGAAGAAACCTGCTTACGATATTGACGCTGACAAGTGCGTTAAGTGCGGCGCTTGTATGTCAACATGTAAGTTCAAAGCAATAGTAAAAGAATAAGGAGTGTGCCATTATGGGTAATGTAAATATTAAAATGAACGGCATGTCCTTAAGCGTGCCGGCAGGCATTTCAATTCTTGAAGCTGCAAGATATGCAGGGATTGAAATTCCTACACTTTGTTATTTAAAAGATATGAATGAAATCGGCGCTTGCCGTATTTGTATGGTAGAGGTTAAGGGTGCTCGAAGCCTTGTTTCTGCCTGCGTATTCCCTGTAAATGAGGGAATGGAAATCTTCACAAACTCTGAAAAGGTTCGTCATTCACGCAAGACAACTCTTGAACTTATCCTTTCAACTCATGATAAGAGCTGTCTTTCATGTGTAAGAAGCGGTAACTGCGAGCTTCAGAAGCTTTGCAAGGAGTTTGGCGTTGATAATCCCGATTACTATCAGGGCGACGTTGTTAAGTACGATTTTGACGATTCTGCCGCTCACATGGTAAGAGACAACAACAAGTGCATTCTTTGCCGCCGTTGTATTGCAGCCTGCGACCAGCAGGGTATCTCGGTAATCGGTGCAAATGCCCGCGGATTTGACACTCACGTTTCATCTGCATTTGACAAAGACCTTGCTGACGTTTCCTGCATTTCCTGCGGTCAGTGTATCGTAAACTGCCCCACAGGCGCTATCGTTGAAAAGGATGATACAGACAAGGTTCTTGCCGCAATAAATGACCCTGAAAAGTTTGTTATCGTAAATACCGCTCCTTCAATCCGTGCAACACTCGGTGAAGCATTCGGTATGAAAATCGGCACAAACGTTGAGGGCAAAATGGTTGCAGCTCTTCGCAGACTTGGTTTTGATAAAGTATTCGATACCGATTTTGCTGCTGACCTTACAATTATGGAAGAAGCAAACGAGCTTGTTGAGAGAGTTAAGAACGGCGGTGTTCTTCCCATGATTACATCCTGCTCACCCGGTTGGATCAAGTATTGCGAACATTATTATCCGGAGCTTATTCCGCATCTTTCATCCTGCAAGTCCCCTCAGCAGATGTTCGGCGCAACAATGAAGACTTACTATGCCGAAAAGATGGGTATTGATCCTAAAAATATGTTTGTTGTCGGCGTTATGCCCTGCACAGCAAAGAAATTTGAGACACAAAGACCCGATCAGGCAGCTTCAGGTTATCCTGATATTGACGTTGCTATCACAACCCGTGAGCTTGCAAGAATGATTGACAGCGCAGGTATTTACTTTAAGGATCTTCCCGATGAAGAGTTTGACAATCCGTTCGGTGAGTCAACAGGCGCTTCAACAATTTTCGGTGCTACAGGCGGCGTTATGGAGGCTGCTCTTCGTACTGCTGTTAAGATGATTACGGGCGAGGAAGCTCCGTCACCCGACTTTGAGGCAGTCAGAGGTATGGATAATATTAAAGAGGCTGACTACAAAGTAGGCGATCTTGACGTCAAGGTTGCAGTTGCAAGCGGCACTAAGAACGCAAAAGAGATTATGGAAAGAATCAAGAGCGGCGACAGCAATTATCTCTTCGTTGAGATAATGGGTTGCCCGGGCGGTTGCATTAACGGTGGCGGTCAGCCGATTCAGCACGCAGTTGTTCGCAATTTTGTTGACCTCAAATCAAAAAGAGCTCAGGTTCTTTATGATTCAGATAAGGCAAATGCAAAGAGAATGTCACACGAAAACTCAGGGATAAAAGAGCTTTATGACACATATCTTGAAAAGCCCGGCAGCCATAAGGCTCACGAGATTTTGCATACATCTTACGTTCCAAGAAAGAAATATTAAGAATATTTATAATTTCGAGCCGAGAATTCTCGGCTCGTTATTGTAATTTCATAGTGTAGGACAATTATAATGAAAAAGACGATATCAATTTTATTGTGTATTATACTTTTACTTGGGCTCGTTTCCTGCGGTAAAGAGGAACCCAAAACGCCTGATATTGTAAAACCCGATTCATCAGCTGCGGATTTGCCGTCAAGTAATTCTGATGATCATTCTGACAATACAGCAGACAATACAGCGAAAAATCCAACTAACGGTACAACGGGAGATTCAAATAACGGAGCAACGGGAAATTCTTCGGGTGGAACAACAGAGTCTACAACTGAACCCGTAAAAAAAATAAAGGTTACAATCCCCGAAGGCTATACGCTTTTGAGAATTTCTTGGCTTTTGGAGGATAAAGGGCTTTGCACCTCAGACGAATTTGTGGAAGCGGCGCAAACGGCAAATAAATGGCTTGACCTTAACGAATATCCGTTCTTAAAGGGTACGTTTAATGCAAAAAACGTTTGCTTTTACCTTGAAGGCTACATTTTCCCATTAACTTATGAAATTCCCGAGGATGCAGACGCTAAAACAATCATTAAAATGTTTTTGAACGGCACAAAGACCCGTTTTACCTCGGACTTTTTGGCGAAAGTTAATAACAGCGGGCATACTCTGCACGAGATTTTGACTATTGCGTCAATAATTGAAAAAGAGGCAAATACAGACGAGCAAAGACCGATGATTTCCTCCGTGCTTTATAACAGACTGAAGGCAAATATGCCTTTCCAATGTGATGTTTGTATAAAATACTGCGAGGGAGTAATAAAAATTGCCTATCCCGACAAGTTCCCCACAATAAAAGAGTATTACAATGCAAAAAATCCAGGTATGATCGCAGGGCCGATTTGTAATCCCGGAATGAAATCAATAAATGCCGCATTAAATCCTGCCGATACGGATTACCTTTATTTCATCATAGGTACTGTTCCGCCCTATGAAGCCCATTATTCAAAGACTTATGAGGAGCATAATAAATTCTGGCAGGAAAATAAGGACAGATTAACAGGAGCATAAACTGTTAAATAACAAATAGCCGACCTGTGTGGTCGGCTTTTTTTATTATAAATTTCTACTCTATTCGGCAAAAACATCGAATAAACCTGTATTCTACGATTCATAGGTTGATATTTTGAACTCTACTCAGTATAATTTTACTGAGGTGATAATATGGATACTGTAAAAATCGGTGAATTTATAAAGGCACAAAGAAACAGTTTAAATATGACACAAAAAGAACTTGCAGAGAAAATCGGTTGCACAGATAAAGCTGTTTCCCGATGGGAAACAGGAAAAGGCTTGCCCGATTCCTCTTTCTTAATTCCCCTTGCAAGCATATTGGGTATAACGGTAAATGAATTGCTGACAGGAGAAAAAATATCTGAAGAAACATTTTCACAAAAATCTGATGATAATCTGGTTAATGCCGTACAGGGTATTGAGAAAACGGTTAAAAAGGGAAGGATAACAAAATTATTTTTGTTTATTGCATTGACTTTTTGTGTTTTATCAGTATTGTTACTCGTTAAAACTGCTGTTAAATCATACAATACTGTTACTTATACGGGAGTTTTTGACACTAAAAACAGAATTACTGTAATGGAAATGCTCATTGATTTAAACGAGCAAGAACATTTTTTTACAGAGAATACAGTTTGTACTAACTATGAAATAGAGCTTGATTCAGCAGGTGATATGGTTAAAGCTGAGATTACGATGAATGATGAATTTACACACGAATGTGTAAATATAGTTTTACTCTCTACAACGGAGCAAGATAATCAAATATGGTACCGTATTTTTCGGCAAAGAGATTTTATTTCTGCGGAAGACGGAATTTTATTCACGGATTTATGTAGCTTTTTAATTAACTCAGACATTGCAGAAGAAAGCAAAAAGTATAGTGATATTGAAAACTTTGATACAATATTCATAGACGGATTGTCTACCTTGTATTTTAATTTTGACGGTCAAAGCAACATATCTTTTGACCGACAGCATCTTTTTAACGGAGAATTGAAAAGAGTGTCAAATGCAAGCGAAATGAATGGAAAATATTACGAAATTGTTATTTCAACATTTAATAGAACAACAAACGAACAGGGTCGGTGTTTCAGCGTTTATATTGAAAGATGAATAATAAAAAATGAATAAAATGCAATAAAAAAACGCCCGAGTTTCCTCGGGCGTTTTTTTTATTTAATATTAGGCATTAGTCCTCTTTGGGAGCATAAAGTGCTTTAAGGCGAAGAATATGATCATATCTTTCCTTAGCAGCAGCCTCAGCCTGTGTGAAGAGTGCCTCTGCTCTTTCGGGGAAGGAGCGTGTAAGTGAAGAGTAACGAGCTTCATTCATAATGAAGTCACGGTAGCTCTCAGCGCCTTCCTTAGAGTCAATTGTGAACGGGTTCTTGCCCTCTGCCTTAAGAGCAGGGTTGTAACGGAACATATTCCAATAACCGCAGTCAACAGCCTTCTTCATTTCAGCCTGGCAATTTGTCATACCGCCCTTAATTGAGTGCATTTCGCAGGGTGCGTATGCAATAATGATTGACGGGCCGTGATAAGCCTCAGCCTCTGTAAGAGCCTTAATTGTCTGATTCTGGTCAGCGCCCATTGCGATCTGTGCAACGTAAACGTAACCATAGCTCATTGCGATTTCAGCAAGGCTCTTCTTAGCGATTGCCTTACCTGCGGCAGCAAACTGAGCAACCTGACCAATGTTAGAAGCCTTAGAAGCCTGACCGCCTGTATTTGAGTAAACCTCTGTATCGAATACCATAATGTTTACGTCTTCACCGGATGCGAGCACGTGGTCAACACCGCCGAAGCCGATGTCATATGCCCAACCGTCACCGCCGAAGATCCATACAGATTTCTTTGAAAGGTATTCAGCATTATCAATAATGTCTTTCTTAGCTTCACAGTTGCAGTCAAAGCCCTTAAGAGCCTCAACAAGCTTTTCAGATGCAGCCTTGTTTGTCTCTCCGTCATTTACTGTGTCAAGGTAAGCCTTGGCAGCCTCAAGAACGTTAGCAGGTGCTTTGCCTTCTTCTACGATAGCTGAAACTTTGCCTATAAGTCTGTTTCTGATAGCGTTTTGACCGAGGTACATACCGTAGCCGTGTTCAGCGTTGTCCTCAAACAAGGAGTTAGCCCAAGCAGGACCGTGACCGTTCTTGTCAACTGTGTAGGGTGATGTAGCAGCAGGGCCGCCCCAAATTGATGAACAGCCTGTTGCATTGGAGATGTACATTCTGTCACCGAAGAGCTGTGTGATAAGTCTTGCGTAAGATGTTTCTGCACAGCCTGCGCATGAGCCTGAGAACTCAAGAAGGGGAGTCTTGAACTGACTGCCGATAACGGTGTTGTTTGCAAGATCCTCTTTAACAGAAACATTAGCTACCATGTAGTCGAATGCTTCCTGCTTTGCATCCTGTGATTCACGGGATACCATCTTAAGTGAGTTTGTCGGGCATACGCCGATGCAGACACCGCAACCCATACAGTCAAGTGGAGAAACAGCCATTGTATATTTGTAAGTGTCCTTGCCCTTACCTTTCTTGTCAACGATTGTAGCAGTTGCGGGAGCAGCTGCTGCTTCTTCAGCAGTCAATGCGTAAGGACGGATTGTAGCGTGGGGGCAAACATAAGAGCACTTGTTGCACTGTGCGCAGGTAGCGGCATCCCATTCGGGAACCATAACTGCAACGCCGCGCTTTTCATAAGCTGATGCGCCCTGCTCAAATGTACCGTCAACGTGATCTTTAAATGCAGAAACGGGAAGAGAGTCGCCTTCCATCTTGCCAACGGGAATCATGATGTTGTCAACCATTTTAACAAGCTTGTCAGCGCCTTCGCTGGTAACAGGAACAGTATTGTCAACTGCATTTGCCCAGTCAGCAGGAACATTGATTTTAACGTAAGCAGATGCACCGGCATCAATTGCTTTTTCGTTCATTTCAACGATTTCTTTACCCTTCTTCATGAACTTCTGAGCTTTTTCCTTCATGTAGCCGATAGCCTCTTCAGGAGGAAGAACCTTAGCAAGTGAGAAGAATGCTGACTGAAGAACTGTATTTGTTCTCTTGCCGAGACCGATCTGTGCGGCAAGGTCAATAGCGTTAACGGTGTAAAGCTGAATGTTGTTCTTAGCAATGTACTGCTTTGTTTCAGCGTTAAGCTTTTCGCAAAGCTCTTTCTCATCCCACTGGCAGTTGATAAGGAATACACCGCCGGGTTTAACGTCCTGAACCATCTTGTAACCCTTTTCAATGTATGAGGGGTTGTGGCAAGCTACGAAGTCAGCCTTATTGATGTAGTATGAGCTCTTGATGGGCTTGTCACCGAAACGAAGGTGAGAAATTGTAATACCGCCTGTTTTCTTTGAGTCATACTGGAAATATGCCTGAACGTATTTGTCGGTATGGTCACCGATAATCTTGATTGAGTCTTTGTTAGCACCAACAGTACCGTCACCGCCGAGACCCCAGAATTTGCATTCGATTGTGCCATCTGCTGCTGTGATGGGTGCGGGCTTTTCTTCGAGGGATAGGTGAGTTACGTCATCGTTAATGCCAATTGTGAACTGACGAGCAGGAGTTTCAGCATTAAGATGCTCATAAACTGCAAAGATGCTTGCAGGAGGAGTGTCTTTTGAACCGAGACCGTATCTGCCGCCGCAAACCTTAATGCCGTCTCTGCCCTGTTCGTTAAGAGCAGCAATAACATCGAGGAAGAGAGGCTCGCCGATTGAACCGGGCTCCTTTGTTCTGTCAAGAACCGCAATTTTCTTTGCAGTTGCAGGGATAGCGTCAACAAAATGCTTTGTTGAGAAAGGTCTGTAAAGACGAACTTTAATAAGACCTACCTTTTCGCCCTTTGCAAGAAGATAATCAATAACTTCTTCTGCAACGTCGCAAACAGAACCCATTGCTACGATAACCCTTTCAGCATCTTCTGCGCCGTAGTAGTTAAAGAGCTTGTAATCTGTGCCGAGCTTTTCGTTAACCTTGCCCATATATTCTTCAACGATAGCAGGAACAGCATTGTAATATTCATTACATGCTTCTCTGTGCTGGAAGAAGATGTCGCCGTTTTCGTGTGAACCGCGCATAACGGGTCTTTCGGGGTTAAGAGCACGCTTACGGAATGCTTCAACAGCGTCCATATCGCACATTTCTTTAAGATCTTCAAAATCCCAAACCTTGATCTTCTGGATTTCGTGTGATGTTCTGAAACCGTCAAAGAAGTTAATGAACGGAACTCTTGACTTGATAGTTGCAAGGTGAGCAACAGCGCCTAAGTCCATAACTTCCTGAGTGTTTGTTTCTGCAAGCATTGCAAAGCCTGTCTGACGGCAAGCATAAACGTCTGAATGATCGCCGAAGATGTTAAGAGCGTGTGAAGCAACGCAACGTGCTGAAACGTGGAATACGCTGGGGAGAAGCTCACCGGCAATCTTATACATATTCGGGATCATAAGAAGAAGACCCTGAGATGCTGTATAAGTAGTTGTGAGTGCGCCTGCTGCAAGAGAGCCGTGAACTGTACCTGCGGCGCCTGCTTCGGACTGCATTTCAGCAACTCGAACTTCAGTGCCGAAAATATTTTTAAGTCCCTGAGCTGACCACTGGTCAACAAAGTCTGCCATGGGGCTTGATGGGGTAATGGGGTAAATACCGGCTACTTCAGTAAATGCATAAGAAACATAAGCAGCGGCATTATTACCGTCCATAGTCTTTGATTTTCTGACTACCATGATTTATTTCCTCCTTGAATTGATTGTAAAATGATAGAGATGAAATTTTCTCATACATTTGATATTCTATCACTTTTACATTAAATTGTAAACATCTTTTTATATGGAAATTTGCAGGTTTTTGGGGGATTTTAGCAGATTTTTTTATATGTTTTGCCCTCACTTGACTAAATGTATATTTTGTTATAAAATACGAAAAGGTATTTATATATCATACTTATTATACTATATGATTTTAAAGGAGCATTTTTTGTCTATGGACGCAGACCCTGTGAGTATTATTTTAAAATTATTAGTACTCTTTATTTTAATTCTTGTAAACGCCTTTTTTGCAATGAGTGAAATTGCCATTATTTCTTTAAATGACAACAAAATTGAAAGAATGGCAGAGGAAGGCAACAAAAAAGCACGCCAGGTTTTAAAGCTTACCAAGGATTCAAGCGGATTTTTGTCAACAATTCAAATCGGCGTAACTCTTGCAGGCTTTTTAACGAGTGCTACGGCATCGCAGAGCTTTGCTGTAATGCTTACTCAAAAACTTTCTGACACGGGCATTGTAAAAGTCATTCCAGTGGGTGTGATAAGCGCTGTTTCCACGGTGTTGATTACCGTTATTATGTCTTATTTTTCACTTGTGCTCGGCGAGCTTACCCCGAAGAAAATTGCAATGCACTCACCTGAAAAAGTATCGTTTACAGTTGTTCCCGTTTTGCTCTTTGTAAATAAAGTTGCAAAACCATTCGTAAAGCTTCTTTCAGCATCAACAAACGGACTTGTAAGACTTTTCGGAATTGACCCTAATGAAGACGAGGAAGTTGTTACTGAGGAAGAAATCAGAATGCTCGTTGATGTCGGTCAGGAAAAAGGTTTTATTGAA
This sequence comes from Oscillospiraceae bacterium, assembly GCA_022508705.1. Taxonomy (GTDB): domain Bacteria; phylum Bacillota; class Clostridia; order Oscillospirales; family Acutalibacteraceae; genus Fimenecus. The sequence goes on from JAFLUO010000008.1 coordinate 28,131, forward strand.
GATGTTCAAAAGGAAATGATCAATAACATTTTTGAGTTTGACGATATGGACGTTGGGAGCATTATGACTCACAGAACGGATATGGACTGCGTTGATATTGAAGATCCGCTTTCGGATATAATTGATATGTCGGTTGAGTGCGGTCACTCACGAATCCCCGTATACAAAGAAGATCAGGATAATATTGTCGGTGTAATTTACGTTAAGGATTTTTTGAAATACATCGGCACGTCAATTCCGAAATCCAAGTCAATAAAGGATTTTTTAAGAGATACCTATTACGTTCCCGAGACGAAAAAGTGTTCCGAGCTTTTAACCGAAATGCTTGAAAAACACGTTCAGCTTGCAGTTGTTGTTGATGAATACGGCGGAACGGCAGGTATTGTTACCCTTGAAGATATTCTTGAATCAATAGTTGGTAATATTCAGGATGAATATGACCATGAGGACGAGGAAATTTCCAAAATAGACGACAGGACCTTTACCGTTGACGGAATTACGTTTATTGATGATGTTGAAGAAATGCTTAACGTTAAAATTCCCGATGGTGATTACGATACGCTGGGCGGATTTATTATAAGTCTTTTAGGGTATCTTCCAAACGGCGAAAAACAGGACGAAGCACAGTACGAAAATATTAAATTTACCGTGCTCAATGTTGAGGAGAGACGAATAGGCAAGGTAAAGGTTGAAATTTTACCTGTCGAGGCAGAAAACGCTGATGAATAACAGAAATTATCAATCAGAGCTTAATAAAATAATACAGGGGCTGGGTGAGAGTACTCCGTCCCTGCTTTTGCATACCTGCTGTGCGCCGTGCAGCAGCTATTGTATTGAATATCTTTCAAATTATTTTAAAATCACGGTGCTTTATTACAATCCCAATATTTATCCCGAAAGCGAGTACATTTACAGAAAGGCAGAGCAAATCCGCCTGATTAGCGAGATGAAAACAAAATACCCCGTAAGCTTTATTGACTGTGATTTTGAAAGCGATAAATTTTACTCTGCCATTAAAGGACTTGAAAATTGCCGTGAGGGAGGGGAACGGTGCTTTAAGTGTTACCGTTTAAGACTCCTGAAAGCGGCAGAAATAGCAAGCGAAAACGGTTTTGATTATTTTACAACATCGCTTACAATAAGTCCCTTAAAAAATGCACACAAAATCAATGAAATAGGCGAAGAGCTCGCCCTCAAATATAATGTTAAATTCTTGCCGTCGGATTTTAAAAAGAAAGAGGGCTACAAACGCTCAATTCAGCTTTCAAAGGAATATAACCTTTACCGTCAAAATTATTGCGGATGTGTATTTTCCAAAGGTGAAACAGAAAATAAAGAGGTAATTGAGCGGCTAAAACCTGAGGATTATTCAAAATGCTCTAATATTTGGAATATGAAAAAACAGCCATTGGCAGAAAAATGGTTGAGTGAAATTATTTCAGGCAATCGTATTGTTTATGTATATAAAATAGACGGTGAATTTATTGGTGAAGGCGCCTTGGTTTTTGACACGGGAGACCCTGATTACACAATACCGAATCAAAGAGTTTATGTTTCAAGAATGATTGTAAAAAAAGAAAACAGAAATCAAGGAATCGGCAGTAAGATATTAACTTTTCTGATTGAAAAAGCAAAAGAAATGGGATATTCCCAAATGACCATCGGTGTTGATAAAGACAATGAAAATGCCCTGCATATGTACCGCAAATTCGGATTTACCGAGGTTCTGTTCGACGGTGCAGATGAATACGGCGAGTATTATAAACTAATGAAGCAGCTGTAATTTACAAAATTACAGCTGCTTTTTTAGTGTAGTATCAAGAGCCTCTATCGCTTCTGTAAAATAACAGTCAGTTTTGAAAAGGAAGTGGTACTGCCCAGTACTCCAGTCACCATTTCGGATGAAGAAGCGGAGACAATGCTCCATCCTTCGTTTAGGTAACGATCCAGTTCTTCTTCGGCATATACTCGATTTGATGTTTTTTTTGAATTTTTGTCAGATTCATCCCCTGACTCTGCTCTCGAGTATCCATTTCTCTTATCGAATATTCTGTCAATATAAGTAATGATCTTTATCATAAATTAACTCCTTAAATATAACTTTTCAGATTTTGTCTTTTTATTTATTATAACAGATATTTGTGACTTTTTCTACTAATTTTCTTGCTTTTTAAATTATCAAAATAAAATTCCTCGGTAAATATTAGTGAATAGTGTAAAGTGAATCATTTTATCTTCCCTCATTGAGAGAGGGGACTTCTTAAGGAAGATAACCCAGTTCGTCCGCAATAC
>JAFLUO010000080.1 GCA_022508705.1 Oscillospiraceae bacterium
AATGCCGGACTGTCAATGTCTATGACGCCGTAAAGTGTGCCGTCTGCAAGCAGGATCGGTACAACGATTTCGGACTTGGACATACTGTCGCAGGCGATATGATTGCAGCAGCTATGAACATCTTCGACGAGTTGCGTCTCAAAGGCTTTCGCGGCGGTACCGCATACACCCTGACCGACTTCAATCTCTGCTACTGCGGGCTTGCCCTGGAATGGACCGAGAACTAACCTGCCTTGCTTATAAAGATAAAATCCGACCCAGTTGATGTCCTGCAATTCCAGCATCAGTAGCGCAGAAGTATTAGCAAGAACCGCTGTAATATCATCTGTCTCTTCCGTGATATACTGTAACTGTTCCCGAATATAGGCATATAAGCTATGCTTATTCAAAAAGCTCTTGTACTCGATATCCATATAAACCTTTGCCTTTCGATGATTTGAATGGTGAAATCATTCCCACTCCACTGTTCCCGGGGGTTTGGAAGTTATGTCGTAAACTACTCGGCTGACGTGTTCAACCTCGTTTGTGATTCTGTTTGAAACACGGGCGAGCATATCGTAGGGGATTTTTGCCCAGTCTGCTGTCATAAAGTCATCGGTTGTGACTGCACGAAGGGCAACAAGATGCTCGTATGTGCGGTGGTCGCCCATAACGCCTACCGTTTTAACATTGGGAAGAACTGCAAAGAACTGCGCAAGCTCACTTTCATAGCCAGTTTTTGCCATTTCATCACGGAAAATAGCGTCGGCTTCCTGCAAAATTTTAATCTTTTCAGCTGTAATTTCGCCGATTATGCGCACTCCGAGACCGGGGCCGGGGAATGGCTGGCGCCAAACAAGCTCTTTCGGAATGCCGAGCTTTTCGCCGACTCTTCTTACCTCGTCTTTGAACAGGTCGCAAAGAGGCTCAATAACGTCAAGAAATTCAATGTCGTCGGGCATTTTAACCTTATTGTGATGAGTTTTGATTTTGTCAGCATCACCTTTTCCCGATTCAATGCAGTCGGGGTAAATTGTGCCTTGCGCAAAGAAGCCTTTTTCAGACTGCTTTCTGATTTCTTCCCAAAATACCTTGTAGAACTCAGTGCCGATAATTTTTCTCTTTTCTTCAGGGTCGGTAACGCCTTTAAGGGCGTTCAAAAAATGCTCCTGACAGTTTACTCTGACAAAATTCATATCAAAAAGAGAGGTAAATGTCTTTTCAACAAAATCTCCCTCGTCTTTACGCATGAGACCTTGATCAACGAAAACGCATGTGAGCTGATTTCCTACCGCACGGGATAAAAGACCTGCCGCAACGGACGAGTCAACTCCGCCTGAAAGACCGAGAATTACTTTCTTATCGCCGATTTTTTCACGAAGCAGGGCAACCGTTTTTTCAATGAAATTGTCCATTACCCAGTCGCCCGAGCATTTACAGATAAGGTAAAGGAAATTATGGAGCATTTTAAGACCGTATTCACTGTGAGTAACCTCAGGGTGGAACTGAACGGCATATATACTTTCAGCGGTATTTTCCATTACGGCGCACGGGCAGTCATCTGTTGTGCCGATTATATTAAAACCGGCAGGGGGTTCGGAAATATAGTCTGTATGGCTCATCCAAACAACGCTTTTTTCAGGAATACCTTTAAAAAGCAAGCTGTCCTTTACTTTTACCTCAATTTTACCGTATTCCGAAACAGGAGCGGTAGAAACAACTCCCCCTCGCATCCATGCAATTAGCTGACAACCGTAGCAAATACCGAGCACGGGAATGCCGAGATCAAGTATTTCTTTTGTATAGTGCGGAGAGCTTTCGTCATAAACGCTGTTAGGTCCGCCAGTAAAAATTATTCCTTTGTAATTGTTTGCTTTTATCTTCTCAATAGGTGTTGTATAGGGAAGAATTTCAGCATAAACATTGTTGTCTCTGACTCTGCGGGCTATGAGCTGATTGTACTGCCCGCCAAAATCAAGAACGAGAATTTTTTCCATAGTTTTCTCCTAAAAATATGATTAAATATTATAAACAATTTATATTCTTATTGCAAGAGTTTGTCGGTAAACGTATTTAAAAAGCACAAAGCAGAAAATCTGTTTTGTGCTTTTAAGTTTATCTGTATATAATAGCTTCTCTTTCAGGGCCGTTTGATACCATGTCAATCTTTTGACCTAATTCCTTTTCGATGAACTCAACGTACTGTTTTGCTTCAATTGGCAGAGCGTTGTAATCCTTAATTCCTTTGATGTCGCATTTCCAGCCTTTGAGTGTCGTGAGAACGGGCTTGCATTTTTTAAGGTCGGGAGTTGTGGGGAAATCGTTTATTATTTTACCGTCAAGCTCGTAAGCGGTGCAAACCTTGATTTCGTCAAGATATGAAAGGCAGTCAAGAGCAGTCATAACAACCTTTGTAGCGCCCTGACATTCAATTCCGTAGCGTGATGCCACACAGTCGAACCAGCCGACTCTTCTCGGTCTGCCCGTGGTAGCGCCGAACTCACCCTTGTCGCCGCCGTGAATACGAAGCTCATGAGCCTCTTTCTCGTCAAGAATTTCGGAGACAAATTCGCCTGCGCCTACTGCAGAGGAATAAGCCTTTGTAACTACAACGATTTCCTTGATTTCGTGGGGCGGAATACCTGCGCCTACTGCGCCGTAGCCTGCAAGAGTTGAAGAGGAGGTAACCATCGGGTAAATACCGAAATCGGGGTCTTTAAGGGTGCCCAATTGACCTTCAAGAAGAATGTTTTTGCCCTCTTTAAGCGCATCGTGCAGGAGTTTGTGAGTATCGCAAACGAAAGGCGCAATTTTTTCTTTGTATTCCATGCAGGTATTGTAAAGCTCTTCTTCTGAAAGAAGCGGTTTGTGGTAAACGTGCTCAAGTGTAAGATTTTTAAGAGTGCAGATGTTCTTGATTTTAGCTTTGAGAGTTTCATCGTCAAAAAGCTCGTTTACCTGAATACCGATTTTTGAAAATTTATCTGAGAAGAAGGGGGCAATACCGCTTTTCGTTGAGCCGAATGCCGCTTTGCCGAGCCTTTCCTCTTCATATTCGTCAAGGAGAACGTGATAGGGCATAACTATCTGGCAACGCTCGGAAACAAGGAGTTTCGGGTTAAGCCCTGCTTTTTTTATGTCTTCCAGCTCGTTAATAAACTTGTTTATATCAAGAGCTACGCCGTTACCGATGATATTAACGGTGTTTTCGTTGCATACGCCGCTGGGCATAAGGTGCAGTGCAAATCTGCCGTATTTGTTTATAATGGTATGACCTGCGTTTGCGCCGCCCTGAAAACGTATAACAATATCCGCCTCGCTTGCAAGCATATCAGTGATTTTACCTTTTCCTTCGTCGCCCCAGTTAGCGCCGACAACTGCTTTAACCATAAGTTGATTCTCTCCTTAAAAAGCGAAAATCGCTTTGATAAAAAATACACAGATATTATATATTTTTAAGAAACTCTTGTCAACGAAAACAGGATAAAAAAGTCAGTTTTTTGTCGGTTAGACAAATCTGCATAAATATTTAATAAAAATGTTTTGCATATCAAATGTAAAGTCGCTTTTCCTTGCAATTCGTCATTTCGTATTTACTTTTGTCTGTTTATATGATAAATTTATGATAGTTAAATACAGAGTTTTATTATATTTTTGCAAATAGGTAGGTTAAATAGTGATACTATTATTTTCAGTTTTATTGTTTTTTGCAAATTTTGTTTCATTTTATATTTATAATCTTAATCATATAGAAAAGAAACTGACTAATCGTGAAAAGCGTAACAGAAGTAAAAATCCTTTTTGCAGACTGCTGTTTTTGGATTCATGGAATATTTCAAATAAAACATTATGGACATTTAATTTTTTCAATGTAATTATTTCGTTATTAGGTATTATATGCTTTTTCATCAATCTGATAATTAAAAATACATGTTTTGAAGAAATTATCGGAGCTGTACTGATTATATTTTTATTAGTTGTAGGATTTTTCGCACTCGTTTCAAAATTGATAATAAATATTAAGGATAATAAGAGTGCTTTTTCAAAATTGGTTTTATTGATAATCTTAATACTATATCTCGTCGGAATATATGTGTCAGTAAGCAATCTGAATATATGAAAAAAGAGTGAATTTAAAAATATAGGAGAAAATTATGAACATCTTCTTTAATAATCACAATCGTTTTCCCGTAATAATCCAAGTCAATGATTTGCCTTTTATTACCTTACAGCCTAATGAAACTAAATCGGTTGAGGTGGATTCAAACAATTTAGAGATTCTTTTAAAGCATAGTTATGAAAGCTATGTGCCAAAGGGTAAGACGATTTATAATTTGGTTATAAACTCAAAATACACTATTTCCGGATTTGCGGAAAATGAAGTATTCAACATTAACAGAGAAAAAATAATGTTTGATTTAGGTGTAGTTTATGACAAACTTTTTATAGCATCTCTGAACTCAACGATATTATCGGAAACCCATAGTGTTTCGTCAGAAGAAAAAATGAAAAAGCATTTTGTAAGAAGCAAAAGGCTTCATAGATTTGTAATTGCTCCAATAGAAGAATCAACTGGTTTGACGGTTTTCTTGCTGCTTGCAGGGATAATAATATCTTTTTTTATTGGTATTAAATTCGCTCTGATTTATTTTCCTATTGTTTATATTTTTCTTGTTTCATTTAATTGGTGTATTGATAAATTTATGGATTCAGCATTTAAATTAGATGAAAGCGTAGATAAGTTCTATTCGTATTTTAACAGTGATTTCATTAAGGCTTTTTTTGTAAATCCTGACCGAAAGTCACTTGTTGACGATGAGTTTGAAATAAATTAAGATGAGCTAAAAGCGATTAGTTTTATCATTTCAGGTAATTGTATTATCATATAAGATTTCTTCAACTTAACCAAAAACCTCTCTTGTCATAACAGACAAAAGAGGTTTATTTTTATCACCAAATGAAATTTGACTTTGCCATTTCGCCGTTGTCTATCAAAATGTCCTGCGCGGTCATGGATTTGTTGAGTACGCAGACGAAATACGCCCAGTCAGCAATTTCCTCAACTGTCGCCCATTTAGGGAGCAGAGTTTCGTTCATTACCGCCTGCCAAAGCGCAGGGTCGTCGATGATATGACTGTTAAGGTCGGTTAAAACGCCGCCGGGTGACAGACTGTTTGCGGTAGCTCCGAAAGGAGCAACACGCAGAGCAGTGCTTTTCATGTAACTAACCATACCGCCCTTGCTCGCCGCATATTCGGGGAATTCAGCACCGCTGGCGGCGCTGGCGGAGGCGATGAACAGAATACTTTTAATATTCTCCTGTATGCCGTATTTTTCCGTGATTCTGATTGTACCTTTAAGGTTTATGTCAATATCCTCACCCGAATTTTGTACACCTGCATTGTTTATAAGAATGTCAACAGGGGAGAGTTCGGGCAATTCACCTCTGAAAATATCCGTCGTGTAATGGGTGTATTCCGGGTGCTTAATAGTAGCATCAAGTCGGTCTATGCCTACAACCGTGTGCCCGTGGCGAAGAAACTTTTCGGCAATACCTTTTCCGATTCCGCAGCTTGTTCCCGTAATCAAAACGTTCATTTAAGATTTTCTCCTTTCAATGCAAAATAATCTTTGCCGACACCGTCTGCCTTCCATTTTTTACAAATCCTAAAACCTATCGGAGAAAAAGCGGCTTCAAAGAGAAGCTCAACTACCATTCCCGTAAGAGAACAGGTCACACATTGCAAAAGCGTCCAGCCAAAGAAGAAATGGCTTACAATAAGAGCGAATACAAGGTTATCGCAGAACTGACCTACGGCGGTAGAGATATATGTTCTCAGCGCATACATGGCAAAGCCGTCAGGGTTAAGACGGAACAGCTTGCCGATACCGTAGTTCAGGAAATTGTTGATAACAGCAGAGATAATAAAGGCAACCGTGCTTCCGAACAGAACATACCATGTGCCTGATACTGTATTGTCAAGAGCCTGGTTGATTACCGATTCGCTCCCGTCAACAAACGACTCGCCCCACACTCCCGGTATTGCTCCGCCCAAATAGAAGAAGAGACAGCACAAAAGATTGATTACCACAGCCACAACAGATACCTCATTAGCCGCCTTTGGCCCGAAATGCTTTGTGATAATATCCATAGATAAAAAAGAAACCCATGAAATAATGATTCCGCAGTCGAGTGCTAACCAGTCCACAGGGAGCGCAATGCTCTTGTTTGCCAGAAGATTCATCATAATGACGGACACCGCAAACATTGTGACAATAGGGAATGGAATACTCTGCAACAGAACCTTAATCTCAAGGATCTCGCGTTTGAATTTAGACAACATAATTTGATTTTCTCCTTGTTTTTTATTGAAAAGATGGTTAGCAAGAAACATCTTTGTTCATATATTTTTTCTTCTTCGTATTATAATGCAAAAATCGGCAAAATTCAAGCATATATTTGCATTTTGCGTACTAATCGTTATCTTCTCTTAACTCTTTATTCCTGTTGTGCAAATCACTTATTCACTTCTTTTCTGTTTGTTCTTTCAAGTATGTAATCTGTTGATACATTAAAGTATTCTGCTATTTTCTTTAAATCTTTTACGCTTATTTCGTGTTTTCCCAATTCTAATTTACTGTAATATGATTGTTCTATTCCCAGTATTGTCGATACTTTTAACTGACTTTCGCCTTTTTCGATTCTTAATTCCTTAATTCTTTTATACATTTTTATCACCTTTTTATATTTTATTTAATTTTTAACTTGACATTAGGTAATATTTTGCCTATAATATTAACTAAAGGTAAACTTTTACCTACTTTTTTAATAAATGGGTTTAAAAATTCCGATTTATCGACCAATATACAAATGTGGTATTTGTTATGTTGCAGATATGCAAACACGAATTGTCGCCAAACAAAAAGGTAACGGCAGGGGATAAAATCCTTGCCGTTATCTTTTGAACTCACCGTTTTAAGCCGAATTTTCGATTTGCAGTCTTTCAAAAATCTCTCACGGATTGATTTTTATATATTTAAAAACTTTAAAGACTAAAATATCGCTTTTATTACGGTGTTTGTATTCAAATGTTTACTTTTTGCTGTACTTATAGTAAAATAACAGTATATAAAAAGGGGGAAAAGTATGAAAACAAAAAATAAAGCTCAAAACGGTATCAAACCGCTTTCTGTGGGAGAGATAGCAGCTTATTCGCTGGGCTCGTTGGGGAAAGAGTTCAGTAATAACTGCGTTAACGCGTTCTTCCTTGTATATCTTTGTATTTATCAGGGGCTTAACCCTATGGTTATGACCATAGCCTTTGTCCTTGCAAAGGTTTGGGACGCGGTGAACGACCCAATGCTTGCGGCTATCATAAACAACGTTAAAAGATCGCGTTTCGGCAGATACAGACCGTGGATATTCTTCGGCGCAGTCGTAAATGCGGCGACGCTGGTATCAATGTTTATACCCATGGGCGAGGGCGTTCCGACGGCGGCAAGATATGCGTTTTACATAACGATGTACGTTTTATGGGGTATGTCCTTTACGCTTATGGACGTCCCGTTTTGGACAATGCTACCCACCATAGCCAACTCTACAGAAGAGCGCAATAAGGCAAGCTCAATGGCAAAGCTTGTGGGCGGCTTCGGCGGATTTATGGTAGGAATGCTGGGCACGTCGGTCATTTTGCCCAATTTTTCCAAAAACGGAATGAACAGGGCGTATATGATGATAGGCGTCATTGCCGGAGTGATAATGATAAGCTTTTTACTTATCACCGTTATATTTAATAAGGAAAAATATCCCATTCCGCACTCCAACGTAAGTCTTAGAGAGATAATAAAGCTGTTTAAAGAGAACGATCAGCTCCCGCCCTATGCGGTAAGCTTCGGCTTCCACACCATTGGCTGTACGCTTGCCACATCACAGCTTTTATATCTTTATATTTATTGCTATGAGGACGGCGCTAACCTTATCGCCTCAGGCTACAGCTACACGCTGTTTTGGGTAGTAGCCTGCACGGGGCAGGGGCTTGCGATGATGTTCTACAATCAATTGACAAAGTGGATACCGCGTCAAAAGCTGTATGAATTTTCTTTCTGGGGTTGTTCAATAAGCTATGTTTTGATGTTCCTCATATTCTTCGTATTAAAAGAGGAAAAATATCTGCTCAACGCCGTGCTTATTGCTCTCTGCGGCTCCTTCGTGATGCTCGGTTCGGGACTTAATCAGATAGGCAGCACCGTTATGATGGCTGACATCACCGATTACGGCGAATACAAGACTGGCAAACGCGCTGACAGCGTTATGTTCAGCGTACAGACCTTTATCACAAAGCTGGCAGGGGCTCTTGCGATGCTTATTCTCGGTATAGGCATTTCCGTTGCGGGACTTCCCACTGTCTCAGAGCTTCCCATAACGAATCCCGACGG
>JAFLUO010000081.1 GCA_022508705.1 Oscillospiraceae bacterium
AGCTTGACCAGACAGGCGTTGGTCAGCTTATGGAAATGGCAGTTAAAAACGGTAAGGCTACACGCTCAACACTTCACTGCGGTATCTGCGGTGAGCACGGCGGCGATCCTTCATCAGTTGAATTCTGCCACAAGATCGGCCTTGACTATGTTTCATGCTCCCCCTTCCGTGTTCCGATTGCCCGTCTTGCAGCAGCACAGGCAGCAATCGCTGAAATGAAATAATAAGGTATTGATTTAGGAAAACCTAATATCAAAAATCAATAAAAAAATTGACCTTGCAGAGTAAAATCTGCAAGGTCTTTTTTGTTAAAGTGTTAAATATTTAGTTATCAATATTTTGAAAAATTTCATTTATTTTATCTTCCGTTGCAAGGTGGTTTGAAAACGCTGTGGCAGATGCGCACGCAACGGAGAGCTGAAAGGCTCTGTGCAAATCATAACCTCTTATTTTCCCTGCAATAAAGCCTGCAACCATTGAATCGCCGCAGCCGACTGTGCCCAGTACATTTCCTTTTACGGCGTTTGCTGTATGAACATCATTATTGCGGTCGATAAGTACAGCGCCGTCACTGCCGCAGGAAATAATAACGTTTTGCGCTCCCATACTTTGCAATTCTTTGCCGTATTTAATAATTTCATCTCTGCTTGCAATTTCTTTACCGAAGATTTCACCAAGCTCATAGTTATTTGGTTTTATAAGAAACGGCTTGTATTTCAAAGAGGATATTAGCTGATTTCCTGTGGCATCAACTGTAAAGTATATATACTTGTCACAGAGTTGTGACATAATTTGAGCGTAAATATCATCGGGAAGACTATGGGGAATGTTTCCTGCAAGAACAAGCGTGTCTCCTCTTTTGATATTTTCAAGCTTTTTAAATAACTGTTTGATTTCCGCCTCAGTTATTTCAGGCCCAAGAGCATTTATCTCGGTTTCGTTAGCAGATTTGAGTTTAACGTTTATTCTCGTATTTCCTGCGGAAAGTTTGATAAAATCATTGTTTATACCGTCACGCTGCATAATTTCACATAAAATTTCGCCTGTTTTACCGCCTGCAAAACCCAGAGCGGTTGTTTCAATATTCAGCCGAGTTAATACGGCGGAGACATTGATTCCCTTACCGCCGTAATACAGTTCTTCTGCCGACGACCTGTTAACATTGCCGAAATTAAGATTATTTACATTCATTACATAATCAAGAGAAGGGTTGAGGGTTAAAGTATAAACCATTTTTATCATCTCCGTTCGACTCTCTTTATCTAATAATAGCACACATTTACTTTATTATCAATAAAACGGCTTAAAAGAAAACAATCCGCTCAGCTGAGCGGATTGTTTATAAAGTTTAATCAATTAAATTTTATTTCTTCAATGCGTTTACAATTCTTACAATTGCGGGGCAGAGGATGATATTAGTAACTAACTCGAAGACGAAATTCAGCCCTACAAGACCTACTATCATATAAGTGAATGTGTTTGTAAAGCCTGCACCTGCGCCCCATTCGCTTATTGCGTCAAAGAAGAAAAGTCTACAACCTAAAAGGAAAATACCCGTGTTTGTAATCGGGCAGATAATAGCCGCAAGAACAACAGATAAATAAGTATTAAACTTCTTGCAAGCAGTGAAAACAAGACCTGCCGTAAGGCCGCACAGCGCGCCTTTAAGAAGAACCGTTATAATAGTTCCGGGTATGTCGATTGCTAAAAATGCAGCGGCATCTCCCGATAAAAGAACTACTACTCCGAATACGAGACCTAACCATGTGCTGATGTAAGGCCCGCACATTGCCGCACCGACAATTATCGGAACCAATACAAGTGAAACAGAGAACGGCCCGAATTTAATAAACGACCCCATTAACTGTAACACAACGACTACTGCGGTAAGAATACCGCCCATTGCGAGTTTGACCGTTTGGTCTTTTGTGAATCTTTTTGCGTTTGCCATAATTAACTCCTTTCGCTGCTGTCCCTATGGCACGGGAAGAACCCTTGGTACAGCGCTCATAAAAATATATTCCCTGCAATTCGGAAAATTGCAGTCACTAAAACAAATCCGCCAACTTGTAATGTTATGCACGGGGCTATAACTCACTTTGCCGAATTTGCTTTATGCAAAATAATATTCAGTTGTTTTTTTCGTATATCGCTTTAAGCCCTTTTAAAACAAGGTCTTTATCGTAAATAAGCTTGTGACGGCAAACATCCGAAAGAAAATATGAAAGTCCGCCCGTTGCAATAACGGATTTCGGCTCTCCGATTTCTTCTGTCAGTTTGTCAATAAGCCCGTCAATCATAGAAGCCGTTCCCAGAATAATTCCGCTTTGCATACAGTCCGCAGTGTTTGTTCCGCAAACCTTTTTCGGCGCTTCAAGGCTTATTGTGGGAAGAAGGGAGCTTATGTCCGTAAGCGCTTTTAATGAAATGGCAATACCCGGGGCAATAAGACCTCCGCGGAAATTCTTTTTCTCATCAACAACGCATATTTTTGTTGCCGTTCCCAAATCAACAATAAAAGCGGGCAGGGGATACTCCGCCATTGCACCGACTGCACCTGCGGCAAGGTCTGCGCCCAATTGGGCTGGGTTGTCAATTGCAATATTAAGCCCTGTTTTGACTCCCGGAGCGAGTGTAATCACATTGCCGTCAATAAGCTTATTAAGGGCGCCTTTAACGGCGTTTGTAATTTCAGGTACAACCGAGCCCAAAATCGCTCCCGTGATTTTTTGGGGGTCTATTTTATATAACGAGAAAATATCCGTAAACTGAATTGCATACTGATCCTCTGTTTTCTGCCTTTCAGTTGCCAAACGGCAGTTCAGAATAAGTTCATCGCCTGAGAATACACCTATTGAAATATTTGTATTTCCTATATCTACTGAAAGAAGCATAAAATCACCTCATTGAAAAAATATTATACACTTTACATTTGCGTTTTGCAAGAGCATTCGCCCTTGTTTTTGCCATATATAAATGATATACTTTAATATATGAGGTGATACGCTTGATTTGTAATCTTTGCCCAAGAAACTGCGGCGCAGAGCGAAATGAAAATAACGGATTCGGCTTTTGCAAAATGCCTTCACAGTCCGTTCTTGCCCGTGCTTCAAAGCATATTTGGGAAGAGCCTTGCATTGCAGGGGAAGGCGGAGCAGGAGCCGTGTTCTTTTCAGGGTGCACGCTTAAATGCTGTTTCTGTCAAAATTTTGAAATCAGTCATTTTAATAAGGGTAAAAAGATAAGCGTTCTGCGACTTGCGGAGATTTTTCGTGAGCTGGAGGGGGAGGGCTGTTCCTCAATCGACCTTGTAAATCCAACGCACTTTTCAGACAGTATTATCTCTGCATTTGAAATTTACAAGCCGTCAATTCCCATAGTTTATAACAGCTCGGGCTATGACAGTGTTGATACACTGAAAAAACTTGAGGGGATAGTAGATGTCTATTTACCCGATATTAAGTACTTTGATACGGCAATATCGGCAAAATATGCTGCCTGTCCCGATTATTTTGAAAAAGCTTCCGACGCACTCCTTGAGATGAAACGCCAAACGGGTGAATGTGTATTTGAAAACAGACTGATGACAAAAGGGCTTTTGGTACGGCATCTTGTTTTGCCGTCTAATATAAACGACAGCAAAAAAATTCTGCTGTGGATTAAAAACAATTTAGGCACAGAAACTTTTGTTTCTCTTATGAGCCAATACACGCCTTTTGCCGATGCAAAAAAGCATAAAGAGATTAACAGAAGACTTTTTACGGCGGAATATGACAGAATAGTTGATTATTTTTTTGAAATCGGTCTTCAAAACGGATTTATGCAGGAGAAAACCTCTGCAAGTGCCGATTTTATACCTAAATTCGATAATTTTGGTGTCTAACTGTATTGAAAAATTAAAAACATTGTGTTAAAATGTTTCAAATAAAACAAGAAAGAGGTATGAAAATGGCAAAATCAAAAGGATTTATAAAAGAATTCAAAGAATTTGCAATGAAAGGCAATGTAATTGACCTTGCAGTCGGCGTTATCATCGGCGGCGCTTTTCAAAAAATTGTTTCTTCACTTGTAAGCGATATCGTAATGCCGCTTATCGGCTTGGTTACAGGCGGACTCAGCTTTGCTGATAAGTTCGTTGTGTTCGGCCTTGCAGACGGAGAAACTTACGCTACTGCCGCAGAAGCTCTTGAAGCTGGCAAAAACGTGCTCTCATACGGTGCATTTATTGATGCAGTATTCAACTTCCTTATAATGGCTTTGGTTATTTTCCTTTTCATTAAAGGTGTTAACAAGCTCAAGAGCAAGTCAGCAGAGGAAGAGGCTGCTCCTGCAGAGCCCACAACAAAGGTTTGCCCGTTCTGCAAAAGCGAAATTTCAATTGATGCAACACGCTGCCCGCATTGCACATCTGAAATCGCTGAATAATTTAAAAGCAAGTTTTACACCCCGATTTCCGGGGTGTTTTTCTTATAATATAATAACCTAACGAAACACAAGCAAAATCAGAGATTTTGTATGTTTCGGAGAACATTGTATCATCAATTCGGACTAACGTCCTGCGGCTTTCGCCGCTCACTGTGCTTCGCACAGTTGAATTGTGGTATAAAATAACGGCGGCATCGGTTTTTACTCCGATACCGCCGTTTTAATATTATCAGGTATTATGTGTAAGAATTCTGTTTAATCGAAACAGATTTTGCATATGTGAAAATCTCGTTTTCATACTTGCTGTACTGATCGTCCCTAACGGCAAACTGAACAAGATAAAATCCGTCATCTGCTTTGTATGTAAAAGCAGTACAGTGTAACTTGTAGCCCTGATCTGAATCTCCTGTATATTCATAATAGGTTAAACCGTCTTTTTGCTGAGTTTTAGCGCTTTGACCGTTTGCTTTAATAACAGCATCACAATACTCGGTAACGGTCATATCCTCAGTTATTGCGTAACCGTCAAATTTTTCTTTTATGACAAAAACGGCCATATCATTTGTATCGTAAACTGCTTCAAAGCCGCTATAGCCATATACTTCATCAACAAACCCTTCGTTAAGAGTGATTGACATATTACCTTTGGTAAATACCTTTTCCTCAGGTGTCTCCATCATCGGTAAAAATGCAGCGGCAAAACCAATTGCAAAGAAGATGATGAAAACAATCAGTCCAACTAAAATACCTCTTCTGTTTGCTTTCTTTCTGTGGTATTTCATTTCTTCGGTAGGAATACCGTCAAAACGGAAAGCATTGCCGTTCAGCGGATTGTACTTGCAAGAGCCTGAAATGAAAATGTTTTCTGTTCCTTCGGGAACCTCATAAAAATCAGAACAGTAGTTTTTACTGAACTTGTCGGCGATAACGTAAATGCGAAGCTTTTCATCACCTATCATAAATGTTTGCTGTTCGCCGTTTTTAATCGTTCCGATTTTTCTGCACGGAACACCGTGGATTTTGATTTCGTTTGAGGTATGATCTTCTATATAAATCTTAAGCCTCATAAGACAGCCAATAAAGCTTTTATTGCGCTGAATTGTTAAATATCTCATAAAACACACTCCTTAAAATTTATCAAAATCATAGATTATGACAGTTATTATAATAGCACTAATAAATTTAAAATGCAATATATGCTTTAATTTTTGTTTGCTTTAACAGACGGAATAAAGCGATTTTTTTGTTGCACGGATAAAAAAACTGTGATACAATATTTATCAGTGTTTCGGCGGTATTTTACAAATTTCTTGCGGCAAAAGCTGTTAAGAAATCTGTTCGCCGTTACTGAAAAATCAGGAGGATGAAAAAATGTTAAGCAAAAAACTGTGCAGTCAGCTTCTTGACGGCAACATGACAGATCACAATAAGTACATATCGGGTACTTGCAGAGGCTTTTATGTGACAATCAATACCACCCCGAACGGCATGTTCAGCTTCCAGATAAGCGCCCATTCGGACAATGACCCTGAAAATGCGGCTCTGCGTCAATTTATAGAGTCCCGTAAGAATGTAACTGAGCAAATTCAATCTTTCACAGTTTACCATAACTCTGTTACTATCGTTTCAACCCGTACTTTCCTTGGCAAAAAGATTCCGGAGCATCTGAATTCGGCTATTATGCCGATTATCGACTACCTTGCAATTAACGGTTATGCCACAGGCTGTATGCAGTGCGGAACGCAAAACGCTCAGATTGATTGCTACGATATTAACGGTGCGCACCATTATCTTTGCAGTGACTGCGTAGGCAAGGTTGAGGGTGCCCTGCTGGACAGAAAGCAGGGGATTCTTGCACA
This sequence comes from Oscillospiraceae bacterium, assembly GCA_022508705.1. Taxonomy (GTDB): domain Bacteria; phylum Bacillota; class Clostridia; order Oscillospirales; family Acutalibacteraceae; genus Fimenecus. The sequence continues at coordinate 6,285 of JAFLUO010000081.1, forward strand.
GAAGAGTAAATTTATCCCCGGTCTTGTTGGTGCGTTTTTGGGTTCTATGATAGGATGTGTAGCATATTTCATTATAGGGCAGTTGGGTTACGTCGCAGCTATTGCAGGTCTTATCACAGCCGTATGCGCATTTAAGGGCTTTGAAATGCTCGGCGGTGTGGTTGATAAAAAGGGTGTTATCGCTTGCGTCATCGCGATAATTTTTGCTGTTTACCTTGGCAATCAATTGGTATGGGCATATGATGCATACTCCGGACTTAAGGAATACGGCTGGAGCTTCTTTGACTGCTTCCGCTCCATTAAGGAGATTATTACAAAGCTTGAACTTACCAGTTCATATTACGGTGAATTAGTAATGGCGTATGTTATGACTGTTCTCGGCAGTTTCAGAAGCGTTGTAAATGCCTTTAAAGCAAGCACCGGCAGCTATAAAGTTAAGAAGATGAAAGACTAATTGCTTTCAAAATGAAAAGTTTATCCTAAAATATAGAAAAGGCTTGGAAAAATAAATATTCCGAGCCTTTTTCTTTATGTTTCCAAATTTACTATTTTATCTTGTAAGTAGGATATGTTGTTTTATCTTCTTCCGTAATTTCTCTTAATACTTTGCACGGAACGCCGACAGCTACTACGCCAGCGGGGATTGATTTTTTTACGACACTTCCTGCGCCGATTACCGTGTTATCCCCGATTTCTACTCCTGCAAGAACGGTTGAGCCTGCGCCGATCCAAACATTGTTGCCAATAGTGATAGGCTTTGCGATTTCAACACCTGCCTTGCGCATTTCAGGGTCAATAGCGTGTTCCGCCGTGGTAAAGCAACAGTTCGGAGCAATAAACACATTGTCGCCAAAGGTTACCTTTACACCGTCCTGAATAATCAGATTGTGATTAGAGTAAAAATAATCGCCGACCGTAATATTGTAACCGTAATCGCACCAAAAGGGCGGTGTAATTACAGTATCTTTACCCATTTTCCCAAGAAGTTCCTTTAGGATTGCCTGTTGAGCCTCATAGTCATTGGGGCAGAGCTGATTATATCTGTAACACTTTTCTTTTGCTTTCTTTATTTCCGCTTCGTAAGCAGGGTTATAACAACCTTGAAAGAAACAGTTTTGAGGTACTTCCGGTTTTTTGTTCATAAATTCACTCCTCCCATCTTTTCAATTTAATTGTATCATAAGATATTTAGTTTTCCAATAATGTTTGAAATAAAAATGTTAGGATTTTTCGTTATATAAAAATATCCCGAGCATTTTCATGCCCGAGAATTTTTTAGCATGTATGACTAATTAACTTTAATTACGGGAATCCAGATTTCACTGCGATAATCCGGATCACTCATATTACCTTCACTGTAAGCCTCAATATCCATTTCATATGTCGGCTGATAGCTTGATGTCGGGAAGAATTCCGACACAATTTTATGCCACAGATTTTGAATAGCATCGGGCATTGCGCCTTTGCACTCAAATACTGCCCATGTTCTTGCAGGAATCGTGTTTCTGCGAAAGCCATCAGGTACGGCTGTGTCTTTACTGCATGCTACAGCAATAGAGTAATCAAATGTCTTTGCATTCTCCGGAAGATTGCCGTAGCAAACACCAAAGATAAATGTTTTGTCGGCTGTGACATCCAGCAGCGTTTTGACCGTACCATCATTGTGAGATCTTGTCCAAAAATCGGGAATGCTCTTTGCGTTTGCCTCATTCTCAATGCTGTGCGACTCTACTTTTTCGATGATATCAAAGGATTCTTTTTTAATTATCTTGTAGTTCATTACACTACCTCCGCTTAATGTGATTTTCACGGAAATTCGGGAAAAGGATTTTAGTTTAGAGCCATTTTTCTTTGCTTCTGAGGGTGTAATCCCATGAAATTTTGAAAAGGCTCTTGTAAAGCTCTCGGGGCTATCATAACCGTATTTCATTGCGACATCAATTATTTTGTCATTGGAAGCACAAAGCTCATTGCCGGCGAGTGTGAGCCTTCTGTTCCGTATATAATCTCCGAGCGAGATTCCGCACAAAATACCAAAGATTCTTTGAAAGTAGAAATTTGAGCAGGCTGCTTCTTTAGCAACTTCATCATAGTCAATATCTTCAGTTAAATGCTCCTCAACAT
>JAFLUO010000082.1 GCA_022508705.1 Oscillospiraceae bacterium
GACGTATTCACAATCACAGGCCGTGGTACAGTTGCTACCGGTAGAGTTGAGAGAGGTCAGCTTAAGCTTTCAGAAGAAGTTGAAATCGTTGGTCTTAAAGAAGAGAAGCAGAAGACAGTTGTTACCGGTATCGAAATGTTCAGAAAGCTTCTTGACTATGCAGAAGCAGGCGACAACATCGGTGCTCTTCTTCGTGGTATCGACAGAAAAGGTATTGAGCGTGGTCAGGTTCTTGCTAAACCCGGTTCAATTCACCCCCACACAAAGTTTAAGGGTCAGGTTTACGTTTTAACAAAGGATGAAGGCGGCCGTCATACACCGTTCTTCAACAACTACCGTCCTCAGTTCTATTTCAGAACAACAGACGTTACAGGTACAATTTCTCTTCCTGAAGGAACAGAAATGTGCATGCCCGGCGACAACGTTCAGATGGATGTTGAGCTTATCACTCCTATCGCTATCGAAGAAGGCCTTCGTTTTGCTATCCGTGAAGGCGGCAGAACAGTTGGTTCAGGCGTTGTTACAGCTATCAACGAATAATTAAATATTATTCTTCTCCCTCACTTTAAGTGGGGGAGTTTTTTTATGCTTTTTTTGTATTTTCGACTATTGAAGAAAATATTGGTTAAATTAGTCTTGACAAAGTAAACTTTAGTAGTATAATAATTCATAGAAATTTAGTAGGAGTTGATTTTCTTGAAGAAAAAAACTACTGTGTTAATAGAGGGCATGTCCTGCGCAGCCTGTGTGAGAGGTGTAGAGCGTTCTGTCTCTAAGGTTGACGGAGTTTTAAGCGTTACGGTTAATCTTACAACAAATTCCGCGGCAGTTGTTTATGAAAATAAGCAATGCTCTCTCCAGGATATTGAGGCGGCGGTTGTCCGTGCGGGCTTTACGGTTGTTAAAAATCAGGAGGCAGCACAGGAAAATGCCGCAAAAAATGAAAAGATGTCGAAAATAAATCTGATTTTAGCACTTGTTTTCAGTATTCCTCTTTTTACTGTTTCAATGGGGCACATGGTAGGGCTTAAACTCCCGAATTTCATTTCTCCCGAGGCTTTTCCCGTGCGATTTGCCATATTACAGCTTTGTCTTACAATTCCAGTGCTTTTTGCAGGAAGAAAATTTTTTATAAACGGCGTTCGTGCGGTGTTTCATAAAAACCCAAACATGGATACACTTGTTGCAATGGGTTCGTCGTCAGCTTTTATATACAGTTTAGTTATGACTGCAAAAATAATTGCAGACGGAAATAACCATACGCATCATCTTTATTACGAATCTGCCGGAATGATAATTACATTCATTCTTATAGGTAAGATGCTTGAGGCGATTTCTAAAAAAAGAACGACCGATGCCGTAGGAAAGCTTCGTTCTCTTGTTCCCGATACGGCAGAAATAATCAGAAACGGCGAGACATTAACCGTCAAGACTACCGAAATACAGATAGGAGATATTTTTACCGTTGTTCCGGGCAGCGCCGTTGCGGCCGACGGCAAGGTCATTTCGGGAAACACGTCTGTTGATGAAAGCATGATAACAGGCGAGAGTATGCCTGTTAGCAAAACGGTGGGCGATACTGTTTTTGGCGGTACAATAAATAAGAACGGTACAGTTCAGGTACAAGTCACTTCCGTTTACGGCGAAACGGTTTTGTCACAGATAATCCGCTCCGTTGAAGAGGCAGGTGCATCAAAAGCTCCCATAGCAACCATTGCAGATAAAATATCGGGAATTTTCGTTCCCACAGTTTTTGCCATAGCGCTTTTCAGTGCTATTATTTGGGCGATTACAGGCAAGACCTTTGCATTTGTTCTGAACGTATTTATTTCAGTTCTTGTTATTGCCTGCCCGTGCGCATTAGGACTTGCAACGCCCACTGCAATAATGGTTGCAACGGGTAAAGGTGCGCAAAACGGTATTTTATTTAAGGGTGGCGAGCCTTTAGAGATGCTGAGCCGTGCAGATACGGTTGTTTTCGATAAAACGGGAACGCTTACAAAGGGTGACCCTCAGGTAACTGATATTTTACCCGTTGAGATTTCAGAGGAAGAGCTTTTAAAATACTGCGCCTCATCCGAGAAGAACAGCGAGCACCTTTTAGGCGAAGCAATCGTTAAAAAATACAGCGGTGAATACTTTGAAATAACCGATTTTGAGGCTCTTTCGGGTCTTGGACTCAAGGCTACGGTAAACGGCAAACAAATTTTAATCGGCAACCGTGAGCTTATGAGCAAAAACGGAATAGATGAAATTGTTACAGAAAAAATAGGCGCACCGCTGTCAGATGAAGGAAAAACTGTTGTTTATGTATCCATTGACGGAAAATTTGCAGGTGCAATCGCTATTGCCGACGTTTTAAAGGATGATGCGGAGTCTACAGTTAAGGCTCTCGCAGCTTTAGGCATTGAAACGGTTATGCTTACGGGCGACAATCAAAAAACTGCAAATGCCATTGCAAGAAAAGCGGGAATTAAAACAGTTTTTGCCGAGGTCTTGCCTAAAGATAAACAAAATGTTATAATTGATTTACAAAAGCAGGGCAAAAAGGTTTGTATGGTAGGCGACGGAATAAACGACGCACCCGCACTTGTCTCTGCTGATGTTGGCGTTGCCGTGGCATCGGGAACAGACGTTGCAGTTGAATCTGCCGACGTTGTTCTTATGAACGGCGAAACTGCATCACTTCAAAAGGCAATAAGGCTTTCCCAGAAAACACTTCGCAAAATAAAGCAAAATCTTTTCTGGGCATTTGCTTATAATACTGTGGGAATTCCAATTGCGGCAGGTCTGCTTTATGCACTGGGCGGAAATCTTTTAGACCCTATGTTTGCCGCTGCCGCAATGAGCCTTTCATCAGTAACGGTTGTAACAAATTCATTACTTTTAAGGAGGTATAAATTATGATTAAAACACTTAAAATTGAAGGTATGTCATGCGGTCACTGCACAGCCCGTGTAGCTGCTGCTTTGAAAGAGCTTGACGGCGTTGAAAACGTTGAAATGAGCCTTGAAAACAAGACTGCTGTCGTTACTCTTTCAAAAGATGTTTCAGATGCCGTGTTGAGCGAAACTGTTGACAATACAGGCTTTGACGTAGTTGGAATTGAATAATGGAACAGAGTAAAATAGACAGAATCAACTTTTTAGCCAAAAAATCACGCACCGAAGAACTGTCTCCCGAAGAAAAGGAAGAGCAGGCAACTTTGCGCCGTGAATACATTGACAGCTTTAAAAGAAGTCTTATAGGTCAGCTTGAAAATACTTATATAGTTGACGAAAAGGGCAATAAGAAAAAAGTTGAACGCAAAAAGAAATAACCGATATTAAAACCGAATATTTAGGGTGTTATTCCCTTGTAAAACTTGACTAAACCGCTAAATATAGTATATAATATTAAGCGGTTTAATTTTTTTTGACTGGAAAAAGGATGTAAAATATGGCTAAAAAAGCAGAATATACCGAAGAAAGTATTTCCCAATTAAAAGGCGCTGACCGAGTTCGTAAAAGACCTGCGGTTATTTTCGGGTCTGACGGAATTGAAGGCTGTGAGCATGCAGTTTTTGAAATCCTTTCAAACTCAATAGACGAGGCGAGAGAGGGCTACGGTAAAGAAATTGTAGTTACAAGATTTCTTGACGGCTCAATAGAGGTTCTTGACCACGGCCGCGGTATGCCTATGGACTATAACGAAAATGAGAAGAGATATAACTGGGAGCTTCTTTTCTGCGAAATGTACGCCGGCAGTAAGTATAACACAAACAACGGGGGAAGCTATGAATATTCTCTCGGTCTTAACGGTTTGGGACTTTGCGCCACTCAGTATGCATCCGAATATATGGAAGCGGAAATTCATAAAAACGGTTTTTGCTATAAAATGAATTTCAAAAGCGGTGAGCCTGTAGGCAAACTGCAAAAAGAAGAATACACCAAAAGAGATACTGGCACCCGTATTCGCTGGAAGCCTGATTTACAAGTCTTTACAGATATAAACATTCCTCTTGAATATTATCAGGAAACTATTAAGCGTCAGTCTGTTGTAAATGCAGGTGTTAAGTTTATTTTAAAAGACCAAGTCGGTGCAAACTCTTTTGAAAAATATGAATACTGTTATGAAAACGGCATTACCGATTACGTTAAAGAAATAGCAGGAGACAATGCATTTTCAGGAGTTCAGTTTTGGCAGGCTGAGCGCAAGGGCAGAGACAGAGAGGATATGCCCGATTATAAGGTAAAGATGAACCTTGCTCTTTGCTTTTCAAATAAAATTCAGTTTAAGGAATATTATCATAACTCCAGCTTTCTTGAACACGGCGGAGCCCCTGAAAAGGCAGTAAAGAGCGCTTTTGTGGCTCAAATTGATTCCTACTTAAAGGCAAACAGCAAATATCTTAAATCTGACTCAAAAATAACCTTCCAGGACGTTGACGATTGCCTTGTGCTTGTAATTTCTTCTTTTTCAACACAGACATCTTATGAAAATCAAACGAAAAAGGCAATTACAAATAAATTCATTCAAGAGGCAATGACGGAGTTTTTAAAGCACAGCTTAGAGGTTTATTTTATAGAAAATAAAATCGAGGCAGATAAAATTGCCGAGCAAGTGCTGATAAATATGCGCTCCCGTGTCAGAGCCGAAAGCACAAGACTGAATATCAAGAAAACGTTGCAGTCAAGCAACAGTATGACGGACAGAATTGAAAAATTCGTTGACTGCCGTTCTAAGGACGTAAACGAAAGAGAAATTTTCATAGTAGAGGGCGACTCGGCTCTCGGCGCCTGCAAGCAGGCAAGGGATTCGGCATTTCAGGCTATAATGCCCGTAAGAGGTAAAATTCTTAATTGCTTAAAGGCTGAATACCCAAAAATATTTAAGTCTGAAATTATTACCGATCTTATCAAAGTTCTCGGTTGCGGAGTTGAAGTAAGCACTAAGGCAAATAAGGATTTGTCCCTTTTCAATATGGATAATCTTCGCTGGAGCAAGGTCATAATATGTACCGATGCCGATGTTGACGGTTTCCAGATAAGAACTCTGATACTTACAATGATTTACAGACTTATGCCGACTTTAATTAAAGAGGGCAAAGTGTTTATTGCGGAATCTCCCCTTTATGAAATAAACACTAAGGATGAAACCTGGTTCTGCTATACTGAAAGGGAAAAGGCAGAGGCTTTGGAAGAAATAGGCAACAGAAAATACACCGTTCAGCGTTCAAAAGGACTTGGTGAAAACGAGCCTGAAATGATGTGGATGACTACAATGAACCCAAAAACACGCCGTCTTATTAAGGTCGAGCCTGATTACAACCCTGAGGCAGTAGCAGATAAATTTGATTTACTTTTAGGTGACAATCTTCAGGGCAGAAAAGATTATATTGCGGCAAACGGCAGTCAGTATATTGACATGACAGACCTGTCATAAAAAATTCAGGAGAAAACGAAATGGCTAAGAAAAAGAAAACGGAAATAAACCGTGCCGATGACGAATTGAGTGTTAATGCTCATATTTCAGGGGCCGGTGAGGTTGTAAATCAGAATATTATCGACACCCTTGAAGTAAACTATATGCCCTATGCCATGAGCGTTATTATGTCCCGTGCAATTCCCGAAATTGACGGATTTAAGCCGTCTCACAGGAAACTGCTTTACACCATGTATAAAATGGGACTTTTAAACGGCGGCACTATAAAGAGCGCTAATATTGTAGGCCGTACTATGCAGCTTAATCCTCACGGAGATGCCGCAATTTATGAAACGATGATTCGTCTTGCCCGCGGTAATGAAAGCTTATTGCACCCTTATGTTGAGTCAAAGGGTAATTTCGGTAAATCGTATTCAAAAAATATGCAGTATGCCGCTTCGCGTTATACTGAGGCAAAGCTTGCGCCCATTGCTGCCGAGCTTTTCAAAGATATTGATAAAGATACGGTGGATTTTGTCCCGAACTATGACAACACAATGGAAGAGCCGACTCTTTTCCCCGTAACGTTTCCGTCAGTGCTTGTAAATGCCAATATGGGTATTGCTGTCGGTATGGCGTCTAATATCTGCTCATTTAATTTGGGCGAAATCTGCAACACAACTATTGCTCTCATTAAAGATGACGAGGCCGATGTAACGGAAACTCTTAAAGCTCCTGATTTTATAGGCGGCGGTCAGATTATTTATGATGAAAAGCTGATGCGTGAAATTTACCGCACGGGCAGGGGAAGCTTTAAAATCCGGGCAAAATATAACTACGATAAAAGTAATAACTGTATTGATATTTATGAAATCCCTGCAACCACCACAAGCGAAGCGATTATTGACAAAATAATTGAGCTTGCAAAGGGCGGGAAGGTAAAGGAAATATCCGATATCCGTGATGAAACCGATAAGAAAGGCCTTAAAATTACAATCGATTTAAAGCGCGGCACAGACCCTGACAAATTGATGAAAAAGCTCTTTAAAGCTACGCCTCTTGAGGATTCATTCGGCTGTAATTTCAACGTTCTTATTGCAGGCACACCGAGAGTGCTGGGCGTTCGTGAGCTTTTGCTTGAATGGATAGCTTTTCGTACCGAGTGCGTAAACCGCAGAGTATATTTTGATTTACAGAAAGCAAAGGATAAGCTTCATTTGCTTGAGGGCTTGCAGAAAATCTTACTTGATATTGACAAGGCCATTAAAATTATCCGTTCAACTGATGAAGAGTCAGAGGTTGTTCCGAACTTGATGATAGGCTTCGGCATTGACAAAATTCAGGCTGAATACGTTGCTGAAATTAAACTTCGCCATTTGAACCGTGAATACATTTTAAAGCGTACTGCCGATATTGAACAGTTAAGAAAAGATATTGAAGATATGGAGGATATCCTTTCTTCAAAATCAAGAGTTAAGAAGATTATCGTAAACGAATTAAAAGAGGTTGCCGATAAGTACGATAAACCGAGACGCACGGAGATTATCTATTCCGAAGAAATTGAAGATGATGGGGAAGAAATTGAAGAAATTCCCGATTATCCTGTAAATCTCTTCTTTACAAAAGAGGGTTATTTCAAGAAAATTACTCCGTTGTCGCTTCGTATGAGCGGCGAGCATAAACTCAAAGAAGGGGACAGCATAGTTACTTCTTTGGAAACTACCAACTCCGCAGAGCTTTTGTTCTTTACGAATAAATGGCAGGTTTACAAATCCCGTGCCGCCGATTTTGACGATACAAAGGCCAGCGCACTCGGTGATTTTGTAGGCTCAAAGCTTTTAATGGATGAGGGAGAAACTGCCGTTTCAATGGCTTGCCTTAAAGAATATAAGGGGTATATGCTCTTCTTCTTCCAAAATGGCAAAGTTGCTAAAATTGACATGAACGCTTATGATACAAAGCAGAACAGGAAAAAGCTTATTAAGGCATATTCCGATAAAAGTCCGCTCGTAGCGGCAATTTATGCAGAGGAAGATAAAGAATTTGTTATCCGTTCCTCTGCAGGGCGATATCTTCTCTTCAATTCAGGCGCAATTTCGCCAAAAACCACTAAAGACAGTCAGGGTGTCAGCGTAATGACTCTGAAAAAAGGACACAGAGTTGAAGAGGTTACCGAATACAATGAGGGAAGATTCGCAAAAGCGGCCCGTTACCGCACAAAGAATTTGCCGGGCGCAGGAGCAGTGCTCAGCACTGAGGACCAGGGCGAACAGCTTACACTAATCTAATAAAAACAAAAACCGACCTCAAAAAGAGGTCGGTACAAACAGATTCGGCAAACGCACGCTGAACATTCTGTTTGCAAAAGTATTATATGCGGCTAATAAAAAAATATTCAATAATTTCAAAAAAAGACTTGCATTTTGTTAAAACCTATGATAGAATATCAAGGCGTTAAAAATGTAAGGTTTGGAGGTTTGAGAAATGACACCTGTACAGATAGTTTTCGGCGTTCTTCTTATACTCTTGGCAGTTGTAATAATCGTTCTTATTATGAAACAGGAAGGTAATGAACAGGGCCTCGGTGCTATTTCCGGTGGTTCTTCTGAATCTTTTTTCGGCAGGAATAAAGGCAAGACAAACGAAGCAAGACTGAATTTAGTAACAAAGATTTGCGTATCAGCATTCTGCGTTTTAGCTCTTGTTGCCGTTATTGTAATGCTTTTCGTATAAAAGCTCGCAAAACTAAATATCCGGCGTATAGCCGGCTATATGATTCACTAGCTCAGTTGGCAGAGCACTTGACTTTTAATCAAGGTGTCCGGGGTTCGAATCC
>JAFLUO010000083.1 GCA_022508705.1 Oscillospiraceae bacterium
GTATCATGTCAACAATCCACGCTTACACAGGCGACCAGATGATTCTTGACGGTCCTCACAGAAAGGGCGACATGAGAAGAGCAAGAGCAGGCGCTGCTAACATCGTTCCCAACTCAACAGGTGCTGCAAAGGCAATCGGCCTTGTTATCCCTGAGCTTAACGGCAAACTTATCGGTTCTGCACAGAGAGTTCCCGTTCCCACAGGTTCAACAACAATCCTTACAGCAGTTGTTAAGGGTGCTGACGTTACAGTTGACGGCATCAACGCTGCTATGAAGGCTGCTGCTTCTGAGTCTTTCGGCTACAACACAGATCCTATCGTTTCTTCAGACGTTATCGGTATGAAGTACGGTTCACTCTTTGACGCTACTCAGACAATGGTTTCAAAGATTTCTGATGACCTTTATGAGGTTCAGGTAGTTTCTTGGTATGATAACGAAAATTCATACACATCACAGATGGTTAGAACTATTAAATATTTCGCAGAGCTTTAATCCGAATATTTAAATTAAATTTTGGTGACCCCTTCTTGTTTGCGGTAATTAACGCTTTGCAAGTGAGGGGTCACTTTACTTTAAAAAAGCAAAGAAACTTGAGAGGAGAAAATTCAGAATGAAAAAATACGATGTTTCATATATGGCAAAATGGGCAGGAATTCCGGCTGTTGCCGCTCTTGTAATAATTGTGGTGGCTACTCTTAGTGCGGGTAAAAGCCAGCTCATCCCCGGTATTGCTGTTTTTGTAGGAATCGGCCTTTTTGTTGCAATTCCAATGTTCTTAGAGAGCAAGATGAAAAAAATTGCCGCTGAACTTGAGAAAGATTTCCCGGCTCAGGGCTTTAACTATCAGTATAAGTTTTCTGCTAACAATGCAATATATTACATTGATCAGGGCGGCAGAATGGGAGTAATTTACAGCGGTAATCCTAACGAGCTTCAGTTTGTTGATCTTAGCAAAGTTACAAATATTCATGTAAATGACGGCAAGTTCGGTATGGGTACATCAAGAGTATGCTGTGAATTCTATCTTGACGGCAAAAAGGTACGCATTGTCACACTTAGAGTAAACCGCGGTACACTTTCTATGAAAGACAAGAGAGTATTAGAGGCAATTTCTAAGGCAGAACAGCTTTGCAACATGATAAATACTGCAAAGGTTAACGCAAGGGCATAAAAATATGGATTACAGTTTTTTTGAACGTCTTTTTAATGCAAAGAGCATTGCCCGAGGCGGTTTTACACCTAAATGCGACATGTGCAAGGCACGGACTCAAATACAGGGTATGCCTCAAATATTTTTGCTTCCGGTCTTTCAGGATAAGGAATATGAGGCTTCTGCCGAATACTATGCTAAGTCTTGCCAACCGCTCCTGCAAGGGAATTATATTCCCGTTGGTCAGCGTGCCTGCCGAATGTGGCCTTTAGTATGCCCTAAGTGTGGGGCACGGGCTGTTTTGGTAGTGGATTTCTTGCTTGTTCGCGGGCAGGAAGTGACGGAAAAGATAGAGGTGTGTGATTATGCGCCATTGGCAGGGCTGTTGAGCGGCATGAACATAGGAAATGCTCAAAATTTTTCATCTGCGCAGTCTTTTGGCTACGAGCAGGTTACAAATACAAATCATCATTATCGGTAATTTAAATTTAGATATTAGTAGGGGACGATGCCCACATCGTCCCCTATTTTTTGCCTTAATGAATAATTTTTATAACGGGCGGTTCAGGGGAACCGCCCCTACAAGACAACTGAATATTCATTCAAATTTATTTATCTTATTGACCAAAAATATGTATAATGTTAAAATATGGGTGGAGTAATACAAAGGAGGGATTTTCATTGGCTAAAATTTGGGAAAAGATTTACACAGCAGGTGTTAAAATAGGTGAAAAATTTATAAACAACGTTTCGCAGGAGGAGGCACTCAAAGCGCTGGGTGAGCCTACCGTTACAAAAGGAATGCCCGAAATTTTAAGAAAAGCGGCGGCAGAGACCTGCGTATTGCTTAAAAATAACGGCGTTTTGCCATATTCCAAAGAAAGTGCCGTTTCCGTATTCGGACGAAATCAAATCGATTGGTTTTTTACAGGCTACGGTTCAGGCGGAGACGTTAAAATTCCTTACGGCAAAAATTTAATTGACGGACTGACGGAGTGCGGTATTAAGTATAATACTGAGCTTTTCGATATTTATTCAAAATGGACTGCCGAAAATCCCATTGACCATGGAGTTTGGGGAATGTGGCCGAGGTTTTATCCCGATATGGCTTTAACACCGGAAATTGTAAAAAATGCCGCCCAAAAAAGCAGTGATGCAATATTCATTATCGGCCGTTCCTCAGGTGAGGACCGTGAAAATGTTCTCGAAAAAGGCAGTTATTATATAACTGATGAAGAAAAGGCAAATCTGACTTTAATTACGGAATATTTTGATAAGGTGACCGTTCTTCTTAATATCGGCAGTGTTATTGATATGTCGGTATTTGAGGAATTGGACGATAAAATCGGCGCAATTTTAATTGTTTGGCAGGGCGGAATGGAAAGCGGCACGGGCGTTGCCGATATTCTTTGCGGAAATGTTACCCCCTGCGGAAAACTCCCCGATACAATAGCAAAAAATTATAATACCGCAAAGGCTTTCGGCAATTTCGGTAAAAAAGCATATAACGAATACGCTGAGGACATTTATGTCGGTTACAGAGGGTTTGAAACGGACGACCCCACAAACGTGGTTTACCCCTTTGGCTACGGGCTTTCATATACAACCTTTAAAATTGAATATGAGGATGCAAATATTCTTGAAGATTCAGTCCTGTTTACCGTAACCGTAACCAATACGGGAGCTGTGTGCGGTAAAGAGTCCGTTCAAGTTTATCTTTCAAAGCCTAAGGGCGTTTTGGGCAATCCCGACAAAGAGCTTGTGGGCTTTTCTAAGACAAAAACGTTAAACCCGAATGAAAAGCAAACTCTTAACATTTCTGTTCCGAAATATTACTTTACATCTTATGATGACAGCGGAGCGACAGGATTCCCGTATTCTTATGTTTTGCAGGAAGGCAAATACAGCATTTATATAGGCACAAACGTAAGGGACACTGTGAAAGTATGGAGCAGGTTTGAAGAAAAAACAGTTTGCTTTGAAAAACTTAAGCAGGTTTCCGCCGCAACGGCAGATTTTAACAGAAAAAAGATTCTTGACAGCGGTGCATCCTTTGAAAAAGCGCCGAAAAGAACATACGACCTTAAAAGAATTATTCTTGATAACTTGCCGCAACCAATTCCGATGACAGGCGACCAACATCTTAAGCTTTCAGATGTTAAATCTGGCAAATGCACGCTGGATGAATTTACGGCACAGCTTGATTTAACTGAGCTTGAAGCAATTTCAAGAGGCGCATACAAAATGGACAGCCCCTTAGGCGCAAAGGGCAACGCAGGTGCCATGGGCGGAGTTACCGAAAGTCTCCGTGAAAAGGGCGTTCCGCCCATAATCACAACAGACGGACCTTCGGGAATAAGACTTCTCTATTATTGCTCGCTCATTCCCATAGGCACAGCGTTTGCATCTTCTTTTGACACGGAGCTTGTTGAAGAGGTGTACTCAGCCCTTGCGGGTGAAATGAAAGAAAAAGGGAGCGATATTTTGCTTGCCCCCGGAATGAATATTCACAGAAATCCCTTATGCGGAAGAAATTTTGAGTATTACTCGGAAGACCCCGTTCTAACAGGTAAAATGGGCGCGGCGGCAGTCAGAGGTATTCAAAAATGCGGCGGCAGCGCAACTCCCAAGCATTTTGCCTGCAACAATCAGGAAGCAAACCGCACTCATAACGATTCAAGAGTTTCCGAAAGAGCCCTTCGTGAGATTTATCTTAAAGGCTTTGAAATCTGCGTAAAAGAGGGAAAGCCTAATTGCATTATGACCTCATACAATAAAATAAACGGCGTTTGGGGGCATTACAATTATGAGCTTTGTGAGCGTATTTTGCGTGACGAATGGGGCTTTGACGGAGTTGTTATGACGGACTGGTGGATGCGCAAGAGTAAATCTCCCGAATTCCCGAAAATGTGTGACAATGCGTACAGAGTAAGGTCATCGGTAGATGTTCTTATGCCGGGCGGAGACAGAGTCGGCAAGGAAAAACCAGACGGCACTTTGCTTAAAACTCTCGGAAAATCTGAGGGCATTACTACAGGCGAAATGCAAAGAACCGCAAAGCGCGTTTTAGAGATTTGCCTTAAATATATTTGATTAGTTTTAATAAAACAAACTTAGCAGAAGGACTTGAAAACAAATATGGTAATTGGAATTATCGGAGAGAATTGCAGCGGTAAATCCACGCTTGCTGAAAGAATTAAAAATACAATCGGTGCAGAGATAATTACAGGCAAAGACTATCTCAGAATGTCTAAATCAGAGAGCGAGGCGGCGCTACTGTTCAGGGAGAAATTAAAGGACGCCATAGCAGGAGAAAATGTCATTTATGTCATCTCTGAAAAAGAACACATAAATTTTCTTCCTGACGGTGCTGTCAGAATACTTGTCAAAGCAGATATTGATACAATAAAAGAGCGATTTAAGACGAGAATGCACGGTAATTTGCCTGCACCTGTTGAGCAGATGCTTGTGCGCAAACACGGTATGTTTGATAATGAAATCTGTGATTATCAATTTGACGGTGCATCAGGAGACCCTGCAGAAATTTGTGATATTATCAAGGATAGAATTAAATAAAGTTCTGCTTACAACAAAAACCGCCTTATAGGGCGGTTTTTGTTGTTTTAGAGTTTAAAGATTTAGTTGATTTTTATTTTTGGGCTATTTATATACAAAATTTAAAAATGGATATGAACTGAAGTATGCTCCCGAGCAAGATAAACAGGTGGAAAACGCCGTGAATGTAATGGCGCTTTCTGCCAATTACATAAAAAATCATGCCGAGAGTATAGGCAATGCCGCCCGAAAGGAGCCAAATGAAAAATTCCATACCAAAAGCGGCTATTATGTGCTTTACGGCAAAAATTGCCATCCAGCCTAAAAGAAAATAGCAGGAATATGAAATGACTGCATAGGTTTTGTGGTCAATGGCGGTAAAGGTTACGCCGACTGCCGTAATAACAATTGCCACGGCAGACAAAATAACTGTGAGTTTCCAGTTGTATTCACGAAGACCTGTTATAAGAATTGGAACATAAGATCCGACTATCAAAGCGTAAATCGTGCAATGGTCAAGCACCTGCAAAACTTTTTTCGCTTTGTTGGGCCGAAGGCCGTGGTAAACGCTGGACATTGTGTAAAGAAAAATCATTGAGGCGCCGTAAACAAATCCGCCTGCAAGTCCCCACCAATTATGATGGTATATTGCAAAACCACAGCAGAGCAGCAGCGCAAGAATGCCGAATCCGCCGCCAACAATATGGGTTATCATGTTGAACATATCTTCTTTTCTTGTGTAATTGGGAAGAATTCTGTCATCAAGCTTTATTCGTTTAATGGACATAACACCGCCGCCTTTTTCCGTATTTATTTTATTATACACTGTAAACTGTATTTTGTCAGCAAAAAGCGAAAGAGTTCTTAAAAAATTAACATTTAATATTTTGCAGTTCTTTTTCTTGTAAAGATGTATGATATGGTGTATAATATAAAAATAATAATACTTAATACTTTCTTTTACGGAGGAAGAATATGAGCGACAAAAAGTCTCTTAATGAGAAATACGGGAGATTTGAGCCCGATGGGGCGGTAGCAGACGAATTGGAGGAAGATTCGTTTAAAGAGAATATAAAAAAGTCTAAAAAGGCAAAAAAAGAAAAAAAGGCTAAGACTTCAAAAAAGGCAAAAAAGAAAGAGCAAGAGCTTAACAAGCAACGGCTTGTTGATGCTTTTTGGGAGGAAGAGAGAGAAACAACCGAAGAAATCCCGCCGATTGAGCCTGAAATCAATTCTGAAACCGAGTCCGAGGATGCATTTGTGCCTGACATTGATGCAGTAGAGGCAGACGAGCTTGAGGAAAATATTAAAAAAGCTAAAAAGGGTAAAAAAGAGAAAAAGGTAAAAGAGCCGAAAGAGAAAAAGAAAGACAAAAAGAAAAAAGATAAAAAGAAAAAAGAGACTGAAATGCCGATAGAGGCGGAAGAGTTGGCAGAGCGCGAAGTGCCTGAACAGACAGAAGAGCCCGATTTTGAAATTGCCGAAGAAGAGGTAGTTTCCGATGAGGCAGTTCCCGAAGAGACCGTTTCCGTAAAACAAGGCAGGCAAAGAGAAGAAATAATTTTCGAGAATGTTAAAGGTGCGGATGAAAATCCAAAAGTTCAAAAGCACAAAAAGGAAAAGCCTGCGAAAACGCCCAAAGAAAAGAAAGTAAAAGAGCCTAAAGAGAAAAAGGTAAAAGAACCCAAAGAGCCGAAGGAGAAAACGCCCCGCGACCCCCTTGAGAAAAAGGACGTTGCAACAATAGCGGTTTCAGTTGTAGCGTTGCTTCTTGTGCTTTGCGTTGGTTCATTTGCATTTTTTAACACTCGCTCTGATGAAAAGAAAATTCAGATTGTTTCTAAAAGTTCATTTTTAGCAAAGCTTTTCCCTGAATATGCTGTAAATCCCAATGACGGTAATTCCGGCGATGAAAAAAGCAAGCTTTCGGGCATTCAAATCGTCCGTGACGGACTTTATTCAAATTTAATGCAGACAGATTTCCCCGGCGTTTTTTACGGCATAAACAGCGATTATTCGGTTCAGTATTACCAATACAGCGACAGCCGTTTGGTTCCCGTTAAATATACGGATACCGTTGACCTTAAAGTTGACATGGGAAGCGGAATACTGAATGTTAAAATGAATTATATTAAAAAAGGCGAATACGTTTCGGGAGTAAGCGTGTTTACGTCAAACGGTGACGACAATTCAAACTATTTTTACAATTTAGTTGTATTTAAGCTTACCGTTTTGCCGTCAAAATATAACCGTGACGGTCATGCACTTCTTTTAGCATCAACAGATAAATCCGCTCTTGAGAACAGCGACATTCTTTGGACGGAAAGCTTTGATGTTAATCTTAATGACGGCTCAATGACAAGATTTTTAAGCGTTGTAAACAGAAGCATTGACGAAAAGGGCGCAGGCGTAGCAGATTTCTGTATGCTTAACAGGGCCGGGTACACGGCAGCGTCACAAACAATACCGTTTATTACCTCCCGTGAATATCCCGTCGGTTCAGGACTTCAGGATATATTCGTTAAAAACGGAAACAAGGAAGGCGTTTTGGCTTCTAACATTTACGGCAAATATTTAACCGTTGACGGCGGGGCAGTCGTTTATCTTCGTAGAACCACAACGGGATTTGACGTTGTTCATAATACGGACGGCGAAGAAAAGAATGTACGGTCGTTTTACGGATTTATGGATACAAATTATATGATAAACGACAAATACCTTTTAAGCAAAGACGACGGTCATCTTTATAACATTGTGGCCGACAAGGATTATACTCTTGTGGGATATTCAATGAATGTAACGTCATTTGCCGTAAGCAGTGATAACAGATATGTTGTAATGATGGGTACGGTTAAGAATGCGGTTGATTATCAAATCCATATTTTCGACTTGCAGACGGGAGAATATGCGAAATTTAAGGATAACAACTATGCACCTCACTCGTCACTGTGCTTTATTGATGACAAAACTGTGCTTTACACGGCAGTTGAACCGAATCAAGGGTATGAATATGTAATTCTTGACGCTTCAAAGGCTTTTAATAAATAAAAATAAAATTTGGAGTTGCAATGCGGCAACATTTGCCGCATTGTTTGTGCAATATTACATATAATATGTCGAATAACCGTGCAGAAAATTGTGAATTGTGCAAAAAGTTAACAAAATGTTAAAAAAACACTTGCATTTTGTTTTTCTGCGTGATAAAATACCTCTTGCATTCGTGAGATACATAAGTTTCACGAGTCGGTGTTGATTACAATGAGGGTCCACCCGTTCCCATCCCGAACACGGTAGTT
>JAFLUO010000084.1 GCA_022508705.1 Oscillospiraceae bacterium
ATTTCAGTATGATGCTCTCCGACACAATGAGAGGCACGTTTGTTTCTACGCCCGATGTTTATATCAATGGTGAATATGAGGACAAAGATATATTTTATGAGGCGGTAGAGAGCAATAAAAATATTGACAGATATTTTATTGAATTTAATGAATTTATTTCTCTTTCAGAGTCTTGTTTTAAGAACAGCGAAAATGCCGATCTTGGTATGGCTTTGATTTTTCTTGATAACGAGTCGTTTGACGAATACATTAGACAGCTTGGAGAAAGAACAGAAAAATATCACGATAAAAACAATCCCACAGCAATTGTTTTCAACAGCGCAATGAAGCAAAGTGACAACAAAAAGAAAAAAGAAGAGCCGCTGAAAAATTTAGAGGGTCAGCAGATTTCTTTCAAATTGACCGAATACAGCGGTTATGACGAAAATACGGGTGAACCTATTTTAACAGAAAAGGACGGCTCGGTTACGGTAGGCGTGCAAACGACAAAGGAATGGAAAGAGGAGAAGTTTAATATGACTTTGTCTCCTTACCCGATGGCAATTTTGTCGGTTGACCACATTGACAGTTTGTATAACGGGTTAACAGAAATGCCCATTATGGAAATTTATATTATGTGTGACGATTATTCCGCCGTCAGCAAGGAAATTGAAAAAGAAATCGAAAAAAATCATACTACAGGCGGTTACTATATCGGAACGCCGAAGGCGACTGCACAGTCAATGAATAATTTATTTACGATTGTAAAAGTGTTTGTTTACGGCTTTATTACTCTTATTTCAATAATTTCGGTGCTCAATATTATTAACACCATTTCAAACTCAATGAACGAGCGAAGGCGTGAATTTGCAATGATACGCTCTGTGGGAATGACGCCGAAGAGCTTTAAGAGAATGATTTACCTTGAAGCTGTACGCTACGGCGCAAAAGCGCTTGTGTTCTCATTCCCCGTGGGAGTTTTAATACATTTTGCAATGTATAAAGCGCTGGCATCAAGTATGGATTTCGGCTTCAACGTTCACATTCTGCCCTATTTCGCCGCGGCAGGCGCGGTATTCGTAATAATCGCCGCCGCATTGATTTACTCTATTGATAAAATCCGTGACGATAATATTATCGAAACTCTCAAAACGGATATCAACTAAACAAAAGAAAAGCGAATCTGCTCCCTTTTGGGGGCAGATTTGCTTTGTGTTAGATATTCGATATTCGTAGGGGCGGGTGCCCACACCCGCCCGAGGTTACAGATAAATTTAAACTGTGTTGCGGGACGATGAGTGCATTGTCCCCTACAATATAACGGATTCTTCTGCTCCCTCCCAGAGGGAGGAGATTTAGTAAGGCGTGGAAACCTGCCCCTACAGGAAAAATAATAGCGGTTGTAAATCTTGTAATAATATGTTAAAATATTTATAACTATAGAAAAAATCGGGAGTGTGAGAGTATGATTAAAATTTCTCCGTCTATTCTTTCCTGCGATTACGGCAAAATGGCAGACGAGCTAAAATGTATGGAAGAATGCGGCGCAGAGCTTATGCATATTGACGTTATGGATGGACATTTTGTTCCGAACATAACCTTAGGCGCTCCCGTTTGCAAGTGCATTAAAAAATACACATCCGTTCCCTTTGACGTTCATTTAATGATAAGCGAACCGCTGAAATACGTTGAGGATTTCTGCAAAGCGGGGGCAGACATTGTTTGCTTTCATACGGAATCCGAGTCGGACATAGGCGAAACTATCGACAAAATAATCGAGTGCGGCGCAAAGCCTGCCCTTGCAATTAAACCGAAAACCGACATAAACGCCGTGTTGCCTTTCCTGGATAGGCTTTCTATGGTGCTTGTTATGACGGTAGAGCCGGGCTTCGGCGGTCAAAGCTTTATGGAAAACCAAATGGAAAAGGTAAGAAAAATCCGTGACGAAATAAACGAAAGAGGGCTCAGCGTTGACATTGAGGTTGACGGCGGAATAAACGGCGAGACCATAAGCATTGCCGCGGCGGCAGGTGCTAACGTGTTTGTTTCGGGCAGTGCGCTTTTCGGTGCGGCTGACCGCAAAAAAACTATGGATGAATTTAAAGAAAAGGCAAATAAAGCATATAAGGCTTGTTGGGGGGAGTAATCTTTGGAAAAATTTGATAAACCGCAAAAGCCCAAGGAGTTTTTGGAAACAAGAAATATAATGCTGAGCTACGTT
Source organism: Oscillospiraceae bacterium (assembly GCA_022508705.1). Taxonomy (GTDB): domain Bacteria; phylum Bacillota; class Clostridia; order Oscillospirales; family Acutalibacteraceae; genus Fimenecus. The sequence continues at coordinate 2,201 of JAFLUO010000084.1, forward strand.
ACCGCTCTTGCGGCGCTGGCTTTGGTTGCCGTTTACTCTTACGGAATACGGGCGGTTATAATCATTTTGATTTCAGTCCTCACGGCGACTGTATGCAAAAAAATATGTGAAGAAATATCGAAAAGCGATTATCCGCACAGGGATTTGTCCGGGCTCGCCACAGGGCTTATGGTAGCCTTGTTGTTGCCTGCTTCCGTGCCATATTACATTCCGTTTTTTACTGCTGTTTTTGCGGTTGTTGTTTGCACGGTACCCTTCGGTACGGCAAAAAATTCACCCTTTGTGCCTGCCCTTGCATCTTATTGCTTTGCGGCACTCTGTTTTGGCGATAAGGTGTTTTCATACCCGTCTTTATCGGGCGGTATTCTTAATATTGAAAAAACAGGAACATCTTTGACGTCGCTTTTGTATTCGGGTACATCAATAAAACTTAATACGGCAACGGTTCTTGAAATAATTACGGGGCAGTTTCCGTCTGCTTTAGGTACGGGATTTGTCATAATGCTTTTGGGTGCTTTAGTTTTCCTTGCGCTAAGACACCCTAAAAATGTTATTCCGTCTGTTGCTTTTTTGCTGGGGGCATCTCTCTTTGCCCTTATTTTCCCAAGGGTCAGCACAGGCGCACTTACGTCCCTTACAATGGAATTGTGCGGCGGAGTAATTTTGTTTGCGGCGGTATTTTTTATGTCCTATCCGTCGGTTATTCCTTCAAGAATTTTGCCGTCAATCGTGTGGGGGTTATTAAGCGGCATTGTGTGTATGGCGTTCAGATATTTCGGAAAAACCGAGGATTCTGCCGTGTTCGGACTTCTTATTATGAATGCGGCGGCAGGCTTTTTTGATGAGTTGCCATTGACAAAACGCGAAAAAAAGAAAATAGACGAAAACACGCCCTATGAAGAAACTACCGATGCATCAGGCGTTGTGCCTGAAGAGATTTTAAATAAAATTCCCGACATCGACCTTGAAGAAATTTTGGCACAGAAGGATTTTACTGAAGAAAACAAGGAAGAAAATGTTTCTGCCGAGGATTTACATACAGCGTTTACTCCTGAAAATGAAATAGAAGAAACGGACATTCCGTTTGGTTCGGGAGGTGACGGCAATGAATGAAAACAAAGGTCGGAAACTTACGGAAAGAATGAAAAATTTCCGAATGTTTCGTACAAGCGCCGTTATCAGAAATCCTCTTTTATTAGAGGCGGTGGGGCTTTGCCCCGTTGTTGCCATTGCCACAACACTTAAATCGGCGGTGTTTTTGGCACTTGTAACGGCTGTTGAATTGATTATCTGCGAGGTTTTGGCTTCACGGTTTTTGAAAAATGTTAAAAGATACGTTCGTGTGGCCATTTATTTCTTTGTGGGAATGGTAATTGTTTACCCAATAATGTACCTTGTAACAAGATTTATACCGAGCCTTTCCCTTGAATTCGGCATATTCCTGCCGCTTATGGCGGTAAACTCCCTTTTGGCACTCCATTGCGAGCGTGTTGCCGTTAAAAGAACGGTTAAAGACAGTTTTCTTGATGCAATTTCCGTGTCAGTCAGCTACGGAGTAGTTGCAGTTATTGCAGGATTTTTGCGTGAAATCCTTGGAAACGGCACTTTAGGCGGAGCAGAGCTTCATTTACCCGTGACTTTCTCCGCAATGCTCACACCCTTTGGCGGACTTCTTATTTTGGGCTTTTCTGCGGCGGCACTCAAATTTTATATTTACAAAAAGTATCCTCAGTCCTCACCCGACAGAGCGTTTAATACGTCAGAGGTTCGCCAGTCTTTAAAAGGCTCTCTTCGTGAGCTTATGAACGACGACTTTAACCCTTATGACGAGGGCGGAGAGAGTTCGTCTTCATCCTTTGATGCAGACTCTCTTCGCACGGTGAGAAAGACGGCAGAAGAGAAGCCTAAGAGAGAAAAATCCGCTGAAAAGAAATCAAAGACAGACAGGAAAAATAAAGAAAAGCCGAAAAAGGATAAGACGAAAGCACAGGAAAATAAGACAGTTTCGAGGACACACAGTCAGGAACAGGAAAGAACTTATCTTGACGATTTCTCCGATATGCTGACAGACCTTGAAAATTACAAGCAGAAAGAACAAAGCAACGGCGAAGAAGGCGAGGGTGACGAATGAGAATAATATTTGAACTGTTATACGCCTCCCTTTATGTATCTTTGGTGCAGAACTTAATATTTAACGGGGGCTACGGCGTAAGCGAAGCGGTCAGAATGAGCGCAAAGCCCAGAAAGCTTTTCCCATTGGCAGTCTTTATGGCATACTTTTCTGTAACGGTTTCCGCTATATGTGCGGCACTGGAGCTTATTCCGAAATTCCATTTGTCGGGTGAGCTTTTTCACGTTGCGGTTTTTTCCGCCGTGGTTTTCGCCGTCTATATCTTAACAATGGCAGTTGTTTTGATTATTGGCAAAATTCAGCCCAAAACGATACGCAGAATAAGCATTGCGGCGTTTAACACTCTTGTTATGGCGGTGCCTTACATAAATTACCGCTCTGCATTTACCTTTGCTCAAAGCATCGGTTCGGGTCTTGGCGCAGGCATTGCGTTTGTTATTGCGGTGCTTTTAATCAACGAGGGGCTAAAACGGCTTGATCTGAATACGAGCATTCCCAAATGCTTTAAAGGAACGCCTGCGCTGTTTATTTATACAGCGATATTATCGCTGGGCTTTATGGGGCTCAAATAAAGGATTTATATATGGATAACAAGAACAAAAGACGGCTTCGGGGGTATTACGAGTTTTCAAAAAAATTCCCGTCCCAGCGAGGCACGGTTTACGAAATAGGCGAAAGCAAAAAGCGCAGAAAAAAAGAAATCCGCAACAAAATTTTGTCTGCGGTTCTGATTGTTATTGCGTTAATTCTTGCTTTGATTGCTTTTTTCTTTTGCATGGATTTATCAAGAAAGCCTATACCGCAAGAAACCGAACATGGAAACAGTACGGCGGTTTCAGCGGAAAATATCGGGCAGATAAAAGCGATTTTTATTGAAAATTCCCTTTTAGAAGATGATGCTGAGTTAGAAAAAAAGTTGAATGAAGCAAAAGAAAACGGATTTAATTCTGTTATGCTTGATTTTAAAGACGAAGACGGAAATGTTCTGTTCCCGTCATCTGCCGCCGCAACTTCCCGTATTGACGACAAAATCCAAATCACGCAAAGCATGGTCGAGCATTTTAAAACGGAGGGCTTTACGGTAATTGCAAGAATTTATTGCTTTAAAGATTCTGTTGCTCCCCAAAGAATAGGTGCTTATGTTTATGAGGACGAAAATCTTACAAGGCCTTGGTTTGACGCTCCCGCCGCCCTTTCGGGCAGGGTTTGGCTCAACCCTGCGGACGTGCGCGCCGTTAACTATCTTTTGTCGGTTATTGGCGAGGCGGTCTCGTTCGGTGCAGACTGCATTTATCTTGGAGGGGTGGAATTCCCCGTATCCAGTGAAAATCCGCCAGTGTTTACAGAAGACGACGCATCTCTTTCGCGCAATTTCGTGCTTTTAAATTTCGTAGAACAGGCGGCGGCAAAAGCAGGATCCTGCCCCGTAATTCTCGGATTTTCTTTTGAGGGGATTGAGGGTAACGACGAAAAATGGGGCGGAACGCTCTTTGACTCCGCCGCGGCAGGTTGCTCACCCGAAATACCCGTTTCGGAAAATTACGCCAAATATGTGGGCGATATGTGGACTGTGCTCAACGAGCGCGCGAAAAACAATTTTTCTACGCTTAAATGTATCCCAACAGTGAAAGATACTCCCGAAAATGAGAACTTTTATAAGGAACTTAATGAAAACGGCGCACAAAGTTATATAATTATCCCGTGATTTCATAAAAAGCACTTGAAATATACGGCGATTTATTGTAAAATGTCAATGAATTTAATTAAAAAACGGAGGAATACTACCAATGATATCAGCAGGTGATTTCAGAAACGGCGTTACTTTTGAAGAGGACGGACAGGTTCTTCAGGTTGTTGAATTTCAGCATGTTAAGCCCGGCAAAGGCGCTGCATTCGTAAGAACTAAAACCAAGAATGTTATTACAGGCGCTGTTGTTGAAAAGAGCTATAACCCCACAGCAAAATTCCCGACAGCATTTATCGAGAGAAGAGATATGGAATATTCATACTCTGACGGCGATCTTTATTACTTTATGGACAATGAAACTTTTGAGATGACTCCTATTGCCCAGAGCGATCTTCCCGATTCATTCAAGTTCGTAAAGGAAAATATGGTTTGTAAAATTCTTTCTTACAAAGGAAGCGTTTTCGGACTTGAGCCGCCCACGTTCGTAAATCTTCAGGTGACCCAAACTGACCCCGGCTTTGCAGGAAATACGGCAACTAACGCCACAAAGCCCGCAACAGTAGAAACAGGCGCAGAAATTAAAGTTCCGCTCTTCATAAATGAAGGCGAAATGATTCAGATTGACACCCGTACAGGTGAATATCTCGGCAGAGCATAATAAAAATAGAAAGGCTACGGTGATTATTATGACAATTACTGAAAAAGTTGCTCATCTTAAAGGTCTTGTTGAAGGCATGGATTTTAACGGCGACAATAAAGAAACAAAGGTTTTAAACGAAATCCTTGACGTGCTTGAGGATATTGCCCTTACAGTTTCAGATCTTGACGATGAAATGGGATTAGTTACAGAACAGCTTGACGCTGTTGACGAAGACCTTGCAGAGCTTGAAGAAGTTTTCTATGATGAATGTGAAGACTGCTGTGACTGCGAAGACGATATGTATGAGGTTGAGTGCCCCAACTGCGGCGAAACAGTTTACTTTGATGAAGACATTATCATGGAAGGCGCTGCTGAGTGCCCCAATTGCGGAACAGAGCTTGAGTTCGACGTAGACTGCGACTGCGATTGCGAAGACTGCGAATAATTTTCGCTGATAAAACATTATAATTTGTAGGGGTCGGTTTCCATGCCGACCCGTTTTCTATTAGTAAAGAGTGAAAAGTGAAGAGTAGGGGACGATGCCTTCATCGTCCCGTTCTTTTTCCCCTCAAAAACATAGTCGCACTACTCACTTGGGGCGTTTCGTATTGCTCCTTGTTTTTTCACCTCGGCAGTGCACCTTCATCTTCCACCGGAAGCGGCGCACTGCCTCGCCCCTGCAAATTTTATTGCAACATAACTGAATTTCCTATTGACTTTTTGGATTTTTACCTATATAATATTTTAGCAACAGAGAAGGACCAGTAGCTCAGTTGGTTAGAGCAACCGGCTCATAACCGGTCGGTCCGGGGTTCGAGTC
>JAFLUO010000085.1 GCA_022508705.1 Oscillospiraceae bacterium
CCCGATTTTACAACGAGTACAATGGGAATCAGAGCGTGTATTGCAAGAGGAATAAGAGTTAAAATGTGATTTATGTTGCCCTTAACCTTTTGAAGATGAACGCCGAAGGTTATAATAAATCCGATTTTAACAATTTCCGACGGCTGGAAGAATATTCTGCCGCCTGCAAGCGAAATCCATGTTTTTGCATCTGGTCGCTCAGCAGGGCCGACACCCACACCCGGTACAAAAAGTAAAAGCATAAGCCCGATACTTACCGCCGCTACAATAGGCCATATTTTCATTATAAATTCATAGTCAATAGCGGAAATTATAACAGCCGCAATAATACCGATGCAAACTGCCGCAATCATAACTTTAAAGTCACGGGTAAAACGGACACCCTCAGCCGCAGTGTGCAAGGTTGCACTTAAAACCATTGTTGAACCGAACAAAGAGGTTACCAAACAGAGAAAAAGTAAAATTTTGTCCGTCTCTTTTATGAAATTTTTAACACTTTTCAGTATTTGTTTCATAAAATTCTCCAATTAAAATTTAATACTACTAAATTTTATATCAAAAATGCAAATTTGTAAAGAGAATACGCTTTTTTTATTGCGTTATTCGTCAATTAGTGATAAAATCATTAGTTGAAATTTTATTTGAAGGTGAAACTTTTGAAAAAGAGAGAAAATGTAAGAAATATAGCGATTATTGCGCACGTAGACCACGGAAAAACAACGCTTGTTGACGAATTATTAAAACAAAGCGGTATTTTCAGGACAAATGAGGTTGTTCAGGAAAGAGTTATGGACTCCAATGACCTTGAGCGTGAAAGAGGTATTACAATTCTTTCAAAAAATACATCTGTGCATTATGACGGTGTAAAAATCAATATAGTTGACACACCGGGACACGCTGATTTCGGCGGCGAGGTTGAACGTATTCTTACAATGGTTGACGGAGTTTTGCTTCTTGTTGACGCTTTTGAAGGCTGTATGCCGCAGACAAGATTTGTTCTTAGAAAAGCTCTTGCTCTTGAAAAGAAAGTGCTGGTTGTTGTCAACAAAATAGACAGAACTGGCGCTCGACCTGCCGAGGTAATTGATGAAGTACTTGATTTGTTCATTGAACTCGGCGCAAATGACGATCAGCTTGAATTTCCTGTTATTTACGCATCCGCTAAAGACGGTTACGCTTCTCTTGATTCAAGTGTACGAGAGGGCGATATGCGTCCGCTGTTTGATATGATTATTAAAAATATTGAACCGCCAAAAGGTGAGATTGACGAGCCAGTACAAGTTCTTTTCTCAAGTCTTGATTACGATGATTATATCGGACGAATAGGCATTGGTAGAATGGAGAGGGGAACGCTTAAGAAAAATGACAGCGTTGTGCTTTGCAAAACAGACGGTACTACTGAAAATGTAAGAATATCCCGTCTTTATCAATTTGAGGGTTTAAAACGAGTTGAAGTAGACTCAGCCGCCGCAGGTGATATTATTTGCGTTTCAGGCATTTCTGACCTTAACATCGGTGAGACTATTTGTGCGCCTGACTGCATTGAGCCGCTTCCGTTCGTAAAAATTGATGAACCTACTATTTCAATGAACTTTATTGTAAATGACAGTCCGTTTGCAGGTAAAGAAGGTAAGTTTGTTACATCGCGTAATCTTCGTGACCGCCTTTTTAAAGAGGTTGAAACAAACGTCAGCATGAAGGTTGAAGAGACGGAAAGCACAGATACTTTCAAGGTTTCGGGCAGAGGAGAGCTTCATTTATCAATTTTGATTGAAACTATGCGCCGTCAGGGTTATGAATTCCAAGTTTCAAGACCCCAAGTAATCACCAAATACGAAAATGGCAAGCTTTTAGAGCCTATTGAATTACTTATTGTTGAAGTCCCCGAAGAATATGTCGGAAGCGTTATGCAAAAAATCGGCTCAAGAAGAGGAGAACTTGAAAATATGGGTACCCGTGACGGCGGTTCAACTCACCTTGAATTCAGAATCCCAGCAAGGGGACTTATCGGCTACCGTTCAGAGTTTATGACAGACACTAACGGCAACGGTATTATGAATAACCTTTTCGCAGGATATGAAGAATACAAAGGGGATATTCAAACTCGCGAGCGCGGTTCCATTGTTGCTCACGAATCCGGTGAAACATCAGCCTATGGTCTGTTTAATACCCAGGACAGAGGAAGGCTTTTTGTAGGTCCGGGCGTTCCCGTTTATGAAGGAATGATTGTAGGCGAATGTTCAAAGAATGAAGATATTACCTGCAACGTATGTAAAAGTAAACATCTTACGAATACACGTGCATCAGGCTCTGACGATGCTTTAAGACTTGTTCCGCATACTGTTTTAAGCCTTGAGCAGTCTATGGAATTTATTAAGGACGATGAGCTTATGGAGGTTACTCCTGAAAATATCCGTCTTCGTAAGCGTATTTTATCCAAGGATTTAAGACTTAAAGAACAGTTTAGAAAGAGATAAACATTTAAATTTTCGTAAAGGAGGCGATGCCGTGAAAGGAATAAAAATAGGTGTTGATTTTGGCTCTTATTCTCTCAGAATGTGTACTGAAAACAAACCAAGCGCCATTGATGAACTGTCTGCTGTTGCATTCTCAAACGACAACGGTGCGCCAATTGCTTACGGAAAGAGAGCTGATTCTCTTGACGGGAGAACAGATACAAATATTTCAGTTACAAAAATGATAAAGGACGGCGTAATTTCAGATTTTACTTATGCCGAAAAAATTCTTACTGCTTACATTTCTAAGGTTTGTGGAAACAGAATTTACAAACCTAATGTTCTTGTATCTTTGCCTTTCGATGTTACAAGTATTGAAAAGAAAATTTTTCTTGACGCAGTAACACGTGCGGGAGCGGGCAGGGCTTGTCTTGTTGAGGGTATTTTAGCGTCTGCTTTGGGGTGCGGTATATCTCAGGAAAAAATGGGCGGAAGAATGGTAATTGATTTAGGTCATGAGACAACTGAAATCGGAATTATTTCTATGGGAACAATTGCAGCGGCATCAACAGTCCGCCACGGCAGTTTTGACATTGATAATGCAATAATTAAGCACTTTAAAAAGGATAGGGATATTATTATCGGCCCGCATACTGCAAGGTTTATAAAACACAACATTGCCTCTGCAATGAAGCGTGACTGTGAACTGTCGCTTATGGTTTCGGGCAAAAGCGGAGTTGATGAAATGCCTATTTCTTTTGAGGTGACATCAAGTGAAATTTTCCCGTTTGTCGATGAACAAATTTCATTACTTATTTCAGAAATACATTCTAATTTGCAAAAAATTTCACCTGAGCTTTTAAGTGATGCCGCGGACCACGGAATTACTCTTTGCGGCGGGGGAGTTCTGCTGTTTGATATTGCAGAACGATTTGAAAAGGACCTTGGAATGCGTTGTTCAGTTGCAGAAAACCCCGAAAAAGCGAGAATTAACGGTATTCATATAATCATGAGGGATGATGAAATAATTGAAAATAACGGTTATCAGTTCATTTTTAAAGACGATATCCGTGACAGATTAAAGAGATTTGATAAAATATAATTTTGCAATATTTATACACAAATATCAAAAGAGCCCATTGATTGGGCTCTTTCTGTAAATAACGTGGATTTAATTATTTAGGCTTTGTCAATTGGTCGCCGCAAGAAACATTTGTGCATATATTTCTTCTTTTGTTTCGTACGAAAGATTTTTAAATGCTTGAATGATTTGAGATACTAAGTCGTGATATATGTATGTTTCGGGAATATTGCCTTTCTTAGATTCCTCTTCTATAAAGTCTGCAATATCTCCATAAGGGATAATTTTGTAAATCACAGCCATATCTTTGTCATAATTCTTAATTTCCCTTTCAAGCTCTTTAGTTTTATAATTTGGTGCTGTCATAAAACAAAGTGGTTTCATTTCTTTTTCTTTATTGTTACCCCATTTATCATAGTATGTTGAAAGTTGCGACTTTTCGTCTGCAGGCTTAATGCCGTTTAAGCCACTGTTAACTTTGTTTTCGATAATTACTCTTTGTTTATCGCTTTCCGCACAGACATCCATCCTTCCGTCTACTACTGTTGTCTCTCGGAATACTTTGAATGTCCCCGATGAATCAAATGCATTTTTATATTTAAATTTTTCACAGAAGTGCTTCAATAATTCTCCTTGTGACAAAATGCTGTGAAGTATATTGGTATAAACCTGCTCGGTTGCCTCTACACCGATTAAATCCAAGAATGTTTTGTCGCCGTGCAATTTTCTAATTTCCTGTGAATTCACCTTTTTAAGCGAAATTTCTTGCAGATTGTTATTTTTGATGGCTTCCTCTATAATTTTAATCACTTTCTCATAATCTTTAGCATGTTTATTATCTTCTCTAATATATCCCTTATTTCGTTGGAAATTATACTTCAATTCTTCTACGGGAATAGGGCTAGTTGCTTTATAAATCTTTTTTCCTTTAAATGTCAGATATAAAGAATTATCATCTTTATAAATCTCATCAAGATACTTGCCATTATATGTTATTTCTCTTTTACGCATCAATTCTTTTATGACTTTCTGATCTTCTCTTAACGCATTTTCGTCCTTTTTCTTAGTATATCTATGTAACTTTTCTTCAAGTTCAATTACATATAAAATTTCAAAAGCTTTTTCGTGTGTCGATCCGGTCAAAACCATATATTTAGCAATGTATTCTTCTTTTGCCTTTTTCTTTAAGTCTGTTGTTCCTTCAACCCAAATATCGTCAGGGCATCTACCCCACGGATTGTTGAAAATATAATATTCTCCTTTATCAGTCTGAAAAAAATCTATAATTTCATGTCCTATATTGCCTTCTTTGTTAAGATAACCCCCTAAAAAAGGCTTGTTTAGTATGATAGCATTTGGCATTTTTTGATCTCCTTTGTGCTTGTCATTATGTATAATAATACGAAAATTAAAAATTCCTTTATTACAACATATTTAATTTAAATTATTCATTAGTTTATGTCGGTCTTTTTTAAATCAATATACAACTCTGCGTTCGCATCGTATTGACCGAAACGGTCATTAATATAAAGAAAATAATCCTTTTCTTCCTGCATTGAAAACAAATTGGTTGTCAAAACGGGCTCATAACCGTTAATGGGCCCGTCATCCGTCCCCACAAACCGAATGGAATCGTTTGTGACTTCTATCTCAATGTTCGCATCGCTATAGTTTCCGGACTTCAAATCGATCGTTGTGTTTTCACCGCCGAAAACTGCACGCAGAGCGGTTTTTATCTTGGTTAGTTTTTTAGTACTAATCCAATCGTCATCATCAATTTCAATCCCATCGATGTCATCAAAAGTATAATACTTTTCCAATTGAATCAATCCACCGTTGCCGTCAAACATAGCGTTTTCAGTAAAGGCAAGCTTTTTGAGCTCCTGCCGTAAAGCATCCCGAGCCTTTTCAAAACTTTCAAAAGCAAAAAAGCAAGTTTTTAAATTGTCATAGGCGTAACAGGTATCGGGCAGGGATGTTTTTATAGATAATACCCAAATATTTTTCATAATGTGGTCCTCCTTATTTTATATTTGCTTCATTATAGCAAACATAAAATAAAAAAATCAACTATTTTACAGTGCTATTTTAAAATAGTTGATTTTTTTCTATTTATTATTTTACGGTTAAATTGAATTTTTCCATCCAATAGTTTATTTGAATGAAATATGCTATTGTTTGCGGAGTTGTCATAAGCTGACCATACCAAGGTTCTGCACGCTGAGCTTTTAAAAGCTCTTCAAGGGACTCTTTCTTAATAAAGCTTAAAACGGGCGCATTGGGATTTGATATAATATCCGACAAAATTTCACTGACGGCTTTTAAGTAATTTGGATTGTGCGTTTTGGGATACGGGCTTTTCTTGCGCCACAAAACCTCAGTCGGCAAAATGTCCTTAACTGCTTCACGCAGTAATCCTTTTTCGTATGATTTATAGTCCTTGTATTCCCACGGCACAGTATAAAGATATTCTGCTATTCTGTAATCGCAAAACGGCACTCTTACTTCAAGAGCCGAGTACATACTCATTCTGTCCTTGCGGTCAAGGAGAGTCTGCATAAACCATTCAAGATTGAGCTTCATCATTTCCTTCATTCGTGATTCCGTTTGATCAAGCCCAGGAACTTTTGAAGTATTTATTATTGTATTTTTATACCGTTCAGCAACGTATTCCCGCGCATTGGGAAGTTTTATGTCATCTCTTACAAAGCTTGCTCTGTAATCTGTTGACTGCGCCCACGGAAAACCGTTTATCATTCGTATTTCTTTATCTCTGTACCATGGGTATCCGCCGAAAATTTCATCGGCGCATTCACCTGAAAGTGCAACCGTGCATTCTTTTTTTATCTCCTTGCAGAAAGCGAGCAGGGAAGAGTCCACATCAGACATACCGGGCAGATCTCTTGCATCAACCGCTTCAAAGAGAGCACTTACAACATCATCGGTATCAAGAGTAATAAGATGATGTTCACAGCCGAGATATTCTTGCATAATTTTGATATATTCTTCGTCGGAATTGGGCTGAAATTTGCTTTTGGTGAAATATTTAGAATTATCTTTATAAGTAACTGAAAACGTCTTTAAAAGCTTATTCTGCTCCTTAAAATGCGAATTTGCAACCGAAGAAATAATGCTTGAATCAAGGCCTCCCGAAAGAAATGTTCCGACAGGCACATCAGAAATTAACTGTCTGGTAATTGCATCTTTAACTAAATATTTCACTTTTTCGACGGTTTCAGGGAAGGAGTCGGTATGCTCTGTATCTTTTAAAATCCAGTATTTCCAAAATTTAAGCCCGTCTCTTGTAAAAGTTCCGCAGGTGGCAGGCTTTACTTCATTTATATTTTTAAATACACCGCATCCGGGAGTTCTGCCGGGACCTACAAAAATTATTTCAGCAAGCGAGTTTTCATCAATTTCGGATTTTACATTTTTGTGAGCAAGCAGTGCTTTAATTTCCGAAGCAAAAATAAAACTGCTTCCGTCAGTTGTATAAAACAAAGGTTTTACACCCATTCTGTCACGGGCAAAAAACAGTTTTTGTTCGCTTTTATCCCAAATGCAGAAGGCAAATATTCCGTTAAATTTATTTACACAGTTTTCTTTCCACTCAATGTATGATTTAAGAATAACCTCTGTATCAGAATGTCCGTTGAATTTATGTCCTTCTTGTAAAAGTTCATTTCTAATTTCCTCGGTGTTGTATAATTCGCCGTTATATACGATTACATATCTTTTTTCGCCGTAATCCGCTGTCATCGGTTGTTTACCGTTCTCAATGTCAATTACGCACAGTCTTGAATGAAGCAACGCCGCATTATCATCAATATATTCACCCTTTTGATCAGGCCCTCTTGGGTGAAGAAGCTTTTGCATTCTTAAAAATGAATCCTTATTGTTTGAGACTGCCCCCGAATATGATA
>JAFLUO010000086.1 GCA_022508705.1 Oscillospiraceae bacterium
TGTTTCGGCCTGTTTTATGAGGGGAATTGATTTTTATAATTTTCCCACAACGGTTTTGTCCCAGGTTGACTCGTCAATTGGCGGGAAAACAGCAGTTGACCTTGACGGAATAAAGAATATTGTGGGTGCATTTCATCAGCCTAAAATGGTTATTATTGACCCGGATGTACTTAAAAGCTTGCCCAGCCGCCAAATCTCCAATGGACTTGCTGAAGCCGTAAAAATGAGTCTTACCTCTGATTCAGAGCTTTTCCAAATGTTTGAAACTGCAGATATAATGGATAATATTGACGAAATACTATTTAAATCCATTGAAATAAAAAGAAAAGTCGTTGAGCAGGACGTTAAAGAAGCTGGACTTCGCATGATACTTAATTTCGGTCACACAATAGGCCACGGAATTGAAAGTGAGGAGGGTCTGCACGGTTTTTATCACGGTGAATGTGTAGCCCTCGGCATGATTCCAATGTGCAGTGACAGTGTCCGTTCAAGACTTATTTCTGTTTTGAAGAAACTTAATCTTCAAACGGAAATTTTCATAAATCCGGAAAATGTGATTTCGGCTATTGTTCACGATAAAAAAATGCGGAATAATGTTGTAAACACGGTTACAGTTAATGAGGTCGGCACTTTTGACATGAAAAAAATGACTGTCGATGAAATTGAGCAGAAGCTTTCCGTTATTATCAAGGAGTGAATAGTGTGAAAAATACATTTGGTTCATCTGTTAGTTTGACTCTTTTCGGTGAGAGCCACGGCACAGCCATTGGTGCTGTTCTTGACGGTTTAGCTCCCGGAATTAAGATAGACGAAGAGTATATTGCAAAAAAAATGCAACAGAGAATGCCTTACGGCAAAATTTCCACCGCACGTCACGAAGAAGATAAAGTTGAAATTGTGAGCGGTGTTTATAATGGTTTTACAACAGGCACTCCGATAGCTTTAATGATAAAAAATGCCGATATGCACAGTAAGGATTACTCTTCAACCCGTTCACTTGCACGCCCCGGACACGCTGATTTTACGGCATATTGCAAATATCACGGGTTCGAGGATTTCAGAGGCGGAGGGCATTTCAGCGGGCGTATAACTGCTCCCGTTGTTGCTACAGGTGCAATTTTGCTTGATGCTTTAAAAGAAAAAGGCATATATATTGGAACACACATAAAAAAATGTGCAGGTATATCAGACCGAGACTTTGAAGATATAAAAAGTGATTTAATCGCTGTTGATAATAAAATATTTTCCGTTCTTGATACAGATAAAGAGAACGAAATGAAATCGGCTATTGAAAAGGCTGCTGAAAACAAAGACAGCGTTGGCGGAGTTCTTGAAACCGCAGTTTATGGGATTCCTGCAGGTGTTGGCGAGCCTTGGTTTGATTCACTTGAAAGTATGATTTCACATGTGCTTTTCGGTATGCCTGCCGTTAAAGGAATTGAATTCGGCAGGGGATTTGAGTTTGCCGATATGTCAGGCTCACAGGCAAATGACCCGTTTGTTTGTGAAAACGGTAAAATTTCTACTTTGACTAATAATAACGGCGGAATAAACGGGGGCATCTCAAACGGAATGCCAATAATATTCAGAACTGCCGTTAAACCTACTCCGTCAATTTTCCAAAAACAGAGCACGGTTGATTTTATAAAATCAGAAAATGCTGAAATTGAGCTTAAAGGCAGGCACGATCCGTGCATTGTTCACCGTGCATGTGTTGTGCAGGATTCATTAACAGCGCTTGTTGTGGCAGATATGCTTGCTCTCAGGTTCGGAACTGATTATTTAGCAATCAAATGAAATTGGCAAATACCAAGAAAGGATTAGTATGGAATACGGTTGTATAGGAAAAAAGCTTCCGCACTCATTTTCTAAAATAATTCATGAAAAAATAGGCGATTATTCTTATGAACTTGTAGAACTTACAGAGGACGAATTGCCCGATTTCATGGAAAAAAGAGATTTTAAAGCGATAAATGTAACTATTCCTTATAAAGAGGCAGTCATTCCGTATCTTTATGAATTGAGCGACACCGCAAAGGAAATCGGCGCTGTTAATACGGTTGTGAACCGTGACGGTAAACTTTACGGATATAATACTGACTTTTACGGCATGACCGCTTTGATTAAGAAGAATAACATTGAATTTAGCGGCAAAAAAGTGGCTGTACTCGGCACAGGCGGCACCTCAAAGACTGCTGCTGCCGTTGCAAAAAGCCTTGGAGCTCAAACTGTTATCAAAGTCAGCCGTAAAACGGCAGAGGGTACGGTTACTTACGATGAACTTTACGAAAACCACTCAGACACCAGCATAATTATCAATACAACTCCCGTCGGTATGTTCCCTGAAATTTTTGCTTCTCCTATAAATGTTGAAAAGTTTTCATCTCTTTCAGGTGTTATTGATGCGGTTTATAACCCACTTGAAACAAAGCTTGTTGCAGATGCAAAAAACAAAGGCATCCCCGCCGAAAGCGGACTTTATATGCTTGTAGGTCAAGCTATAAGAGCCTATGAAATTTTTATGGATAAAACCGCCGACGGAAATCTTTTAGACAATATTTTTGAATGTGTGAAATCGGAAAAGCAAAATATTGTTTTGATAGGAATGCCTGGAAGTGGAAAGACAACAATAGGGCAAGCCGTTGCAAAAAAACTCGGCAGATATTTGATTGACACAGATATTGAGATAAAAAAAGAAATCAAAACCGAAATTTCAGATTTCTTTGGGGAATACGGCGAAGAGAAATTCCGTGACATTGAAACAGATGTCATAAAAAAAATAGCCAAACTTTCAGGTGTTGTTATTGCAACAGGAGGCGGGGCTATTCTCAGGCAGGAAAATATAGAAGCTTTGAAAATGAACGGCGTTTTATATTTTCTTGACAGACCTCTTGAGCAAATTGTTCCAACCTCGGACAGACCTACAGCTTCAAGTATAGATGCACTAAAAAAAAGATATAACGAGCGTTACGGAATTTATTCTTCCTGCGCCGACAAAAGAATTGTTGTTACAGGTATTGTTGAGGACGCTGTAACACAGATAGAAAGAGAGCATTTTCATTATGAAAATTCTTGTTATTAACGGACCGAATTTAAATATGCTGGGAATCCGTGAACCGCAAATTTACGGCTCGCAAACCTATGAGGATTTGTGTAATTTAATTAAAAATCACTGTGACTCTATTGGAATATCAGTCGAGTTTTTTCAGTCTAATCATGAAGGCGCACTTGTAGATAAAATTCAAGAAGCTTGCGGAAAAATTGACGGAATCGTTATAAATCCCGGTGCCTACACACATACGAGCGTAGCGTTGCTTGATGCAGTAAAAAGTGTAGGTATTCCAACCGTTGAAGTGCATATTTCCGATCCCGATACAAGAGAAGAATTCAGAAAGATAAGTTATATTCGTTTAGCGTGCGTTAAGACAATTAAGGGCTTAGGTTTTAAGGGATATACAGATGCAGTTGATTTTTTAGTAAAGGGAGAATATAAATGATTTTATCAATCAGTCCCTCAAGTCCCAAGGGCGATATTGTTGCCCCACCGTCAAAAAGTTATGCGCACAGAGCTTTAATTTGCGCAGGTCTGGCGGGCGGCATTTCAAAAATCAGCAATATTTCCTTTTCTGAGGATATTAAGGCAACTTTGGACTGTTTATCTGCCTTAGGTGCTAAAATTGAAATAAACGGTAATACAGCGATAATTACAGGCATAAGCGATTTTACTAATTTCAAAGGTGCGGTGCTTAACTGTAATGAGAGCGGAAGCACATTAAGATTTTTCATACCATTGTGTCTTTTATCAAATAATGAAATCACTTTAAACGGAACGCAGAAACTCATTTCACGGCCTTTGAGCGTTTATGAAGATATTGCAAAAAATCAAGGCTTGTTATTCCAAAAAGATTTAAGTAGCGTGAAGGTTAAGGGAAAACTTAAATCGGGCAATTTTTCGGTTAAAGGAAATATCAGTAGCCAGTTTATAAGCGGATTGCTATTCGCTTTGCCGCTTTTAGAAAATGACAGCGAAATAAATATTATTTCGCCCTTTGAGAGCAAACCATATGTTGATATGACGGTTTCAATTCTTAAAAATTTCGGAATAGAAATTGATTACAGCGGTCTTAATTTAAAAATCAAAGGAAATCAGCAGTATAAACCACAAAATACAACCGTTGAGGGTGATTGGTCGAATGCCGCTTTCCTTTATGCTTTTAAGTCCTGCGGTGCAGATGTAAATGTGCATGGAGTTGATATGAATTCTTCCCAGGGCGATAAAATTTGCTTAGAATATTTCGATGCATTGAAAAATGAAACTCCTGAGCTTGATTTAACAGACTGCCCTGATTTAGCGCCCATAATGTTCGCTTTCGCTGGGCTACACAACGGAGCAGTATTTACAGGCACTGACCGTTTGCGGTTTAAAGAAAGTGACAGAATTTCATGTATGCAAACAGAGCTTGCAAAATTCGGTATAAAGCTTGTAACAGGGGATAATAGAGTTATAATTAAGTCTGGGGATTTTCATACTCCGACAGAAAATATTTTCGGGCATAATGACCACCGAATAGTAATGGCAAATGCTTTTTTGCTTTGTAAAACGGGCGGAAAAATAGAAGGCTATGAAGCTGTTAAAAAGAGCTTTCCGAACTTTTTTGATGTGCTTTTGAAAGCAGGTGTAAATCTTAATTATGAAACTTGATAAAAACTTAAATATATTGATAGTCGGGCTTGGTCTTATCGGAGGAAGCTACGCAATGGGGCTTCACAAAAAAGGCTATAAGGTTTCGGCAATAGACGTTAATGAAAATTCTGTTAAATATGCAATTGATAATAAAATTATTGATTATGGTTCATCCGATATTGATGAAAAATTAGTTTCATCAGCCGATTTAATAGTCTTTGCGCTCTATCCGCACGTTTTTCTTGACTGGATTAAGAATAATCAACATTTGTTTAAAAGCGGTGCAGTGATAACGGATGTTACGGGTGTAAAATCCTGCATTGTTTATGAAATACAAAGCATTTTGCGTGGCGACCTTGAGTTTATTTCTGCGCACCCAATGGCGGGTAAAGAGGTTTACGGTGTAGAGAATGCGGACGATTCAATTTTTAAAGATGCTAACTATATTGTAGTTCCAACCGATGCTAACACCTTTAATGCCATTGAAATGTGCAAAGCAATAGGTGAAACGCTTGGATTTGCAAGAATTTCATCTTTACCGCCGAAAGCGCATGACGAAATGATAGGCTTTGTTTCGCAGTTAACCCATTGTATTGCAATTTGCCTTATGACCTGTTCAAAAAGCGAACATCTTGTTGATTACACAGGTGACTCGTTCAGGGATTTGACAAGAATTGCAAGGATAAACGAGAATATGTGGAGCGAGCTCTTTATGCTAAATAAAGACGCTTTGCTTTCACAGATGCAAACCTTTATATCTGAATTTAACGGCTTTTATGAATTGCTTAAAAATGAAGATATAGAAAAAATAAAAGAGAAAATGATTCAATCTACCGCTCGCAGAGCACTGTTTGATAAATAAGAGGAGGAATTTTTTATGAATATGATTTTTGAGAGAAAGCTTGCAATTCCGCAGGAAGTAAAGCAAATGTATCCGGCATCTCCTGAGGTTCAGACTGCTGTTAATGAACGCACAACTGAGCTTAAAGATATTTTTGCAGGTAGAAGCAATAAATTTGTTCTCATTATCGGGCCGTGTTCTGCAGACCGTGACGACAGCGTTCTTGATTATATCGGCAGACTTAGAGAAATTCAGGAGAAGGTTAAGGATAAAATCTTTATCGTTCCGAGAATTTATACAAATAAACCCCGTACGACAGGTGACGGCTATAAAGGTATGCTTCATCAGCCCGACCCCGACCAAAAGCCCGATATGTTCAAAGGTATTGTTGCTATTCGTGAGCTTCACATGAAAGCCATTAAGGAAACCGGTTTTGCGTGTGCAGATGAAATGCTTTATCCCGAAAACTCAAAGTATCTTGATGACTTGCTCGGTTATATAGCCATTGGCGCCCGAAGCGTTGAAAATCAGCAGCACAGACTTACTGCCAGTGGTATTGATGTTCCAGTAGGTATGAAAAACCCCACAAGCGGTGACATTTCGGTTATGATGAATTCGATTACAGCCGCTCAACATAAGCATACATTCATTTTCAGAGGGTGGGAGGTTCACTCTAACGGCAATGAGTATGCACACGCAATACTTAGAGGCTATGTTAATAAACACGGTCAGTCCATGCCTAATTATCATTATGAAGACCTTGTTCATCTTAATGAAGCTTATCAAAAATCAGGACTTTTAAATCCTGCTGTAATTGTTGATGCAAACCATTCAAATTCGGGCAAGGATCCAATTCAGCAAATCAGAATTTCAAAAGAAATTGTAAACAATATGCGTTGGAATCCCGAGATAGCAAGTCTTGTTAAAGGATTGATGATTGAAAGCTACATTGAAGACGGCAGTCAACCTATCGGTTGCGGAATTTACGGTAAATCAATTACCGATGCCTGCCTTGGCTGGGAAAAGACAGAAAAGTTAATTCTTGATATTGCCGATTCACTC
Source organism: Oscillospiraceae bacterium (assembly GCA_022508705.1). Classification (GTDB taxonomy): domain Bacteria; phylum Bacillota; class Clostridia; order Oscillospirales; family Acutalibacteraceae; genus Fimenecus. The sequence continues at coordinate 6,588 of JAFLUO010000086.1, forward strand.
TAATTTTAAGCACAAAAATCCCCTTGACTGAAAAAATCAGTTAAGGGGATACTTTTATAAATTTACTTTTTTAATTATCTTTAAAAGGATTGTCAATATTCGCAAATCCTATATCAATAATATCTCGCTGTTGATTGTACCTATAAAAGCTCAAAATCAGACCAATGGCTAAGTATAAGCAAAGGTTCGAAGAGCCGCCGGCAGAGAAGAAGGGTAAGGTAATACCAATAACGGGTAAAAGCTGTAAACACATGCCTATGTTTATAATAACTTGTCCGGCTATCATTGCAACTACACCGTAACACATAACTTTTGTGTTGCCGACTTTGTCGTGCTTACCGGTTCTTGCAATACGGATAACAATGAGCGTTAAAAGCAGTAGGGCAATAACGCAACCAACAAATCCAAGTTCTTCGCCGACTACCGAAAAAACCATATCGTTTTGACTTTCCGGAACTATGCCGAGCTGTGTAAAATTCCCTTTAAACAAGCCTTGCCCGGTAAGCCCGCCACCACCGATTGCGGCAAGACCTCTTTCTTGCTGGTAGATAACATCTGGATAAAGCTCAGGATAAATCAGCGCCAAAAATCTGCTTTTTTGAATATTTTCAAGCAGGAATATCCATGCAAGGGGAAGAGCGGCAAGGACTAAAACACCGCCTGCAACAAAGTAAAGCCAATGAAGCCCCGCAACAAAAAGCATAACAATTGTGATAATCATAAATACAAGAGCTGATCCCATATCACCCGATTTTACAACGAGTACAATGGGAATCAGAGCGTGTATTGCAAGAGGAATAA
>JAFLUO010000087.1 GCA_022508705.1 Oscillospiraceae bacterium
TTCCCACAAATAAAGGTGACAAAATAACGATTACAGTTTAATAGAATTAAAAAAATGAGCTCGGCGCAATACCGAACTCATTTTTATTTTTGAAATTTTTACGGACACTTTTAAAATTTTGCCGTCTTATATTATACAAGGCAAATATCAAAATTTATTTCTTTTTGCCTGCTTTTTTAGCGGCTTTCTTTGCAGCTTTTTCTTCGCGGATTTTTGCTTTCATTGCCTCTTCCTCAGCCTTGATTGCGGCAGCTTCTTCTGCATCGGCTTTAAGCTTTGCCTCGTGTCTCGCTTTCGCCTCATCGTAAAGGGCTTCAATTTCATCAAGGTGGGTGTAATTCTCAGCCTGCTCAATAATTCGTTTTGCGTCCATGTAAGGCTTTGCAGCACGGTTGAAGATTACGTGCTTGTTAATCTCTTCTTTTTCGTCCGCTTTTGCAACTTTTTTCTGGAAAGTAACGTCTTTGATTTCCGCCTTGATTCCCGCAACTCTTGCAGAATCCTTAGCGTCCTTTGCATCACCGAGAGCCTTACTCAATTCATTTAGCTTAATATCACAGTTATCCTGACGTTCAAAAATACCTTCAAGAATTGAATAATCGGGTTCTTTGAATTCTTCGCCGTTTGAGAAATGTTTGGCTATTTCCTTGCAAGCGGTAATCTTGTTCTTTGCAAATTGAATAGCAAAACTTCTGTATTCTTTTTCATCCGCAGTATCCTTAGGCATAGCTTTTGCCAAAGCAAGCTCTTCCTTTGCAGAGCCGATATTCATAGTCAAAAGACCTGCAAGACCGCCTGCATACACTTCTTTTGATGCTTTGAGCTGTGCCTGGTAGAAGGGAGTCTGGAACTTTACAAGCTCTTTACCCACCATAGCGGCAATCTCAATATTTTCGTTTCTTTCAAGGGTTTCGCGGTATTGCTGTTTTGCAATTATTCTTTTACCCTCGTCCTTGATTTTTCTGTAAGAATCCTTGCTGATTTCCGTAATTTCAGCATTTTGAAGTTCTCTGGTTTCATTGATAATATCAATCGCTTCAACAAGGTCTCCGTCATTAAGAACGCCGTTGCCGTAGTCCTCAAACAGCGCGCGGACTTTAAGAACACGGACAACAAATTTTTGCTTTTTCTCATTAAAGTCATACCAAAGATACGGAATGACATTCAGCAAAGCACCGACTGCCGATACGATAATCAGAACGTGCAAAAGGTTTATAAGAATATTCGTGTCATAGAGTGCTGAATAGGAGTTAGTGTAATTGTCCTGACCGTTTGCAAGCTGTTCTGAAAGGATTTGACCTACGGTTTTTCCGTCACCCAGCATTCTGTTAAGAATTTCCGGATTAGAGGTTACTGCGATTGCATTTTCCTTTGTTATTCCGCCTTTTTCATAAATAACGGGCAGTACGGAGGAGGTGAGAAGAGCAATAACCGTACCTATGGTGGAAACGGCAGAGAACATACCGTCAATACGCTCGCCTGTCTTGTACTGTTGATAGTCGCGTATATCTGCCTGAATTGAAGGGTTAAGAATATGGGCAAAAGCGCCGACAAATCCATTCAGGTAAAGACACATAAGCACAAGCCAAATGGTCAGACCGTTGATTTTTGATGTGGCGGGCAGCATCAAAAGGATAAATATAATATTGAAAATATTCGTAACGACAAGTACAGCTTTTTTGCCCCATTTGCGAATGCATATCGGAGCCAGCAACATACCCCAAAGGGCCGAGTTACCGTAAAGCGTAACAATAATACCGTAAGCGTCTCCCGAAGCGGCGCCGCCGTAGTTATACAGCCAATAGAGAATGTTGGCATAGGAAGATTCCAAAAATCCGATCCAGGTTGCAAGCGAAATTATCCAAAAATATTTATTCTTGGCAACTGCTTTGAGCGCATCTAAAAATTTTATCTGTACAACGTGAGTTTTTGCCTGAATTATCTTTTCTTCCGTATATTTATAAACAACGATACAAAGAAGTATGCCGATTACGCCGAGTATGGGATAAAGCAATCTGTAAACGCGGATGTCGGTCGAGTTGGAATGGAAAATGTTTTTTGCAATGATCGGCGTAAACAAATTGACAAGTGACGGGGCAAATGAATAAACTACGCTTTTAACAGCCGAAACGTCCGCTCTTTCCTGTGAATTTGGCGAGAGCACGTGGATAAGATTTTCATATGCATCATAGAAGAAATAGTAAAAGAACAGCAGGATAAAGTTAAACAGCATTATGAGCGCGCATTTTGCCACATATGCTTTGGATTCACCGAAAATTGTACCCTGTCCGAAAATGGATTCAAGCATATTGTACGGGAACCACACCATTAGAATACATACAATAGCAGTCGGCAGCGCCATTGACACTATGTACGGACGGTATTTACCTGCTTTGTTGCGCGTGTTGTCGATTATGTTAGCACGAACACCCGTAAGCGGAATATTCGCAAGCACCGAAATAACATACATAACGTACATATCCGTAGGGTCAACGCCCAATGTGCTTGAAATCAATGTGTTATTTACTCCCAATAAACACGCAGTGCCTATCGTGATGATCATATACGCACCTATTCCGCCGCCGGAATACGCCGCAATCTCACGGAAGGTCATATGGCGACCTGTCATAGGCTTTTTCCAATAGTCTTTTACATCAGACACAATACCCTTAGCTTTTTGAACTAATTGCATAAACCCACTCCTAAATAAAGATAATAATATTTTAACATAAACGCACAGCTTATTCAATAAAACTAAATATGTTTTAAAGAGTACGAAGTGCCAATTTTTATGTCACTTTTTTGTGCATTTTGTATTGACAAATTTTAAATAAAATAAGATAATATTATAAATAAATATTTCATTCCATAATAAAGGAGAGTGATAATTGTGGAAAGCTACCGAAGTACTAAAGCAGAACCGCCGAGTGAAAATTGCATTTTCGCAGTTGTCACTTTGTACGGTTCACTCACTTAATACAATTAAAAAGGAGTGAAAACCATGGATGAAATGTTTGAAACAGTAGTTGAAAACATTAAAACACTTCTGCACGATAAGAATTGGGGCAAGCTTAAGATAATTCTTGAGGACATGAACGAGCAGGATATTGCCGAGCTTTTCATGGAGCTTGAGGAGAGAGAGCTTACTCTTATTTACAGGCTTCTTCCCAAAGAGCTTGCCGCAGAGGTTTTTGTTAATATGGAGCCGGAGTATCAGGAAGCACTTATCCGCGCTTTTTCGGACTCAGAGCTTCGTGAGGTTTTAGACGAGCTTTATGTTGACGACGCCGTTGACATGATTGAGGAAATGCCTGCAACGCTCGTTAAGCGTATTTTAATGCATACTGACCCTGAAATGCGCAAGAGCATAAATGAAATATTGCGTTATCCTGAGGATTCGGCAGGCAGTATTATGACCACCGAATACGTTGACCTTAAGCGTAATATGACCGTTTCGGACGCATTTACCCGTATTCGCAGAACAGGAAGCGACAAAGAGACAATATACACCTGTTACGTTACCGACAGTAAGCGCAAGCTTAAAGGTGTTGTAACCGCAAAGGAACTTTTACTTTCCGATGAAAACAATTTGATTCGCGATATTATGGAAACCAACTTGATTTCTGTTACAACGATGGAGGATAAAGAGGTCGTAGCCGAATTGTTCCAAAAATATGACTTTTTGGCTTTGCCCGTTGTAGATACGGAAAGCAGATTGGTCGGTATTATTACTGTTGACGACGCTATCGATGTTTTGCAGGAAGAAACGACGGAAGATATTGAAAAAATGGCGGCTATTACGCCTACCGATAAGCCTTATCTTAAAATGGGTGTTGTCGAAACCTGGAAAAAGCGCTTCCCTTGGCTTTTGCTTTTAATGGTGTCTGCGACGTTTACGGGAAAAATAATCCAGCATTTTCAAAATGCACTGCAAGCTTCTATGATTTTGACGTCTTTTATCCCAATGCTTATGGATACGGGCGGTAACTGCGGCGGTCAGGCATCGGTAACGATCATTCGTGGACTGTCATTAGGCGATGTTGAGTTTAAGGATATATTTAAGGTCGTATGGAAAGAATTCCGTGTTGCCATTCTTTGCGGAATAGCCCTTGCTGTTGCCAATTTCTTCAAAATGATGATAATTGACAGGGTGGGACTTGTTGTTGCGGCTATTGTGTGCGTTACGCTCATAGTAACTATCATAATTGCAAAATTCATTGGTTGTACTTTGCCGATACTTGCAAAAGTCTTGCATTTTGACCCTGCGGTAATGGCAAGCCCGTTCATAACTACTATAGTAGATGCGCTTTCACTTTTGGTTTATTTTAACATTGCAAAAATAACTTTAAACATTTAAAAAAATTTATTTTTATCCCATACTTTAACATGTATGGGATATTTTAATGATGTTATGTTGATTGACTTTTAATATCGAATGAAGTATTATATATGTGTATAAAATAATATTAAATTATTGTTTTAAGGGTGATAAATAAATGAGAAGAATATATAAACTTATTGCGGTGTCTTCGGTAATGGCAATCATACTGTCAATGCTGTTTATGTTTTCAGCATCTGCCGCAAATATCAAGTATTCAGTAACTGGAGCAAGCGGAGCAAAAGGAGACACAGTAACGGTCAGCGTAAATCTTTCGTCTGACATTCAAATTTGGGGCGCAAACGTAATCTTAGGTTTTAATCCAAATGAGCTTCAATATGTAAGCTGTGCTAAGGGCGGTCTTGTTTCGGGCGGCAGTCTAAATGCAAGCGGATCAAGTATAAATTTTTCGGGAATGTACGGCGCTAAAAGCGGTACCGTGTTCACAGTAAAATTTAAAATTTTAAAGGATTCGGGAACTTCTTCACTTACGCTTTCAAGCACGGAAAATACAGATGATAACGGGAATGTTTATTCCTGTTCGGCATCGGGGGCAAGCGTTACGGTAGTAAAATCTGTTACGGGAGTGTCGCTTAACAGCAGTAGCTTTACTTTGAAAAAGGGCGAAACTGCACAGCTTACAGCAACCGTAACTCCATCAGATGCTACTAACAAAACAGTTCAATACACATCTTCAAATACTAAGGTTGCAACGGTAAATTCCAGCGGTAAAATAACCGCTGTGGGCGGCGGTACGGCGAAAATTACGGCAACGGCAGGCGGAAAAAGCGCTGTGTGCACCGTAAACGTTAAGGTTGTCCAAACGGGTATTGGAATTTCAGGCTCAAAAGATAAAACAGTAGGTGAGGGGTCAACCTTAAAGCTTACAACGGTAAAGGTTCCTGCCGATGCAACAGATAATTATGCGGTATCATGGGCATCTTCTGACAATTCAATAGCAACTGTATCTGCAAACGGTACGGTTACGGGTGTTAAGCAGGGTACTGCTGTTATTACGGCTACGTCAAACGGATGGAAAGCGGTTTATAACATTACTGTTACCGAAAAAACGGCTGTCTCTGAAAGTGAAAGCACCTCAGAAGAACCGTCAAGTGAAGAACCGTCGAGTGCAGAGCCGACAAGCGAGGAAATATCAAGCACAGAAACATCAAGTAATCCGACTTCTGATCCGTTTGATGAAACGGAAACAAAAACTGAATCTAAAACGATTACTAAAGGTTATCATTATGCAATGCTCGTTATGGTTGCTGTTATAACGACACTGGTAACTGTTCCTGCTACGGCGCTTGTTACTTCAAATATTTATAAGCATAAAATCAATAAAAATGACAAGGATTCATTTGATCCGTGGGGAAATGAGAGGTAAAATATGCTAAATATCGGTTGCCATTTGTCAGCATCTAAAGGCTTTTTGAATATGGGCGAAACTGCAATAGCCTTAGGCGGAAATACTTTTCAGTTTTTCACAAGAAATCCGCGTGGCGGAAGCGCAAAGGACATTGACCCTGCGGATGCGCAGGCGCTGATTTCTCTTATGAATGAAAATCACTTTGCAAAAATTCTTGCCCATGCGCCATATACGCTCAATGCGTGCGCCAAAGTGCCGAGCATTCGTGAGTTTGCTTATAATACAATGCTTGACGATTTAAAACGAATGGAATATGTGCCGGGGAATATGTATAATTTCCACCCGGGCAGTCATGTTGGGCAGGGAATAGAAACAGGAATTGAGTTAATTGCAGATTTGCTGAATTCAATTCTTTGGAAAGATCAGCAGACGACCGTTTTGCTTGAGACAATGGCAGGCAAGGGCAGTGAAGTCGGCTCTCGGTTTGAGGAGCTACGTGAGATAATTGACCGTGTTGAGTTAGATGATAAAATCGGCGTTTGTCTTGACACTTGCCATGTTAACGACGCAGGCTATGACATTGTAAATAACCTTGACGGTGTTTTAACTGAATTTGACAAAGTAATAGGCTTAGAAAGGCTTCAGGCGCTTCATTTGAATGACAGTAAAAATCCGTTCGCCGCACATAAAGACAGGCATGAAAAAATAGGTGAGGGGTATATCGGCAAAGATGCCTTTGAACGAATTGTAAATCACCCCGCACTTGCGTGTTTGCCGATGTTCCTTGAAACGCCCAATGAGCTTGACGGCTACAAAGCGGAAATTGCATTTTTAAAATCTCTTCAAAGATAAAAAACATATAAGAAAAAAACAAAGCGGTAAGAAACTCTTACCGCTTTTTCTTATGATTTTAAATTATTCAAATTCGTATAAATCAATAACGCTGTCAATTTCCTGCTTGGCAAATTCAAAAAGGTTTTTACCTAAGGTGGCAAAATCGGGATTTTCGCAAATCATCGCAAACGCTTTGCCGATTTCTGTTGAAATATCTGCACTCTTACGAAGAGCAAGATAATAAAAGCTGTATTCCGCTCCGTCGTCAAGTCTGTCATAAAATTCAAATGCACTTGCCTTAACTGTGTCATACATTCTGTTTATCGCCGTGTTTGAAAGGAGAGGTGACGGCAGAGAGTGGTTAATGCAGTACTCTGCTGTGAAAGCAAGCAGAACTTTGATTTGATACATTATGTCATCGTCAAAATTCAGCGGACCTACTTCTTGGGACAGGTCTTTTATCATTTTTTCTTCATCAACGAAAATGTCTGCAAGGTGCTGTCCCAAAGTTTTTGCCTTATCGGAATTACCGTTGATTCTGTGACGCTGCATTTCGGAAATAACCGAAACTTCGTCGAAATTTTCCTGTGGATGACCTTTTTCGTTAAAGATTTTTATATCGCTGTCGTCAAACATAATTTAAGTCTCCTTTGCGGTTTACGCCTCTGCCTTTGTCTCAGTATTTTGTGCCAATTTCTTTTGAAGACGCTTCTGCTTTGACTTATATGTGAGCAATGCGTGCATTTCATCATCAGAAGTAGTATAGTCGCCTAATGACACTTTATACTCATTGTAAAGCCCGTG
>JAFLUO010000088.1 GCA_022508705.1 Oscillospiraceae bacterium
GCGTATTAAGAAAAAGCATTACGGCGAATTTATTATGGGCTTTGACGATGTGGATGCAGTTGCAAATTACCTTATTGGAGATTATTTCAACGGCAACGGACTTTTTGACGGACTTTCTGTCCTTGAAAGTATAACGGCAGAGGATATAAACAGAAGACTTCGCGAATCTATTGACGTTAACAATTCTTCAATGTCCGTAATTTCGGCGGAATAAATAGAAAGGGTAAAAATTATGCGATTTTTGACTGATTATACGTTGGTTGAATTTCCAAACTTAGGCTGGAAATTTGACATTTATGCAAATCTTGTTGAGTTTACCATTCCCGGCTTAGATATAGATGTTACAATAAGATTTTACGGAGTGATTATTGCGTTCGGCTTTATTCTTGCCGTGCTTTTCGGCGGAAGAATGGCGTACAAATGGAAAATGAGCCTTAACAAGATGCTGGACGTTCTTCTTTACGGCACGGTTGCAGGAATAGTAGGCGCGCGCCTTTATTATGTCATCTTTGAATGGAATAGTTACAAAAATGATTTACTCTCAATTTTTAAAATTTGGGAGGGCGGACTCGCAATTTACGGCGGAATCATTGGTGGAATACTTGCGGCGTATTTTGTCTGTAAGCACAACGGACTGCCTTTCTTGAAGCTTCTTGACCTTTTCGGAATGAGCGTTTTGATAGGTCAGGGAATCGGAAGATGGGGTAACTTCACAAATCAGGAGGCATTCGGCACAAATACTAATCTTCCGTGGGGCATGTGGAGCGAAAAAGTTGCGGAATTTATAAATTTACATCAAACTACTCTTTCTGCTAACGGCATAGCAATGGATGCCTCAAAACCTGTTCATCCCACTTTCCTTTATGAGTCTGTTTGGTGCTTGTTAGGTTTCTTGATTCTTTACATAGTTTGTAAAAGATTCAGAAAATTTGACGGACAGCTTATTCTCGGCTACGGTGTGATTTACGGTCTGGAGCGAACCGTTGTTGAGGGTCTGAGAACTGATAGCCTTTACATTGCGAATACAAATATCCGTGTTTCGCAGGTTCTTTCACTTTTAATAGCAGTTATATGCCTTGTAATAACAATAGTTAAATTTGTTCAGATTCACAAAGGAAACAAAAATAAAGTTGACGAGAATAAGGAGAAAGAAAATGCAGATAATTGACGGAAAAGCAGTTTCGGCGGCAGTCAGGGACCGCATAAAAACAGAGGTTGAAAACCTTAAAAATATGGGTAAGGAAACGGGACTTGCCGTTATAATCGTTGGCAACGACCCTGCTTCAAAGGTTTATGTAAGCAATAAGAAAAAAGGGTGCGAGCAGGTCGGAATGAATTCCTACGAATACGCTCTTCCCGAAGAAACCACAACAGAAGAGCTTTTGGAGCTTATAGAAAAGTTAAATGGCGACACAAAGATTGACGGAATTTTGTGTCAGCTTCCGCTGCCCCGTCACATAGACGAAAAAACGGTTATCAATTCAATAGCACCACAAAAGGACGTTGACGCATTTCACCCTGTAAACACAGGGCACATTATGATTGGTGACCATTCGTTTTTGCCCTGCACTCCTGCGGGAATTATTGAAATGCTCAAATATTATAACATTCAAATCAGCGGAAAAGAATGCGTTGTAATCGGCAGAAGCAACATCGTGGGCAAACCTATGGCAATGCTCCTTTTGCAGAACAGCGGTACAGTTACGGTTTGCCATTCAAAAACAGAAAACCTTTCAGATGTTACTCGCCGTGCGGATATTTTGGTTGCCGCCGTGGGAAAGGCAAATTTTGTGACTGCTGATATGATTAAAGACGGCGCAGTTGTAATTGACGTAGGTATGAACAGGAACGCAGAGGGCAAGCTTTGCGGCGATGTAGATTTCGAGAATGTTAAGGACAAATGCTCATACATAACTCCCGTTCCTGGGGGCGTTGGACCAATGACTATTACAATGCTCCTTAACAATACACTTACTGCATCAAAAAATAATATGTGAAAAAGGGGACTGCCGTTTTGCAGTCCCTTAATTGAACATTAAAACTCATTCGGAAAATAAGCGTTTGAATACGCCTTGTAGCCGAAAGAGTCGGTAATGACTATTCTGAAATATTTTTCTTTTTTCTTTATTTTAAATGTCGCTTCGTTGATATGTCCGCCGTCCTCGGCATTTTTGATTTGGCAGTCACGGGAACTCGGAATATAAGCTATTGAGCGAACGTCACCCGTTTTTATATGCACCTCGTTATTTTCAAGTGTTATGCTGTGAAATTCGGGTCCTATATGCTTGTAGGTGCCTGTTGAAGAATAGAACATTCCTTTTTTTAGTGCGGTTGTCACGTCCTCGTATTTAAGCGATGGGGAAGCTATCATAATGTATCCGCCGTAGGAATCGCAGTCGGGGGAGCTGTCAGGGAAAAGATTGTGGTTGTCGTCAGTCGAAATGCAAAAAAGCTTTTCTCCATTTCTCAGCATATCGTCATAAGCGTGGCCGTTGTCGTCGTCAAACCCGCACACAACGCACCCGTAATTTGTAATTTCCATAGCGTCGGCGTTTTTGTATCTTATGTACTGAGGGTAGCTTTCAAGACTCCATGTGGGGTGGTTGTATGTCACGAAAAAGCCGTATTTCTTCCCCGTTTCAATGAGTTTGTTTATTCCCCGTTTGTTGTATTTTCGGAAAAGCAGACTTTCCTTTTTATTGATATTTACTTTTTTTACTTTCTTTTTTGCATTGCCCCAAAGGTATGGTCTGCTAAAACAAACCTCTTGTGTGTTGTCATGCGAAAGCGCCACAAAGCATAAATGGCAGGTCTTACCGTTTGTTCCGCTTGCCTCTATTTCATAACCGTTGAGCATAAGAAAATCTTCGTCGCTAAGCTCGTTATGAGGAATAAAAACCTCATGGTCGGTAATCGCAAGAATACTGTACCCGTGGGCTTTGTAATCCGCTTTGAGCTGTTCGGGCGTTTTTGCGCCGTCTGAAACAGTGGAATGGCAATGCAAATTTGCTTTATAGTATTTTAAATTTTCGTTTTCTTCGGGAAGCAAAATTTTTTTCATTATTTTCACCGCAATTATTCTATCAAACTTTTATTTTTCGGTCAATAGACGGAAAGGAGCGCAACATATGATTTACGAAAACTGGATGAGCTTTATTAAGGATGAAACAAAAATCACACAAATTGTAATACCCGGCGCTCACAATGCAGGTAGCTACGGAATGAAAAAAATGGCGGAATGTCAAAAAGGAGGTATTTTGACACAGTTTAAATACGGTGTTCGCCAGTTCTGCTTAAGGCTCAGTGAAGACAAAAACGGCGAAATAATGCTTGCACACGGAGTAACAAAAGGCGATTTGTTTGAAAATGCCCTTAAAGATTTAAAGGAAATAATTGAGAATTATCCCAGTGAAATTTTGCTTTTGGATATAAGAGAATATCAGCCTCAAAAATTCGGCCCCGTAACTTTAAAATACAAAGCAGATGTGGACAAAGTCAACGCAATGCTTACAAAATACATAGACCTCGAAAAAAATGCCTTTTACGATTTTGATAAAATCGGTGATGTGACAATAGGGGACATAAGAAAAGCAGGTAAACGGTTTATTCTTATAAATAGTGCGGAGAGTTACCGTTTTAGCAAATCCTGCGAGCAAATTTTGCCGTGGGATATGAAAGTAAACGGCATGAAAGCGGAAAACTTCCGTATTCACGCCACGCAGTTTTTTGACACCTGCCACACAGAAGGTCTTTATTGGTTCCAAACTCAGCAAACGCCCAATCCGTTTACGGAAGTTTGGCTGACAACCCCTTTGAAATTAGATGAAAGTATGCGCCCCTTTTTCCACGAAATCATAGACAAAATTGCAAATACCGAGAATTATCTTTTACAGGCAAATATCATAGCAGGTGACTTTATGACAAAGGATTATATGAAAAGCGAGCTTATTTTAAGGCTTAATCTTTTGAAAAATAACGTAAAAGAAGATTTAACAGAAGAGTATTCGGAGGGACTTAAATGGAACTGACCGCACTTGGTATTTACGGCCCTTACGGAAAGGCAGGAACGGGCGCCGCCAGCGGCTATCTTGTGAAAAATCAAGAAGATTATTTGGTGATGGATATGGGCAGCGGCACACTTTCGCGCCTTATGGCAGCGGTGGACATCAAGAAAATAAATCATATTTTTATTTCTCATTTGCACTTTGACCACACAAGCGACTTACTGCCCTTTAGGTATCTGCTTGAAGAAATAAACCACACAGTCAATATTTACACTCACAAAGAAAACACAGAGTGGTACAAAATCCTTTTTGAGCATCCAAACTTTAATGTGATAAACATTGACGAAAATTCAAATATAAAAATCGGCAGTATGACCCTTGAATTTTTACCAATGAAGCATACTGTCACCGATTATGCAGTTATAATAAAGGGGGACAAAACCCTTTGCTACACGGGGGATACGCTGTATAACGAAAATATTCCAAAGTGCTTTGAGAAGAGCGACTGCGTTCTTGCTGATTGCTCAAAACCTAAGGGATTTCGCGGCCCGCACATGAACGTTTCCGATGCCGTTAATCTTTCGGAAAAGTACCGTGCAAAAATAATTACAACACATTTGTCAGCGGATTTTGACCCTACGGAAGAGACAAAAGATTTCCCAAATATTACAGTTGCAGAGGAACTGAGAACATATATCATATAAATAGATTTAAGGAGCAAAAAATGAAGCATTACGAAAGTATTATCATAGGTCACATTTCAATGGACAACAATATTGACCATTTGGGAAACTCCGCTTACGTTTGCGGCGGCGCAGTTCTTTATTCGTCAGCATCTGCGCAGGCTTTGGGTCACAAGGTGGCGGCAATAACACGCCTTGCACAGACCGACAACGCAAGACTTTTGGAGTTTACAATTCCAAACGAAGATATATATGCAGTTGAGTGCGCGAAATCAACAACCATGAAAAACGTTTATTTCACACCCGATAAGGAGCGGAGAAACTCTTCCTGTCTTTCCATGGGAACTCCCTTTGAGCTTTCAGATATTCCAAAGGATATATCCGCCGACATTTACCATTTTGCAGGGCTTGTTTACGGCGATTTTCCCAACGAAATGATTAAAGAATGTGCAAAAAGAGGAAAGACTGCCCTTGATGTTCAAACCTGCCTTCGCCATGTGAATACAGACACTGGTGAAATGTATTTTGAGGATTGGGAATGCAAAAAAGAAATGCTCCCGTACATTCATTTCTTAAAAACAGATGCGGCGGAAGCGGAAATTATGACAAAGACCTCTGACAGATACGAAGCGGCAAAAATCCTTTACGGGTGGGGCGCAAAAGAGGTGCTTATCACGCATAATACAGAGGTTATAGCCTATGATGGTGAAAATATTTATTCTTGCCCAATTAGAGCCCGCAATTTAAGCGGCAGAACTGGCAGAGGAGACACCACCTTTGCGGCGTACATAAATGAACGGCTCACAAACGGTATTGAACACTCACTTTTATATGCAACTGCCACAGTTTCCCTTAAAATGGAAACGCCCGGACCGTTAAAGAGCAACAGAGAAGATATAGAAAACTATATCAAAGAACTTTATCCCGAATTTGTTAAATAAAGAGGTTTCCGTTATGAAATATTTTATAGCGTCTGATATTCACGGCTCAGCCTATTACTGCGAAAAAATGCTTAAAGCCTTTGAACTCGAAAAGGCAGACAAGCTTCTCTTGCTTGGCGATATTTTATACCACGGCCCACGCAATGATTTGCCTAAAGACTATGCACCTAAAAAAGTGATAAGCATGTTAAATGAAATGGCTGACAAAATTCTAAGTGTCAGGGGCAACTGTGAAGCTGAGGTTGACCAAATGGTGCTGACCTTTCCCGTAATGGCGGATTACGGCGTTCTTTGCGAAAATGAGAGGTTAATTTATTTTACCCACGGTCATAATCATAACATTTCGTCACCTTTACCGTTAGCAAAAGGCGATATTCTTCTTCACGGGCATACGCATATTCCCGCGTGGGAGATTTTCGGCAATGAAAATCTTTATTTGAACCCCGGCTCGGTTTCAATTCCTAAAAACGACACGGCTCACGGGTATATGACCCTTGAAAACGGAATTTTCAAGTGGAAGGATTTGGACGGAAATATTTATCACGAACTAAAAATTTAATATAAAATTAGCTTTATAAAGAAATCGGGTGATTTTACGGTAAAGATAATGTTCGTCTGTCACGGCAATATTTGCCGAAGTCCTATGGCAGAGTTTATTTTTAAAGACCTTGCAGAAAAAGCAGGAGTTCTTGAGAATTTTTACGTTTCTTCTTCGGCAACAAGCACGGAAGAGATTTGGAACGGCGTTGGTAATCCCGTGTACCCGCCTGCGAGAGCAGAACTTTTAAAGCACGGTATTTCCCCAGATGGTAAGCGTGCGGTACAACTCCAAAAATCAGACTATGAAAAATACGATTTGTTTGTGGGAATGGACAGTAATAATATTCGCAATATGATGAGAATTTTCGGCTCTGACCCCGATGGAAAAGTACATAAACTGCTTGATTTCACAGACGATGCACATGATGTTGCAGACCCGTGGTATTCGGGCAGGTTTGATGTAGCCTACAACGATATTTTAAAGGGCTGTGAGGCTCTGCTCAGTAAGCTTTTAGACAAGTAATAATAAACAATACAAATTGTTCTTGATTTATAGTAACAAGTATGGTAAACTTTAAGAACTAAAGTAAAATAAAGGTACGGTGAGTTATATATGGAAATATCCGCAAGAGTGGCAGATTTGCTATCCATTTCCAGCGACAATATAATTTTTGCGGTTATATTATTCGTTATCGGAATTTTCTTTATCGTTAAAGGCGGCGACATTTTTGTTGACGCAGCTACATGGATTGCCGAGGCAACGGGAATACCCAAATTCATTATTGGCGCTACTGTTGTAAGTTTTGCAACGACTCTTCCCGAGCTTTTGGTTTCTGCTATTGCGGCAACGCAGGGCAAAAACGACATGGCAATAGGAAATGCGGTCGGCTCTGTTACAGCTAACGTGGGTCTTATAATGAGTATTTCAATTCTTTGTATGCCCGCCCTCGTTAAGCGCAAAGAGGTTGCTTTTAAAGGCTTTTTGATGATTGGCGCAGTTGCGGCAATGTTTGTATTTACTCAAAACTTAAGCCTTTCAATTTGGCAAAGCATAATTTTGATAGTAATCTTTGTTGTATTTATGGCAGAGAATATTATTTCGGGCAAAGCTTCAATAGGTGCTGACGGGGATGATGAAAAGCCCGAAATCAACGCAAAAACGGTTATATCCAATATTGCTAAATTCATTA
>JAFLUO010000089.1 GCA_022508705.1 Oscillospiraceae bacterium
ACATTTTTGTTCTGCGTTTTTCGTACTTACTATAGGCACTTTGATTTATGCCCAAAATTGTTGCTACTTCTTTTTGTGTTATATCTCTGTCAATTCTCAGTTCCGTAAATTTTTCTATATAATCTTTCATAATAATCACCATATTTATTATAAAAAGTCTTAATCGGACTATTGACAAATAGTCTTAATTGGACTATAATTATTTACAGATACACAAACCTAGATTGTCGCCAAACAAAAAGTCAGGACCTTCGGCTAAACCGTAGGTCCTGACTTTTGAATATCTGTATTACTTTTTAAGCTTAACGGTAATTATCTCAAACGGTTTGAAGGAAAGTGAAATTTTTCCGTCGGTTACGGGGATTTCAGTTTCCTCATTTTCAAGCATATCGCAAATATATGCGCTTTTTACAGGTAAACCAAGAGTGAGTGTGACATCGGTTCGCTTATTAAAGCACTCGTAACCACGAAGAATTATATCCTTGCTGTCCTCTGCCTGCTTTGCAGTTTCAAAAATGATATTTTCGGCATCAACCGATAGGAGTGAAAACTCGCAGGGAAGCGTTCCTTTATTTTCACTAACCTTAACAGCGGTCATAGGTACATTGAGTTCATAAGCCTTTTGGATAGTCCCCGCCTCTCTGTAATCCTTTGCATGCGGATACAAAGAATATGTAAATTCATGCTCGCATTTGTCAGCCATCGGGTCGGGGAATGTGCCGCATTTAAGCAAAGTGAGCGTCATTACTCCGTCGTGAATTGCGTGACCGTATTTGCAGTCGTTAAGTAAGCTGACACCGTATCCGTATTCGGAAAGGTCACAGTATTTGTGAGCGCAAACCTCAAAACGGGCGGCATCCCAGCTCGTATTTTTGTGTGTGGGGCGTTCAACCGAGCCGAACTGAATATCGTAAGTCGCTTTATTTGTATTGACATCAACAGGGAAAGCAGTTTTAAGCACAAGGTGCGATTCTTTCCAATCAATAAAGGTGTCAAAATCAATTTTGTCAATATGTTCATAGACAAAAATCGTCTGAACAATTTTGCTTTGATTGTTTTTTCTTGTGATTCTGAGCCCTGCTCTTTCGCCCTCAAAAATAGGTTCTATGCTCTGTAAATCCGTAATATCCCAATGCTTTTCCGTGTAATAACTGCTGATTTCCCAGTTATCGTATTCTCTCGGATAGTCCTCATAAACCGTGAAAACATTACCCTTTGCGCCCTGTTTTAATACCTCGCGGTTGTTTCTCTTATCAAAAATTGAAGAGAAATTGCCGTTATCATCAAGGGAAAGCTTAAAGAATTTATTTTCAATAGTATTGTTTGAAAGCATTATGCTTGATTTTTCCTCTTCGGGCACGATTACCTTATAGCCTTTCGGGGGAATATTCTCAGCATAAATATAACCGTCGCCGAATTTCACCGCAGATGATGAAACAAACGAATTTGGATTATAAACTAAAATTCCGTTATCGGCGCACACGCCGTCTGCCAATTTTTCAAGGGCATCATCAATTATGCCTTTGCCCGTTGACTGAATATTTCTGTACTGCTCATGAGAAACCTCATAAACCTCATGTATTGATGAGCCCGGAATAATATCGTGGAACTGATTGAGAAGAATTGTTTCCCAAGCCGCCTGCATCTTCTCCTTTGGATAAACCGCACCTGTAAGATATTCGTTTATAAGCGAAAGAGTTTCCGCCTTTTCAAACATAAATTCACTTGTACGGTTATATTTTTTATTCTTCGCCTGAGAGGTGTATGTACCTCTGTGGAATTCAAGGTAAAGCTCGCCGTTCCAATGGGGAATACGTGGGTTATTTTCCGTTTTTGTCTTAACATCTTCAAGAAAATCGCCTGCATAACCCATTACAGCAGTTGACGTTCCGGGGATTCCTATTTTGAGACGGTCATACATTTCAAGGTCTTTTGCAGTCGGTCCGCCGCCGCCGTCACCGAATCCGAATGTAATTAAAACATCGTCGTAAAGCTCTTTCTGCTGGAAGCGGTCATAAGCGCCTCTAAGCTGATTTGCATTGAGCTTTGCATTGTAAGTAACGTTTGTTGCAGGCTCCTGACCGCGGTGTTTATCCTGTGCGGTCATAAAATATGTAAATATTTCAGTGTTATCAATTCCGTGCCACAAAAATGCGTCATAGGGCATTTTATTGCTTTCATTCCAACCGATTTTTGAGGTAATGAATTTGTCTATACCGCATTTTTTCATAATCTGCGGAAGAGCCGCTGAATAGCCGAAAACATCGGGAAGCCACAAAACCTTACTTTCAACGCCGAATTCTTTTTGCATAAAGCGTTTGCCGTAAAGGAACTGACGGACAAGGCTTTCGCCTGAGGAAAGGTTGCAGTCCGCTTCAATCCACATTCCGCCTTCAACTTCCCATCTGCCCTGCTTTACCATTTCTTTAACCTCACGGTACAGCTCGGGACTTTCTTCCATAAGGAATTTGTAAAGCTGGGGCTGACTTGACATGAATTTATATTCAGGATACTTTTTCATAAGAGCAAGCACCGTTGAAAATGAGCGCAAGGTTTTTTCTCTTGTCTGTGCCAAAGTCCACTCCCACGCAACGTCAATATGCGTGTGACCTATGCAAATTGCGTGAATTTCACCCTCACGGCAATATTTACCGTAAAACTCGTTTTGAATATACTCCTCTGCTCTTTCAATCGAGCTGTAAAATTCTTCGGAGTAGGGATTTCTCATATCAATAAGGTTAACCGCATTATTGATATGCTTTTTTATTTCAAAATAGTTTCTTGAATTTTCATCCTCAAATTCAAGTATTTCAAAGGGAACTTTTAAATCGTAATAAAGCTTTTTAATCTTTTTATCTACAAGGCGAAGAGTTGCAATGAAATCAACGTGCTCAGGGAAAACACTGCCCGTGTAAGCGTAAAGGTAAATTTCATAAGTGCCGGGGCCGTCTAAAAATATCTCTCTGTGATTTTTATCAATACCCTGTACGAGTTTTCCGTTAACATAGGCTATAAACTGAGGGTTAACGTCTGCCCAACCCACAGTAGCATCCGACGCTATTGAAAGCTCTGCTTCACCTTCTGCAAAAGACTCGGGAACGGTTACTTTTTTGTAAAACCACGCGTGTTTGTCGCATTCCCCTGCCCAGCGGTCTTTATATGTTACAAATTCACAGAACGTGCCGTCAATTTGGGGTAATTCGTTACCTGATTTGTAACCGCACTCTTTATATAAAAATCCGTTTTGCGGAACGCCCGTCTTTACAATTAAGCGATCCAATTCTTCTAAAAAGACCCTGATTCTGTCTTCAATAAAATCCTTCATTGTGAAATCCTTTCGCCTTAAAATATATCACTCATTAAATAAAATGAACCGCAAACAAGCACGGTATCATCTTTACTTGCCGAATTTAAAACCTGTCTGTAAGCTTCCTTCGGATTGCTTACTGCCAATGAATTGTTACAGTATTTTTTTGCAGTCAAAATCAAATTGTCTGCACTTTCTGCCCGTGGATTTGACGGTGTGCAGGCGGTTACGCTGTCACAAAGCGGACACAAAAGCTCCAAATACTTTTCCGTATCTTTATCCGCCATAAGCCCTACAAGCATTTTAATATTTTTTATGTTATACCGCAGTAAAAAATCCCGCAAAGCCCCTGCGCACCCTTCATTGTGACCGCCGTCACGGATAATCAAAGGGGCCGTGCCTATTATTTCCATTCTTGCAAGCATTCTGGTTTTTGAAAGACCTGATTTTATGTGCTCTTCCGAAATCCCGAGTAATTTTGCAGTTTCTATGGCATTTACCGCATTTTCAATTTGATGCTCGCCGTTAAGGTGCAAAGTATAGCTTTCTCCGTTATATTCAAAAACCGTTTCGCCTAATTTATCGCTGACAATATTTGAATTTTTCGGATTTGTAATTAAAAGACCGCAATTTCTTTCTTTTGCTGTTTTTTCAATTACAGATAAAACTTCACTCTTTTGATTTTCAGAGGTTATAACGGGAACTGTGTTTTTAATTATTCCGCACTTTTCAAAAGCAATCTGGGCGAGTGTGTCACCTAAAATCTTTGTGTGATCAAGTGAAATTGAGGTGATGACAGATGCTTCGGGCTTTGTTAAAACATTTGTAGCATCAAACCTGCCGCCAAGACCTACCTCAACAACCGCATAATCACACCCTGATTCAAAGAAACACAAAAATGCCGCCGCGGTTATGGCTTCAAATTCAGTTATAACTATGCCTTTTTCATTCAGTTTTTCGATTTTTTCACGCACTCTTGTTATTGCTCTGGCAAGAGAATTTTCGGAAATAATTTGCCCGTCAATCTGAATCCGCTCGCAAAAGGAAAGAACATAAGGCGATGTGTAAAGCCCTGTTTTATACCCTGCCTCGCTTAAAATATTCGCAAGGTGGGTTGACGTTGAGCCTTTGCCGTTAGTGCCTGCCACGTGCACTGTTTTTATTTTCTCATGTGGATTTCCAAGAGCTGAAAGCAACATTGAAATCCGTTCAAGCCCCGGTTTTATTCCAAATTGCAAAAGAGAATGTATATATTCTACTGATTCCGTATAATTCATATTATTTCATTTTCATTGATATATCAAATGCCTTTACAGAGTGAGTAAGCGCACCGAGAGATATAATGTCAACTCCAGTTTTAGCAACCTCTGAAATATTATCCAAAGTAATATTTCCCGAGGCCTCTGTAAGAGCTTTTCCGTCAATAATTTTTACAGCCTCTGCCATCTGCTCGCAATTCATATTGTCAAGCATAATAACGTCAGCACCTGCCTGTACCGCTTGCTTAACCTCTTCAAAATCTCTTGTTTCAACCTCAATTTTTACCATGTGGCCAAGCTTTGAACGAAGAAGCTCCACTGCAGGAATTATTCCGCCGCAAGCATCAATATGGTTATCTTTTAACATTGCCCCGTCAGAAAGATTAAAGCGATGATTTCTTCCCCCGCCGCAGAAAGCTGCATATTTTTGCATTGATCGAAGGCCTGGAAGAGTTTTTCGTGTATCGGCAACCTGTGCACCAGTCCCCTCGCAGAGCTTAACCGCTTTATTTGTTGCAGTTGCAATTCCCGACATGTGCTGAATAATATTAAGTGCTGTGCGCTCACCCTTTAAAAGCTCACGGGTTTTGCCGTTAAATTCAACGATAATATCGCCTTTATTTACTAAGTCGCCGTCTTTTTTGAAAGCGGTAAATGTAAATGTATCGTCAAGCAAAGCGAAAACACGCATTGCACAGTCTAATCCGCAAAGTACGCCGTCATCTTTTGCAACGAAATAAGAGTCATTTCGCTGATTTTCAGGAATAAGCATATCCGCTGAAACATCAATGTAATTTATATCTTCCTCAATAGCAGTTTTAATAATAGAGTCAATATAAAATTTATTAAGCATCATTCTCGCTAACCTCCCGTAAAATTATATACGCCACCGTGGCAAGGCTCAGCGCCTCGCAATACTCGGCAGTAATTTTAAATTTACCGTTTTTAAGACGGTTAAGAATTTCGCCTACACGCTTAAAGCCGATGCGGACAACATCTTCGTTGGCAGGCATTACAAAATAAGACCGCTGCATAATATTTCTGATTTCTGTGCAAACGCCTTTAATGAGCGGAGCGCCGTCAAGGTCACATTTGTAATTTTCGCTTATCTGTACCTCGTGGTTACCCGAAGATATTCTGCGTGCAATATCGTCTGCACAGCGTTTGCCGAATACAAGCGCCTCTAAAAGCGAGTTACTTGCAAGTCTGTTTTTACCGTGTACGCCCGTATTTGAACATTCGCCGACAGCATACAGTCTGTTAACAGTCGTCTGTGAATTAAGGTCAACCTCAATTCCGCCCATTAAATAGTGCTGGCACGGAAAAATGGGAATAAGGTCTTTTGTAATATCCACATTATATTTAAGACACCCCTCGTAAATTCCCGGGAATCTTTTATGAAGATAATTGCTGTCCCTATGGGTAATGTCAAGATAAAAATTGTTACTGCCTGTCCTGCGGGATTCTATAATAATTGATTTTGAAACAACGTCACGGGGAGCAAGCTCCAGCCGCTCGTCATAACGGTGCATAAACCGTTCTTTTTTGCAGTTAAGAAGATAAGCCCCTTCGCCCCTTACCGCTTCGCTGATAAGAAACTGTTCGTTATCAGACGAATTGAATGCAGTGGGATGAAATTGAACGTAGCTCAAATTCTTAATATTGGCGCCTATTTCATAAGCCAAACGGATACCGTCACCCGTTGCAACCACGGGGTTGGTGGTATATTTATAAACTCTGCCTATGCCGCCCGTTGCAAGAACGCAGTAGGATGCAAAATATTCACTCTGCCCGCCGTTCTCTAAAACGTTCGCACAGATGCCGTTTTTTACTCTTGATAATCTGAACACCTGAGCATTTTCAATAACGGTAATATTTTTCCGTTTGCGCGCTTCTATCAAGAGTTTGTTAACGATTTCAGCGCCCGTTGTATCCTTATGATGAACAATTCTTCTTCGACAATGCCCGCCCTCAAGAGTTTTTTGAAGAGTTCCGTCATCATTCTTATCGAAATCAACACCGTATTCCATAATTTTGCGAACCTGATCCGGCCCCTCTTCAACAAGAGTCGTTACTGCGTCAATATCGTTTGCGCGCTGACCGGCAATCATAGTATCCTCTATATGAAGATCAAAGCTGTCGTTTTCAAAGCTCAAAACAGCAGCAACTCCGCCTTGCGCCAAGGAGCTGTTGGACAAAGTATCGTTTTTCTTTGAAAGTACAACAACATTTGTGCTCTCTGGAAGGCAAAGAGATGTATAAAGCCCTGCGGCGCCGCAGCCGACTACTAATACATCACATTTTTTCTGCATTTCGGTCATTTCCTTTCAAATACGGAAAGTTAAAATTATATACTTTGATATCATAACATAAACTTACGGAAAATAACAG
The DNA here is from genome assembly GCA_022508705.1 of Oscillospiraceae bacterium. GTDB lineage: Bacteria > Bacillota > Clostridia > Oscillospirales > Acutalibacteraceae > Fimenecus. The sequence continues at coordinate 6,958 of JAFLUO010000089.1, forward strand.
ACTTTTTGACAAAAATAATTAGAAATACCCCATAGTTTTTTTGCCGAAAACAGTTGACAAATTCTATTGCAAGTGGTATCATATTCGAGCGATAAAGCAAATGCGCCGGTAGCTCAGCTGGATAGAGTGTTTGGCTACGAACCAAAAGGTCGGGG
>JAFLUO010000009.1:0-7071 GCA_022508705.1 Oscillospiraceae bacterium
ATTACCACACGCCCCTCAAACGTGCGCGTCTGCCGATTCCGCCACTCTCGCAAATGTTTATGCCGTTCTTAGACAGCAAAAGAATTATATCAAAACACTTTCGCACTGTCAAGTGTTTTTTAGAAATTTTTGATTTTTTATGCAAAAAACTGACTTAAAGTTCGGTTGTACCTTTGTTTATTTCAGCTTTTCGGCAAAGGCTAAAAGCTCCGCTTTGTCGTTTTGTAAATCGCCGTTGAGGACTTTTTCGAGTATTTGATTTAAGATTTCACCGATTTTTTTGCCCGAAAAGCCTGAATTTAAAAGGTCGTTGCCGTTTATTCGGAGGTCTTTGAGCGTCAGGCATTCGCCACTATCGGTAATTTCAAAAATCATTCTTTCACATTGACCGTAAAAATCTTTTCCGAGGAAATATTCGGGATTTTGCGCCATATTGTCACATCTTCTGATTTCCAAAAACTTTAGACTTAAATCCTTGCCGAATTTTGACACAATGCGCCTTATGCGCTTTTGTGACGGATTTTTCATATCCTCACACATAAACGGAATGTCGTGATACTTAATAAGCGTTAAAATCTCTTGCTTTTCTGCATTTGAAAAACGCAGGTCTGTCAAAATCTTACCCGCAATTTCAATGCTTTCTGCAGCGTGGCACTTAAAGTGCATTTCGCCTTTTTCGTCAAATTTTGCAGTTTTGGGTTTGCCGATGTCGTGCAATAACAACGCCATACGGATATTTGCGTCTTCTATCGCATTTGAAAGCGCTTTGACGGAATGTGTGTAAACATCGAAAACATGGTGCCTGTTGTGTTGCTCAAAGTCGAATTCGCACTCAATTTCGGGAATACAAACCGCAATAATATCTCTGTATTCAAGCAAAACCTTTTCTGCATTTTTGCCGTTTATAAGCTTTAAAAGCTCTTCTCTTTTCCGCTCGGCAGAAATATTTTTAAGCAGTTCTTTGGTTTCCCTTAGCGCATTTTCGGTATTCTCTTCAATTTTAAATCCCAGAACCGATGCAAACCGAATTGCACGCAAAATTCTGAGTGCATCCTCGGAAAATCTTTCCTGCGGCACGCCTATTGCACGAATAATTTTTCTTTCAATATCAGCCTTTCCGCCCACTTCGTCACGGATTTCGCCGTCTATTGACACCCCTATTCCGTTTATGGTGAAATCACGGCGCAAAACGTCGTCGGAAAAATTTTTAGAAAACGAAACGCTGTCGGGGCGGCGGTTGTCGCTGTAAGCACTCTCACAGCGGTACGTTGTGATTTCAATAGGCTCGCCGTCTATGAGAACCGTCACCGTGCCGTGCCGAATTCCTGTGTCAATTACACGGAAACTGCTAAAAACCCCACGAACTTCTTCGGGGGTTGCGTTAGTTGTAATGTCTTTGTCGCCTAAGTCCACGTTCATTAAAAAATCACGCACACTGCCGCCGACAAGATAGGACTCAAATCCGCTGTTTTGGAGCATTTTGAGAGCCAAAACAGCGGAAGAACCGAACTCTTCAAGCATTTTTAAGAGCCTCTTTTAAAGCAGTGGCTAATTGGTCGGGGCAGGACGTAGTCTTAAATCCGCATTTAATTCCCTCAAGTCTTTTAATAACGTCCTCGGCCTTTTGACCCTCGGCAAGGCTTGAAACGCCTTTAAGATTTCCGTTACAGCCCCCTTGGAACGAAATGTTTTTTACAATGCCGTCCTCAAGATCAAAGACTATCTCTCTTGAGCAGGTGCCGTTTGTTCTGTACGTGTATTTCATAAGCATATGTTCCTCTCTTTATTTTTTGATTTTTTCAATTTCATTTGAAAGGCGGACAAGCTCTTCCATTGTAAGCGCTTCCGCCCGCGCGGACTCAGACAGCTCCGCATTATTCAAGGCAAGGGCTATTGCAGTTTTATCAAGCCCCAAGCCGTTTGAAAGGGAGTTAAGCACAGTTTTTCTGCGCTGGCCGAACGCCGCTTTGACCGTTTTAAAAAACAGCGGAACATTTGAAACGCCGTAATCCTCACGCTTTGTCAGGTCAAGGCAAATAACACAACTGTCCACATTGGGGCTTGGCACGAAAGAAGATCTCGGAACGTCAAAAACCTTCTCTGCGCTGGCATAATATTTAACCGCAACCGTAACTGCGCCTGCATCTCTTGACCCGACCTTTGCCGTCAGTCTTTCTCCTGCTTCCTTTTGCACCATAACAATGATTTTGTTTATGGGTAACTCCTCTTCAAGCAGCCGCATAATAACGGGGGACGTGATGTAATAGGGTAAATTGGCGCAAACAACCACGTCCATACCGTCAAAATTTTCCGCTATGAGTTTGTGTAGATCTATTTTTAATATGTCCCCGTGAACGAGCTTTAAATTGTCGTAGCCTGCAAGGGTTTCATTTAATATGGGGAAAAGTCCTTCGTCTAATTCAACGCAAACTACTTTTTCGGCTCGGTCGAGCAGTTCTTTCGTAAGAACGCCAACTCCTGCACCGATTTCAATAACTCCGATCGCACGGCTTGCACCTTTGATTGCCTCTTTCGCCATAGCAGGGCAAACCGCAGGGTCAGTTAAAAAGTTCTGACCCAATGATTTTTTAAACGTCACGCCGTGGCGGTTCATAACGCTTTTAATAACTGTTATGTCCGTTAAACTGAATTTGAATTTATCCAATGAAGCTTTCCTTAACCTTTTCCAAAATGTCCATACCTTTAACGATTTGCTCGTCAGAGGGAGTTGAGAAATTCATTCTGAAACAGTCCTCCGCGTCGCCGCTGTTAACCGCAAACGCCGTGCCAGGAACAACGGCGAGCTTATTTTCAACGCATTTACCTACAAAATCAAGCATTTTAACCGTTTCGGGGAGCTTGCACCATACGAAAAGACCACCTTCGGGGCGAGTGAACTTAACAAAATCGCCAAGCTTTTCTTCCGTAAGGTCGCACATGAGATTTAACTTTCTTCTGTAAATACTGCGGCTTTTTTCAAGGTGCGCGTGAAGGTCTGTGCTTTGGAGCCAATCGTAAACAAGGAGCTGTGAGAACATTGTTGAATGTGTGTCCGCCGCCTGCTTGCCAACCGTCATTTTAGCAATAACCTCTTTGGGAGCGCAAACGTAGCCCATACGAATACCAGGGGCAAGCACCTTTGAAAATGAGCCTGCATAGCAAACAATGCCCTCGGTGTCCATACTCTTAATTGACGGGAGAGCCTCGCCTGCAACGCGGGTGTCACCGTAGGGGTCGTCTTCCAAAATCATAACGCCGTAGTGCGATGCTAATTCATAAAGCTTTTTTCTTTTTTCAAGGCTCATTGTAGCGCCCGTCGGGTTCTGGAAATTCGGAATTGTATAAATAAATTTAGCTTTTTCGCAATGTTTAAGGACTTCTTCAAGTGCATCTGTATCCATTCCATCGGCTTCCACGGGAACGCCTTGCAACTTACAGCCGTATGAACGGAAACAGTTAAGGGAGCCTATGAATGAGGGAGCCTCGCAGATAACCGTGTCACCGAAATTGCAGAAAACCTTTGTCATCAAATCCATAATTTGCGTAGCGCCTGAGGTTATGATGATTTCGTCATTTTCCGAGCCTATGTTTTTGTCCGCCTTCAAAATCTCTTTAATTTTCTCACGCAACGGGGCGTAGCCTTCCGTAATGCCGTATTGCAAAGCGAGAATTGGCTTTTCTTCAAAGATTTTTTGTGAAAGCGCACGAACCTCATCAATAGGGAAAGTCTCAGCATCGGGGTTGCCCGCCGCAAAGGGGATAACCGACGGGTCGGAGGTTGCTTTTAAAATTTCCCTTATAGCCGAGGGCTTAAGGGAGGAAATTCTGTCTGAAAAAATATAGTCCATATTCAGCACATCCTTGAAAGTAAATATGGAAATATTTTAACATAAAAATGTTAGGTTTTCAATATGCTGAGAGGGTTTATTCACCTACAATATCACCCAATTGGGTTGGGGACTACAACTTCGCTGCGGTATATACCTATCGTTGTTTCAAAAACGAATTCGGTTTTTGCCACAAGGCATTGAGTATCACGGGAATATGAGGTGCTCAAAAGCTTTGATTCGCAAAGTAAAGAGTCCTTTTCCTCAAAAAGGCAGTCAAAAATGTCGTCAAATGCGCTGACGCATCCTGCCGTTCCCTGTGAATAAGGCACATAAAGATTTATTCCCACGGTAACCGCAAGATTTCTGTTTTCCGTGTCCACCTTAACGTTATCGTTAACGCTGGAGATTCGTTCGGAAACAGTGCATTTTTTTACTCCCACAGCAGCAATTATTTTGCTGACGGGAACGTCTTTTATGCTGCTTTCGTGGGCGAGAACAAGTTCCATTTTACTGCTCAATGGTTGAAGTATTTTCATAACGTCATTGCAAAAGCTGGTACAATAACCCATATATTCACCGTTTGCTTTAAGTGTTTCACTTAAAGTATTTTTCCTTTCTTTAATATTTTTATATGTTTTTTACACAGGAGCTTCCGTGGTTTTTCGTATTACAGCCCAAATGTAAAGGCATTTGTCTTGGAGCATTATTTTTTCAGCTTTATCTATTGTGTAGCGGTTACCTTCGCTGTCAACAACTCGGGCGTCAGAGCCAATCCTTGTCAAATCGTGATTTGCAGGGCCTAAATAAAGATAAACTTCGTTTTTGTTAATGCCTATTTCTGTGTATGCACCTTCAAGATAAAGCTTAGTTTTGTAGCGTAGTGGCTGAATGTGCGCTTTAAAATGTTCGCTGTTCCAAACGCTCGGCAAGGTTAAATAACAAGTCCTGCCGAATTTAAAAATTTCGTTAACTGTCAATTTTTCACCTGTAACGGCACGGTTTGTGTTTGTGCCGTGCCGTTTCTTTCTTTCTTTCTTTTTCTTACTTTATATCAAAATCCCTTGAAAACGAAGCCGATGTCAGTAAAGCAATCCGCCGAGGAAAAGGCATCTGCAAGGAGCTTTTCCGTGGATTCAAGTAAGGCCGAGGGTGAACGGTGAACGGTTACGTCGCCTGCCTTTAGCTGTTCAAAGCAATCGTCAAAACAACTGTTTATAAGCGCATAACGGTAAACGGTGAAGGCGGCGCAGGCGTAAACTGTCTCATCCTCTTCACCTGTAAACCCCTCTTTGAGTCTGCGCGAAAGAGTGGCGGCGCAGGCGTTGCATAGTCCCGTAATCCTTTCCTCGTCTTCAGGGTTCAGGTCAATAAGCGTTTTTACGCTTTCAAAAACGGACTGAGGGTCAATCATAGTCGCAATGTGACACCGCATTCGCACCAAAAGCCATAATACAATAGCCTTTTATGTGCGGTATCATTCCTCTCTTCGTATTATTCACAATAATCTCTCCTTATAAAGGCATAACAAGAGAAGCATCGTCGAAAATCTTTGAAAAGCCATAAATTTGTGTAATCGCCGCTCTTTCAAGCTGTTGGTCAATAAGCTTGTCAAAGTCTGTAACAATTCCGCCTGCTGTTACCATTTCAAGAGCGTAGTTCTTATCCAAAGCTATAAGTCCGCGACCGACTGACTCGGTTGTGATAAGATTTGCTCCGAGAGGCGTTACGGTTTTGCCTGTTGCATGGAAATTAAGTCCTGCGGCGGCATCGCGCATTTCAGGAAGACTCATAATCTTTGCGGCTGTTTCAGGAGAAGCAACAAGGGTGTTCATTGTGTACGGGTGGAGTGTGCTCCAAAGATTGATTAAATCTGCATAGGAAGCTGAGCCGCTGTTCTCGCATGGAATAATCTTTGCCGCATTGCTGTTGCCGTCACCTGATAAAATCGTATTTATAGCGTCAAACACCTGAGCGCGTGCAAGGTAAGCGCCTATGCCTTTAAGCGCTACTGAGAAAAGGTCAAGACGCTGGAATTTGAGCGCCTCATAAGATGCAACAAGCATTTTGCCTCTTTTCTTAAGAGTTACAAGATTTTCCTTTGTTTTGATTTCTGTTTTGGGAATTTCTCCGCCCTCTGCGATGAAATTTTCCTGTTCATCTTCGTCAAACTCAGGGACTGAGGTGCTGATGGTTCTGTAATCAAGCCCGTTAATGTCTGTGCGTGCCGCAATAATTGAGTCAACAATGTTGCTTTCCTCAATACCTTGCCTTACAGCACGGCTTACATATTCAGGGAAAAGCGCCGCAGAGTCAGATGTCTGGAAGAACTTTTCAAGGGGAGAAGAGTTTTTACCCTTAATTTTAATGTCAAAGCGTTTAAGCTGACGCTCAAAGGCGTCAAGTCCTTCAAGGGCAGTGCCCTTGTAATTTTCAGAGGGGTCAATGCGTTCAAGCTCAGCGTTGATGCCAAGGGGTGAGCGGTAAAGACCCTTATCAAGTTTAATTGTTTCAAATGTAGCCATATTTTTTACCTCCTAAAATTTGAATTGACTGTTCATTTCTGTTTTGTCTGTTGAATTTTCTGAAAACTGTGATTTTATAGGGAATGTTTTTGCGGTTTTTCTTTCAAATGCCGAAACAAGCTCTGAAAGGGCAGGGGCGTTGCAAAGGTTTATGATGTTCTCGGCAGTAGCTGATGACAACTCAGGCAAAATAAGGGAAAAACCCTTTAAAGCCCTTTGTTTCATCTCATTTCTGTACTGCACGGCAAAGCCTAAGTCCTTTTGGATTTTCGCCTTTTCTATTTGAGAATGTGTATTTTTTCTGTCCTTTGCCGTCTTTGTAACTCCTGCATTTCGCTGAGCGGGAACTGCCACGAAAGACCATTCGTAAGCGTCTGTAACGCCGTTTAAGCGTTTAAAACAGAGGGTGTCGCCGTAAAATTCGCCTGCACGGTGGGTGCAAACGCTCTCGCCAAAATTCACGGCAAGGTTTACGGCATCCGCCACCGAGCCGAACGCAAGCCTGCGAAGCCCCGTGAGTGCCTCTTCGTTCTTTGCGTTTTTCTCTTTGATTTTTTCGATTTCATCCGCTATCTGCTTTTTTCGCAAAAGCTTTTCCGCCTTTTTCTGAGGAAAAACGGTAAAGCCTGCCTTGTAAGCCGCCTCGGCGCCGTTTCCGAGCGTTGCCGCAAGACAGCAAAATTCCGCTTCCTTTTTTGTAAGATTTTTGCCCATATCTG
>JAFLUO010000009.1:7171-30319 GCA_022508705.1 Oscillospiraceae bacterium
CGAACTTATAAAAAATTCCCGCATAATGCGGGACAGATTTGGCATACAGTTAAAAATTGTCTAAGAAAATTTTTAGGGGCAGGTTTTCACACCCGCCCGTGACACTCGAATAAATTTTAAAGTTTACGGGCGGTTCAGGGGAAACCGCCTCTACATAACAATAAAACAAAAACTGACATCAGACAGAAACAGAAAAGCAAAACACAAAAATTCGTTTTTTTAAAAATTTTTTTCTCGCGCGCACGCGCGTTTTGTAAATAGGCAATAATTTCAAGTTTACTCTTCTATATTACTTACTTCTGTATTATTACAGTAAGACTCGCCGACCGCTTGAAGTCAGCAAAATCGACCGCCTGAGTCAGAAAAACAGACCTGCGGGCAGATTAAACCAACCACAGTTCAAAACTTGTTAAAAAACCGTTGAAAACCTGTTGAAACACTGTCGAAAACTATGTAAGTGGACTGTTTGACTTACCGCTCCCTCTTAGAGGGAGCTATCAGCAAAGCTGGCAGCGGCTCGTTCTTCGCCCCTACAAGTTGTATAATGTTTGTAAAAATCTTATAAATTTTACTGCCGAACTCTTGACATATATTTTTTCAATGATATAATAGTCAAGCGACTAACAGTTAAACGACTAATTAAATTTTCGGAGTACGGTATGGAAGATAAGAAAAAAGAGCTTATTGAGATGTTGCATAGGCTGAATATCAGCGAAAGGTACATAATTGACCGGCTGCTGGAAGAAAAGGGTATTTATTTCGGTCAACCGCCGATTTTGCACTTTTTAAACCAAAATCCTAATGCTACCCAAAAGGAAATTGCGGATTTCCTCAACGTTTCGCCTGCATCCGTTGCGGTGTCGGTTAAGCGAATGGAAAAATCAGGTATTATTTCACGGGCAACAGATAAGGACGACGCCCGCCGCAACAATCTTTCCTTAACGGAAAAGGGAAAGGAGCTTGAATGCTTTGCAAGGCAGACCTTCAAGACTGTTGACAGCGCAAAGCTTTCAAATCTGTCAAGCGAAGAGCTTGAGGCTATGCTTGCCGTTATTAAAAAAATGAATGATAATCTTATGGGGCTTTTCCCCGAAAAATGTAAAAAACATTTTAAATGTAAGGAGGAAAAAGATGTTTAAGCTATTAAAATATGCTGACAAATACAAAATCTATGCGTTTATTTGTCCGCTTTTAATGATAGGCGAGGTTATTTTCGAACTGCTCATTCCCCAGGTCATGGCGGATATTGTTGAAACGATTCAGTTAACTGAAACGGCGAATGCCGCAGTGCAGAGCGCCGCAATTCACAACATTTACGTTTACGGCGGCAAAATGCTGATTTTTGCCCTTTGCTCGCTGTTTTGCGGGTCACTTGCGGCAAGAGTGGGAGCCGTTGCAGGTATGGGCTTCGGCGCATCGCTTCGCCGCGGTCTTATGGAAAAAATGCAGACCTTCTCGTTTTCCAACATTGACCGTTTTTCAACGGCATCGCTCATAACCCGAATGACAACGGACGTTAACACGGTTCAAAATACCTTTTTAATGCTGGTTCGCGGATTCTTCCGTGCGCCCATAATGCTTGTTACCGCCCTCGTTTTGTGTATTAAAATGAGCCCTGAGGTTGCAAGAGTTTTTGCCGTGGCGCTTCCCGTAATTGTAGTGGTACTTGCAATTTTTGCACCTATTGCAATAAAGCGTTTCCGTGCAATGCTTAAAAAATTCGATAATTTTAACGCATCAATTCAGGAGAATTTTACAAACATCAGAGTTGTTAAGGCGTTTGTACGCACAGACTACGAAAAGAAGAAATTTAAGGAGTCAAATGACGATTTAATGGGCTCTGTAATTCATGCTGAAAAAATCATGATTATGGGCGAGCCTGCTTTAATGCTTCTTATGTACCTGACTATTATGGCAATAGTTATCATCGCCACAAAGTCAATAGCAGAGATGACCCTTGATGTAGGTCAGTTTACGGCGATTTTTACATACGCTTTCCAAATTTTAATGTCATTCCTTTTTACTATAATGATTTTGGCTCAGTTCTTTATGGCGGAGGCGAGCGCAAAGCGTATCGGCGAGGTTTTGAATGAAACTCCCGATATTAAAGACCCCGAAAACCCTGTAAACGAAGTTCCTGACGGCAGTATTGAGTTTAAAAATGTATCCTTCCGTTACGGAGAAGGCGCAGATGTTATAAAAAACGTATCTTTCAAGATCAACAGCGGTGAAATGATAGGTATTATGGGTGCTACGGGCAGCTCCAAATCTTCAATAGTTCAGCTCATTCCAAGGCTTTACGATACAACAGACGGCGAGGTTCTCGTAGGCGGAAAGGATGTTCGCGATTATTCCGTTTACCATCTTCGCGAGGCGGTTAGTATGGTGCTTCAGAAAAACGTTCTGTTTTCGGGCACAATAGCCGAAAATCTTCGCTGGGGCAATAAAGAAGCCAGCGATGAAGAACTGAAAAAGGCTTGCGAAATTGCCGATGCACTTTCCTTTGTTGAGTCTTTCCCCGATGGCTTTAATACGGATTTAGGGCAGGGCGGTGTTAATGTTTCAGGCGGTCAGAAACAGCGCCTTTGTATTGCCCGCGCTCTTCTTAAAAACCCGAAGATACTCATTCTTGACGACTCAACGAGTGCTGTTGACACGGCAACGGACGCAAGAATCCGTGCGGCACTGAGAAAATACACGCCAAGTACTACGAAAATTATTATTGCCCAAAGAGTTTCTTCCGTTTCTGACTGCGACAAGATAATAATTCTTGACGGCGGTAAGGTTTCAGATATAGGCACTCACGAAGAGTTGCTACAGCGCAGCGAAATTTATCAGGATATTTATGAGGCACAGCAAAAGGGCTGTGACGATTTTGACATGCAGGGAGGTGCTTTATAATGCCGGGACCGAAACGCAGAAACATGGCACCCGAAAGAAAGCCTAAAAATGCGGGCGCAACAGTAAAAAGACTTTTAAAATATTTAGGCAAAAATAAAGCTCTTCTCATAGGAATGATAATATTTGTCATTTTAAGCTCCGTTGCAATGGTTGTTCTTTCGGTTGTAATTAAGCCCATTGTTGACGATTTGCTTATCCCTGCGATAGGGCAGAAATTTTCATTATCTCTTTTCGCCGGAGTGAAAAAGCAGATTATCATTATGGGGGCAATGGCAATACTCAGCGTAGCTTCCTCATATTTCAAAGCGAAATGCTCCGTATTGCTGACGGCGAGAACGATGAATCTTTTCCGTAAGGACATTTTCGATTCAATTTCCGTTTTACCCATAAAGTTTTACGACACACGACCCAACGGCGAAATAATGAGCCGCTTTACCAACGATGTTGAATCCGTAAGAATGTTTTTGTCTCAGGGAATTTCACAGCTCATTTCCTCAACGGTAACAATCGTGGGCTCGTTTATAGTAATGTTTTTGTTAAGTCCTGTTCTTACCGTGCTTGTAGTTGTTATGGTTGCCCTTATGGTGGTTATCACAAAGTTTTTAGGCAAAAAGAGCGCCTTTTATTTCAAAAAACAGCAGCAGGACATCGGCGTTGTCAACGGTTATATTGAAGAGATAATTGAGGGGCAAAAGGTTGTTAAGGTATTTAATCACGAAGAAGAAACTATTGACAGATTTAATGACATAAACGAAAATCTCCGCAAGGCATCAACGGGTGCTAACACCTTTGCAAGCGTATTGATGCCCCTTATGAACAATCTGGGTCACGTAAATTACGCAATAACGGCAGCTTTCGGCGGGGTGCTGGCTATTAAAGGCTTTATGACCCCGGGCAGTATTGTTACGTTTTTGCAGAATTCAAGAAACTTTTCACAGCCCATTTCAAACCTTTCGCAGCAGTTTAACAATGCCATAATGGCAATTGCGGGCGCTGAGAGAATTTTTGAATACATTGACGAACAGCCCGAAACTGACGAAGGGTACGTTACCCTTGTAAATGCAAAGAAAGACGAAAACGGCGTTATTACCGAAACGGATGAGCGTACAGGTCTTTGGGCTTGGAAACATATTCATCAGGCAGATGGAACTGTTGAATACATTGAACTTCGGGGTAAGGTTGAATTTGAAAACGTCACCTTCTCCTATGACGGCAAAAAGACGGTTCTTGACGACATTTCCCTTTACGCAAAGCCCGGTCAGAAAATTGCTTTCGTAGGCTCAACGGGCGCAGGCAAAACGACGATTACAAATCTTATCAACCGTTTTTATGAGATAAATAACGGCAAAATCAGATATGACGGAATAAACATTCAGAAGATTAAAAAAGATGATCTTCGCAGGTCTCTCGGTATGGTTTTGCAGGATACGCACCTGTTCACGGGTACGGTTAAGGATAACATCCGTTACGGTAATTTAGACGCTACTGACGAGCAGATAGAAAATGCTGCAAAACTTGCAAATGCCCATGAATTTATTATGGCTTTGCCAGAAGGTTATGACACGGTTCTTCAGTCCGACGGCGGAAATCTTTCACAAGGTCAAAGACAGCTTTTGTCAATAGCCCGTGCCGCAGTTTCAGACCCGCCGGTTTTGATTTTGGACGAAGCTACAAGCTCAATAGACACACGAACCGAAAAGCTTATCGAGCAGGGCATGGATAAGCTGATGGCAGGCAGAACGGTGTTCGTTATTGCCCACCGTCTTTCAACAGTCCGCAATGCAAATGCAATTATGGTTTTAGAGCACGGCAAAATTATTGAGCGCGGTGACCATGACGATTTGCTTTCGCAAAAGGGCAGATATTATCAGCTTTATACGGGTCAGTTTGAGCTGTCGTGATAGATGTTGGATTTTAGACATTAGATATTTGCAGGGGCGAGCTTTCATGCTCGCCCTTATTTTTTGTCACTATGACTTTATGCCCCAAATCGACAAATTTTGTAACAAACTGCACAAATGAGCATAACAAAAATTGTGTGCCATTTGATTATTTTGTTCAAAAATCTCTTGAAAACTGCGTTTAGGCGTGATAAAATATATCTGTATAATTATGGAAAGGTATGTGAACTATGAAGGATAACAAACACACGGAAATTGATAATCAGGTTCCCGTTTATCTTTTCCATCAAGGGAATAACGCCCGTGCTTACGAGTTTTTTGGCTCCCACAGAACGGATGACGGCTCAGCCGTTTTCAGAGTTTGGGCGCCTAACGCTCAGAGTGTTTCCGTTGCAGGCGATTTTAACGGTTGGTCAGATACCGAAAATGTTATGACGAAAATTTCCGACGGCGGAATTTGGGAATGTGAAATTCCAGATGTCAAAGTTTATGATGCTTATAAATATTCGATTTTGACAAAATCGGGCGAACGGCTTATGAAAAGCGACCCTTACGGTTTTCACATGGAAACCCGCCCTGCCAACGCTACAAAGTTTTATGAGCTTGACGGCTATAAATGGAAAGATGCAAAGTGGGAGGAGCAGAAAAAAATATCCTCTTCCTACGCAAAGCCCGTTAATATTTACGAGGTGCATTTAGGCTCTTGGAAACAGCATGAGGACGGCAATTTCCTGTCCTACCGCCAAATGGCAGAGGAGCTGGTGCCTTACGTTAAAGAAATGGGCTATACTCACGTTGAGTTTATGCCCCTTACTGAATACCCATTTGACGGCTCATGGGGTTATCAGGTTACGGGTTATTTTGCCGCAACATCACGCTACGGCACACCCCATGACCTTATGTACTTAATCGACACCTTCCACAAAGCAGGAATCGGTGTAATTCTTGACTGGGTTCCCGCGCATTTCCCGAAGGATGCAAACGGGCTTTATGAGTTTGACGGAACTTGTTGCTATGAATATTCAGACCCCAAAAAAGGTGAACATTACGGCTGGGGAACAAGAGTTTTTGATTTCGGCAAAAACGAGGTACAAAGCTTTTTGTGCTCAAGCGCAATGTTCTGGCTGGACAAATTCCATATAGACGGCCTTCGTATTGATGCAGTTGCATCTATGCTTTACTTAAATTACGACCGCAAAGACGGCGAGTGGATAGCAAACCGCAACGGCGGAGTTGAAAATCTTGAGGCAGTTGAGTTTTTCCACAAGCTTTCAGAACTGTTATTCCGTGATTACCCAGGCGCTTTAATGATAGCAGAGGAAAGCACCGCCTGGCCAATGGTTACAAAACCCGTGTTTATGGGGGGCTTAGGCTTTAATTTCAAGTGGAATATGGGCTGGATGAACGACATTCTCCGCTATTTCTCCCTTGACGGAATTTACCGCAAAAACAACCATGACTGTATAACATTTTCATTCTTCTACGCTTTTTCGGAAAACTTTATTCTTCCGATTTCCCATGACGAGGTAGTTCACGGCAAATGCTCGCTTATAAACAAAATGCCCGGAACTTATGAAGAAAAATTTGCAGGTGTCAGGGCATTCCTCGGTTACATGATGGCGCACCCGGGCAAAAAACTTCTGTTTATGGGCAGTGAGTTCGGTCAGTTTATTGAATGGAATTATCAGCAGGGGCTTGATTGGCTTTTGCTTGATTACGATATGCACCGCAAAATGCAGGATTACACAAAAGAGCTTAATAAGTTCTACAAGAAAAATCCGGCGCTTTGGCAGGTGGATTACTCTTGGGAGGGCTTTTCGTGGATTTCGTCCGACGACCGTGACAATTCCGTCATAGCTTTCCGCAGAATTGCAGAGGACAAGAAAGAGCTTATCGCCGTTTGCAACTTTACAAATGTTCGCCGTGAGAATTACAGAATAGGAATTCCGAACGGCAGTGCGTACAAAATAGTTTTCAATTCGGATGACGAAAACTACGGAGGATTCGGTGTTTCTAACAATCCCGAACGCATTAAAACTGAAAAAATCCCCATGCACGGATTTGAAAAGAGCATCACTCTTGACCTTCCGCCCATGTCTGCAATTTACTTAAAGAAAACGAGATAAATTTAGCAGTTGATTGAAGAGGTTTGTAGGGGCGGGTGCCCACACCCGCCCGTGAGTTACTGATAAATTTAATCGCGTTGCGGGTCGGTTAGGGAACCGACCCCTACAAGATAACCGTAAATAATTATTTATTTAACATATTAACGAAATTCTTTTAGGAGGAAAATATATGGCTCGTAAAAAGGAATGTATTGCAATGCTTCTTGCCGGCGGTCAGGGAAGCCGCTTGGGCGTACTTACAAAGAACATTGCGAAGCCTGCCGTGCCATACGGCGGCAAATACAGAATTATTGATTTCCCGCTTTCAAACTGTGTAAATTCAGGTATTAACACGGTGGGTATTTTGACTCAGTATCAGCCGTTGGAGCTTAACGATTACATCGGCAACGGCAGTGCCTGGGATTTGGACCGCATACACGGCGGCGTTCACATGCTCTCTCCTTACCAGCAGATTGAAGGTATGGAGTGGTATAAGGGAACGGCAAATGCAATTTACCAAAACATCAATTTCATTGACCGTTATAATCCCGAATATGTTGCTGTTCTTTCAGGCGACCACATTTACAAAATGGATTACAACAAGATGCTTGATTACCACAAAAAGAATGATGCTGCCTGCACAATAGCAATGCTTGAAGTTCCGTGGGAAGAGGCAAGCAGATTCGGTCTTATGATTTTAAATGATGACAATTCCATAAGCGAATTTGAAGAGAAACCGAAGAATCCCCGAAGCAACAAGGCTTCAATGGGTGTTTACATCTTCACCTGGTCAAAGCTTCGTCAGTACCTTATTGACGATGAAAACAACCCTGATTCTTCCAACGATTTCGGTAAAGACGTTATTCCTGCAATGCATAAGGCAGGGGAGAGAATGTTTGCATATCTCTTTGACGGCTATTGGAAGGACGTTGGAACTATTGACTCTCTTTGGGAGGCTAACCTTGACCTTTTGAATCCGAGAGTTGACCTTGATTTGTCGGACAATTCATGGAAAATATATTCAAGAACACCCACAACACCGCCACAGTACATTGCGGCTTCGGCAGATGTTCAGAATTCAATGGTATCCGAGGGGTCGAGAGTATTCGGCGAGGTTGATTATTCAATCCTTTTCCATGACGTAACGGTTGAGGAAGGCGCAAAGGTTCGCTATTCAATAGTAATGCCGGGCGCTGTAATCAAAAAAGGTGCTGATGTTGAATATTCAATTATAGCTGAAGATGCAGTTATTGAAGAAGGCGCAAGAGTAGGTTCTTCTCCCGAAGAATTTACTGACCGTTCCGAGTGGGGAATTGCCGTTGTAGGCGCAGGAGTAACGGTTGGCGAGAATTCCAGCGTTCCCCCGAAAGCAATGATTTCGGAAGATGTGGCAAAGGAGGAAAAATAAGATGACAGGACAGAATATTGTAGGAATTGTTTTCTCAAATGCTTATGACGAGTGCCTTCCCGAGCTCACAGGGCTTCGCACAATGGGCTCTGTTCCGTTTGCAGGCAGGTACCGTCTTATTGACTTTGCGCTTTCTAATATGGTAAATGCGGACATTGAAAAAGTCGGCGTTATTACAAAATCAAATTATCAGTCTCTTATGGATCACCTTGGCACAGGCAAACCGTGGGATCTTTCAAGAAAAACCGAGGGAATGTTCCTGCTCCCGCCATTCTCAACAGCGGAGCAAGGCAGTAATGTTGATAAAATTGCATCATTAAAAGGTGCAATGGGCTTTATAAGCCGTTCAAATGAAGAATATGTTTTATTTGCAGACTGCAACACGGTGTTTAATGCAGATGTGCGTGAATTTATGGCATTCCACACGGAAAAGGATGCTGACATTACAATTCTTTATAAGCACGGTCATTCACCTGCTCTTCACGACGCCATGATTATGGACGTAGAGAGCGACGGCAGAGTTTCAAAGGTTTCTTTTGCACCGTCAGGCGCGGAGAATGTAAACTATTCTCTTAATATGATACTTATGAAAAAGAGCCTTCTTGAAAGACTTATGAATGAGGCAATAAGCCAGAATTTGACGGATTTTGAAGCTGATATTATTCAGAAAAATACAGAAAGACTTAAAATTTACGGTCTTGAATTTAAAGATTTCGCCGTTACTATTGACTCAATGGCATCTTATTTCAAAGCAAATATGAGCCTTTTGGAGCCTGACAACTGCTTGAACCTTTTCAATTCCGAGCGCCCCGTTTACACTAAGCTTAAGGATGATATGCCCGCAACCTACGGCATAGGCTCAGACGTTAAAAATTCCCTTGTGGCAAACGGCTGTATTATTGAGGGTGAGGTTGAAAATTCAATCATATTCAGAGGGGTAAGAATCGAAAAAGGCGCAATTGTTAAAAATTCAATCGTGATGCAGGATACTTACATTGCTCAGAATTCAATTATCAACTGCATTATTGCAGATAAAAATGTTGTTGTAACGCCAAATAAAACTCTTTCCGGTGTTGAGAATTATCCCGTTTACATCGGCAAAGGCATCGTAATCTAAATTTAGAAAGGAAACTGCATTTAAAAATATGAAAGTATTATATGTATCAAGTGAAGCGCTTCCCTTTAAAGCCTCAGGGGGCCTCGGCGATGTTGCAGGCTCTCTTCCGGGAGCTTTGCGCAAACGTCTTATCGGCGCCCGTGTTGTTATGCCGCTTTATGACACAATAAGTCAGGAGCTCAAAGACACAATGACGTTTATCACCTCAATTTCCGTTCCCGTTGCATGGAGAAGGCAGTATTGCGGTATTTTTGAGGCAAGAGCAAACGGAGTAATTTATTATCTTCTTGATAATCAGTATTATTTCAAGCGTGACGGGCTTTACGGTTATTACGACGACGCTGAAAGATTTGCATTTTTTGCAAGAGCGGTTCTTGAAATGATTCCGCACATTGGCTTTAAGCCGGATATTATTCATTGTAATGACTGGCAGTCAGCGCTCACTCCCGTTTATTACTCCACCATTTACGCCAACCGCGAGGGCTATGAAAACATTAAAACCGTTTTCACTATTCATAACATTCAGTATCAGGGAACATACGGTATGGAGCTTTTGGGTGAGGTTGTCGGTCTTCCGCCCGAAAATGCGAATCTTCTTGAATATGACGGCGACTGCAATTACATGAAAGGCGCAATTGAATGTGCTGACAAAGTAACGACCGTAAGTCCCTCTTATGCAGGCGAAATTCTTGACCCGTGGTATTCTCACGGACTTGATGTTATTCTTAATCAAAGAAGCTGGAAGCTTTCGGGAATTCTTAACGGAATTGACACCGTTCTTTATGACCCGAAAACCGATAAAGATATTGTTAAGAATTACGATACAACCGATTTTGCCGAGGGCAAGGCGGCAAATAAAAAGGCTCTTCAGGAGCATTTCGGTTTGCCCCAGCGTGCAGACGTTCCCGTTATCGGCATGGTTTCCCGTCTTGTCGGTCACAAGGGCTTTGACCTTGTAAAAGCAGTTCTTGACGAGCTTCTCTCAACGGTTGACTGTCAGGTTGTGTTACTCGGCTCAGGCGAATGGCAGTATGAAAGCTTTTTCCGTGAAATGGCAGAAAAACATCCCGACAAAATGGGTATTGAACTGGGCTTTATCCCCTCGCTTTCAAAGAAAATTTATGCAGGTGCAGATTTGTTCCTTATGCCATCAAAGAGCGAGCCTTGCGGACTTTCGCAGATGATTTCGCTTCGTTACGGTACGATCCCCATAGTGCGTGAAACAGGCGGACTTCGTGATTCAATTCACGATTCAGGCGACGGCAAGGGCAACGGATTTACCTTTGCAAGCTATAACGCCCACGATATGCTTTACACAATTAAGCGCGCCGTTGACGGTTACGGAAACCGTGAGGGCTGGAATATTCTCGTAAAGCGTGCAATGGAATGCGACAATAGCTGGGGTAAATCCGCTAACGAGTACATAAGACTTTATAAGTCGATTCTTTAAAGAAAAGTAAATATAAGAAAGGTATGTTTTGTACTTTCTTACGGAAATAAAAGCATAAAACCCGCCGTAAGGCGGGTTGTTTCAATTTATAAACACAAGTTAAATACTCTACTCTTTATATCGAATGTAAAGATTGATTAAAAACAGACTTAATCAATTTCAACTTTACCAAGATTTTAACTTTTCCACTGGTTCTGTGTTACTTTTTTTAGATTCTTCCTTTTGGATAAGGAATTTATAATTATCTGTTGTAAAAGACAACTGCTTTCCACCATGATATGTGGTACGTGACCCGCTTCCCAACAGTTCCCCGTTAGCACCTGTATAATATGAACTCCCAGAAGTAGTTGAAAATGTTGGAGTTGTATAGGTTATCGTACGAGAATAATAGAACAGTCGATATTTCTTATATCTACTTTGTATCGCATTTATAAAAAAAGATTCACTTCCCGTGATATCTGTATAACCCTTTTCCTTGAAATTGATATCAATATACTGATGCGAATTTAGTATGTTGATATCTTGATATGAAGTAAGAGTTTTATGTTCCTTTATTCTGTATTCTTCCAATGATTGACATTGATATATGATTGTTTCATAGTGAAGCGGACCCCACCGCTTCGCTTCTTCGTATTCTTTCTCCGATTGACATTTTAAGGTGGTTTGAACAGGTACAGGTATATTGAAGCAATCAATAAAAATACGAATTCCGTCATGACATATAGCTATACCTGTTACATTATTTTTCTGAATGATTTCAAATACTTCACGGAGTATAGGATTATTTGCTATACGTTTCTTTGCGCTCAACCACATTGGTAGTATTGTAAAAAACGCAGCAACAAAAAAGCCAACAATCAGCAATATTAAACCAAAAAGAAAATTTATCAACCCGTTGAAAAGTAGCGTAACAGCAGTCGGGAATAAGATGATAAAGCCTATCGCTATTACAGGTATTGCAATAATTTTTAATATCCTAAAAATACCTTTTTTTGATATTATGTACATATCTATCCCTACAGTTAGACCACCACCTAGTCCCAGTAGAACACCAGCAGTCAGCAAGGAAAGTTGAGACATATTACATACCTCCATTCTAAAAATTTATAATAAAAAATATTTTTTAACATATCATAAAATAAATAAAACATATGAATTATTATGAATAGTTTTAACTTTTACTTTGGTTTACAAGGTTATAATCGAATTATCTTTGATTTCCTACATAAAAGTCTCTGCATGTCCATTTTCAATTAAGTATACTAAAGTCGATTCTAATTTCGAATGTATTTCGATAGAAATATTTAGATGTCCAAAGAAAGAACAAGTAATATATGCTCCTGAATGATTTGACAATATGGGGATTATATCCCCTTAATATTTAGGATTATAACCCCCATAATTAAAAATGTCAAGGGGGTAGATGATATGATTAAATTTGACAGGCTTTGGGAAACCATGAAAGACAGGAACATTTCTACATACTATTTAAGAGAAAAAAGCGGAATCGACAGCAAAACAATTCGTAGATTAAAAAACAATGAGAATATTGAAACTAAAACTTTGGATAAATTATGCTCTGTTTTGAGGTGCAGATTAGAAGATATTGCGGAATATATTTCAGAAGAATGAAAAAGAAAAAGAGTCACGAAAGTGACTCTTTTTCTTATATTAAGAACTTTTAATTTATTTATCAATATTTCTTCTGTAATGAAACAAATACTGCTGGGCAATGCCCTCTGTGCCTTCCATGCAGGCAGGTAAGCCCTCGGGGTACATCTCCGCCATAATGCGCTTCACCCAAACGTCAACGGGAAAAGCCGTCAGCTTGTGAAAGCCGTAAAGAAGAGTACATTCGGCAACCTTTGCGCCAACGCCCTTGATTTTTTGGAGTTCCTCTCTGCCGAATTCAATGGGGCATTCTTCAATTTTTTTAAAATCCACCGTCCCATCTGCAACCTTTTGCGCGGCATCAATTATGTATTTTGCTCTGAATCCTGCACGCAGAGGCGCTAAATCCTCAGGCGTTAAAACGGCTAATTTTTCGGCAGACGGAAAAGTAAAACCGTCTCCCGCTTTTTCACCGAAATTTTCGCAAAGACGGGAAACTATGCCCTTAATTCTCGGAATATTGTTGTTTTGGGAAATAATAAACGAGCAAAGGGCTTCCCACGGCTCCTGGCGCAAAATCCGTATTCCGTTGTATGCGGTTACCGCTTTAACAAGATTTTCCTCGTCATATTTACCGATAATTTCTCCGTAATCTGTGTCAAGGTCAAAATACGGTTTCCAGATTTTTTCAAAATCCTCAACGCTTGTATCGTAGAAAATCAGCTCGCCGTTTTTCTCTTCAATTTTTAAAAATTTACCGTACGCAACGCCGCAAAATGCGCCGTCCTTTTCTTCCCATCTGAATGCCTGACCGCAGTCAAGGCAGAGGGGCAGGCTGAACACATCAGGCTTTGAAATTTTGTAATCGCTCATATTTTTAATCCCCCACAAGTAATTTTAACTAAAATTTTTAAATGATTTTTTACCTTGTGAATATGCACAAAAATTTTTGACAGGTTTACGGTTTTCACCGCTCCATTTTGTATAAAATGTTAAGGTGGTACAACTTTCCGTATTAGTTAAAAATTTAACAAAGTCTTTCAACACAACAGTAAAAAGTCGGTTTTTCATTGAAATATTAAGGTTTTTAGCCGATTTTTTAACATTTTCAACAGAGTTTTGAACAATTATCAACAGTTAATTATTATACTGTGTGTATATTTTTCTGTGTAATAATTTTTGTTAAATATTCCATATTGACAAAATTTCTCAGAAAAAAACTGACTTAAACAGTATATTTTTTACTATAAATTCCTACAATAAAATTAAATCATTTTCTTGTGAGGAAAAATAAATGGTAAAAGGAATCAACCGTCAGGTTTTGGAATTAAACGACACAGGCTCACGCTATTTTGAAAAAGCCTTTTTCTTCGTAAAACCCGAATACAGCCGAGAATCCGAATCAGTCCTGCGCCAAAGCGCCCTGCGAGCCGTAAATGACGGCTTAGGAGTGCCCAAAAGCCGCCGTCAAAAGATTAAAAGCAAAGTTGCCCTGTTCGCCGAATTGCTTATATCCGCTGGGGCAGGGGCAATCATAACCGCCGTCATTATAAAATAATCAATTCTTTTGGAGAATGTGTTAAATCTTCACAGCCGTTTTCGGTAATATAGACCATATCTTCAATTCTTACACCGAATTTGCCCGGAATGTAAATACCCGGCTCAACCGTCACAATTTGACCCGGCACAAGAGGAACATCGTTCGCTTTATTCAAATTCGGGTATTCGTGAATTTCAATGCCCACGCCGTGACCAGTACTGTGAGTGAAATATTCGCCGAAGCCTTCGTTTTCTATCACGTCACGGGAGAGAGCGTCGCCCTCAATGCCCGTAAGCCCGGAACGCAGCCCGTTTATGCAGGCGGACAGGGCTTTTCTAACGGTTTCATAAACCTTTTTCATTTCGTCCGTGGCAAAGCTGAGAGCAACCGTTCTCGTCATATCGCTGTGGTATCCGTCCACCACCGTGCCGAAATCCATTGTAATAAAGTCGCCGTTCTGTACCTTTTTATCGCTGGGAACACCGTGGGGCATAGATGTGTTTGCGCCGCTCACGGCTATCGTTTCAAAGGAAAGAGCCTCGCCCCCGTGGGAAAGCATATAAAAATCAAGCTCCAAACCGATTTCTCTTTCAGTAATGCCCTCTTTAATAAATTTGCAGATGTGTGCGAAAGCGTCATCAGTGATTTTCTGCGCCGCTTTAATACATTCAAGCTCTTTTTCCGTTTTAACAGAGCGAAGGGAGTTTATCAAACTGTCTAAATAGGTGTCGGTTTGTATTGCAATATTTTTTGCCGAGCCTTTAAGCGAATTGTAAAAATCCAGTGTCATTCGTGAGGACTCAACCAGCAAATGTCCGCATTTCATTTCAGAAAGGATGTCCGCTATTTGCGGGAAAATGCGATTTTGCAGCGCTACCTCGCAGTTTTTTGCCTGCTTTTCTGCCGCCTCAATGTAGCGCCCGTCGGTAATAAATATCGCTTTTTCGCTGTTTACTATCAAAAATCCGTCAGATGACGGAAAAGAAGTAAAATATCTTCTGTTCTCAGGGGAAATAATAAGCACGGCATAATTGTCGCCTAATTTTTTAAGTTCTCTTTGTAAATTTTTCATTTGTCTACTCCGTATCCGTGATTTTTTTCAAATTCTGCAATGATTGGCGCTTCTTTTCGCCTGCGTTTTGCATAATAGCGTGGGAATCTTGTTTCCCCCTGCATTGGGTCAATGCGAACCGCAACGGCGCCGCATTTGTTAGCCGCTTTAATGTCCGCAAAAAGCTGATCGCCTAACATTGCCATTTCGGTTGTTTCTACACCCATTTTCTTCGCGGCAATTTTCAGCTTAAAAGAAAAGGGCTTTTTTGCAAGGTGAACATAAGGAATGGAAAGTGCCTTTGCAACTCTGCCTGCCCTCGGATTTGTGGCATTCGTAATAATCATAATGGGAATGCCTGCGTTTTTAATACTCTGTATCCACTCGTGTATACCTTCAATAAAGTCCATTGTACCGTCAAAGCAAATGGTGTTGTCAATGTCAAGCCCCACTGCCTTTACACCCATTTTGCGGAGATCCGCAGGAGTTATATCGGTAACACGTTTAAATCTGTAATCAATTTTCGGAATGAACATAATTATCACCTAAAAAGCTGTCCTAAAAAAACAGCGGACAAGAAACTTGTCCGCTAATTTTCAAAACAAACACGAATTTAAAGCGAAAGATTATTTATACTTACGCTTGCGTGCAGCCTCAGACTTCTTTTTTCTTCTTACTGAAGGCTTTTCGTAATGTTCTCTTTTGCGTACTTCCTGAATAACGCCGTCACGAGAAGTTTGTCTTTTGAATCTTCTGAGAGCGCTCTCAAGAGACTCGTTTTCTTTAACTTTTACCTGACTCACTGTAAATCCCTCCCTTTTTATATTGGGATACACTGTGTATTATACATAATATAAATGCAACTGTCAACAGTATTTTTCTAATAGAAATCAATTAAAATTTGATTTTTACGAAAAAAACACAAAATGTTAACAATTTGTTCACAATTTTGCATAAACTTTGACAAATTCCTGTGTTATATTCTTAACTGTTAGAGGACGACATCTCTAACGCAAACGTTTTTCCGGTTTCTTACCCAAAACCGTAAAAATCCTATTTCTGAGTTTTACCCAAAAACTTAGACTTAAACCCGAAGGAAAATTAACCGATAGTATTTCTGCTATCGGTTTTTTCTTTTATATCGTACTGATTTTGTAGGGGACGATGTGGGCATCGTCCCCTACTTTTATATGTTCATTATATATTATCAAAGAGTCTGGGCAAGATCTTTAATATATGCCTTGAAATCTTCGCCGATTTCGTCGTGAGTAAGGGCTACCTCAACGTTGGCTTTCATAATGCCGAGCTTGTTGCCCATATCGTAGCGTGTGCCGTTAAAGTCAACCGCTGTAAGCTTACCCTGCTTTGCAAGCTCGCACATAGCGTCGGTTAAATAAACCTCACCGCTCTTGGGATCGGGCGGAGTCTGCTCAATAAGGTCAAAAATCTCAGGCGGAAGAACAACACGGCCTAAAATTGAATAGCAGGAAAGAATCTCTTCCGGAGTGGGCTTTTCAATAATATTGTGAACGGACATAACGTTGTCCTCAAGAGGTGTTACGTCAAGGGTGCAGTACTTGGGAACGTCCTTGCGGGGAACTTCCTTAACGCCTACTGTGCCTACACCGTATTTTTCATAAGCACGGCAAAGCTGACCTACAACGGGGTCTTCCGAAATAATAACATCGTCGCCGTACATAACTGCAAAGGGTTCGTCGCCTACAAAGCTCTTGGCGCAGCAGATTGCGTGTCCGAGACCCTTCGTTTCTTTCTGACGGATAAAGTAAATGTTTGCAAGGTTTGAGCAAGCCTTAACATCTTCTAAAATCTTTGCCTTGCTTGCATTTCCCTCAAGCTTTGTTTCAAGCTCAAAAGCGTGGTCAAAGTGGTCTTCAATAACGCCCTTACCGCGGTTTGTAACGATAAGAATATCGGTAATGCCTGCCGCTACCGCTTCCTCAACAATGTACTGAATTGCAGGCTTGTCAACAATGTTGAGCATCTCCTTTGGAACTGCCTTTGATGCAGGCAAAACTCTTGTGCCGAGTCCCGCTGCAGGAATGATTGCTTTTGTAATCTTTTTCATGTTATTTCTCCTTACAGATGAATTTATATTTTATTTAATAATAAACGTATTTAACATTGACAGCAAATTAGAGACAACTGTTACTGCCATAGCCGCCAGTATTGCAAATCCCAAAGATGTTCCGCCCTCACCCAAAATTTTCAGTCTGCGGAATTCTTCATTACCTGCGGCGCAGTCGGAAGAACTTATTTCTTTTACGCTTTTTACAACGTGTTCTTTGTACTTTTTATCGGCAACAATTCCCATGTAAACGGATAACGCTATGTCAGCAGCGTATGAAAAAACACCGACTGCAATGCCTATGGGGTGTTTTTTTCGAGCAGAAAACATTTTTGAATACATTTCATTCACTGCGGCGATCGGGTCATCAGTTGAAGTTGCGTCAAAATTCTGATATTCCTGCGCAATACTGTTGAGCTCTTTTTGCATATGCGAGTATTGTGGAATGAGCATGGGGATAATTGCAAGCACTAACGTTATTGCAATAAAAATTGCTCCGAGCTTATACATCTTTCGGTAAATAAACCAATATGGTCCAAAGAAGAATGCGGCAAAATTGAAGGTGCGCTTACCGGATTTTCTCTTGAAAAATTTATGAAGATATGTTTGAGAATTCTTGTTAATGTAAGTCGCCGCGTCCGCCGTTGAAACGCCGTCTTCAAGCTCGGGCGGAAAAGCGCTCAGCGGATTCGGAAACTGATAAGGCATCACATAAGGCACTGCGGGAGCGGCAAAGGGCGGCATCTGCCCATTTGCAGGATTTGCATAGGGCTGATATGCCTGATTTGCGCCAAAGGGCTGTGTATCTGCGGGCGCGCTCTCAGGAGCAGGCTCGTTCTCGGGCTTCCAAACAAAGCCCTCGTTGTGCTTATCACTGTATGCACATTCTCCGTTTCTCTTATAACATTCTCTGTGGTGGGGTGCTCCGCAAAGGGGGCAAACTACAATATCGTCCTGCGCGGTAAATGCTTCCCTGCAAACAGGGCATCTTTCATTTGTATATCTGAAATTATCCATCATACGTTCCAACTGTTGATATAGCTCTCTTGCTCAGGTGTGAGAACATCAATTTCCGTGCCCCAGCTTTTAAGCTTTCTCAACGCTACCTTTCTGTCAATTTCTTCGGGGACATCAATGACCCCTGCTTTAAGTTTACCTCGGCTTTTAGCAATATATTCTGCGCAAAGGGCCTGAACTGCAAAGCTCATGTCCATAATTTCTGCAGGGTGGCCGTCGCCTGCGGCTAAATTCACAAGCCTGCCCTCTGCCAAAACGGATATAACTCTTCCGTCTGCCATTTCGTAGCCCATAATATTCTGCCTTTGCGGGAAAATGCGGACCGCCGATTTTTCCAGCTCAGGAAGATTTATTTCAACATTAAAATGGCCTGCGTTACAAAGAATTGCACCGTCTTTCATATTTTTATATGCCTTTTCGGTGATAACGTCTTTGCAGCCCGTAACGGTGATAAAGAAATCCCCGTACTTTGCCGCATCTTCCATCGGGTACACGTCAAAGCCGTCCATTTTAGCTTCCATTGCTTTAATCGGGTCGATTTCAGTAACGATGACTTTGGCGCCCAAGGCTTTCGCCCTCATTGCAACGCCCTTGCCGCACCAGCCGTAGCCTGCAACAACGGCGGTTTTGCCTGCAACAATTAAATTCGTCGTTCTGTTTATTCCCGTCCAGACGGACTGCCCTGTACCGTAACGGTTGTCAAAAAGATATTTGCACTTTGCATTGTTAACGGCAATCATAGGGAATTTAAGCTTTTCTTCCCGCGCCATTGAAACAAGCCTTATTATGCCCGTTGTTGTCTCCTCACATCCGCCCAAAACATTTGGTAGAAGTTGCGGATACTCATTGTGAATAAGATTGACTAAATCTCCGCCGTCGTCAATAATAATGTTTGGCTCTGCACTTATAACCTCACGCAAGTGATTCGTATATTCATCTGCCGTTGCATTGTACCATGCAAATACATTAAGCCCTTCGTGAACTAAGGCAGCGGCAACGTCGTCCTGCGTTGAGAGGGGATTTGACCCAGTTACGTACATCTGAGCGCCGCCAGCGGACAAAACACGGCAAAGATAAGCCGTTTTCGCTTCAAGGTGAATTGAAAGGGCAACACGCAGTCCCTCGAAGGGTTTTTCTTTAATAAAATCCTCTTCAATACTTGAAAGTACGGGCATGTGCGCCTTTACCCAGTCAATTTTTTGCATACCTTCCGGATAAAGCTCAATATCTCTTATCAAACTCATATATTTCTCCAAAATAAATTGAAAGTTATATTTTTTTAAATATACCATAATTTAGTATTAAAATCAATATAAGAGTTAAAAGAATATTCATTGACAAAAACCGCGTTTTGTGTAATAATTGAGTAGTATATAATATATATTTTTATAGTATGGAGGCAAAAGACTGATGAAAAGTAAATTGATTAAAATAACATCCCTTTTGATTGCTCTTACAGTTTTTTTGTGCTGTTTAACAGCGTGCGGTAAGAAAGAACCGGAAGAAGAGGAAATCACAAAAAAGCCTGCTCCGATTGAAACTCCGTCAACGGAGAATTTGGTTGACTTTGACGAGTATACTCTTCCCGATGATGAAACAAGCACAGATGCGGAAGATGAGCCTTCTTCGTCTGCTGGAAGCACAACGAGCACAACAGCTCCCGCACCGAGCACAACAAAAGCCCCTGACAATGTCACTAATCCGACAACTCCTGATCCGACTCAGACTCAGGGAAATCAAGGGATAACACAGTCTGATATGATAAGTCTTCTTAAAGCAGCAGGCTATATTTACGATGAAGAGCAGGATATTTATTATACGGACATGAACCCGTGGCAGCGTCATTTTGGATTTACCGGCACATATGACGACGGCGCAACCTATTTGAATATGAATTACGTTACGTTTAAGTGTGATTTTACATACGGCGACAAATATTGGCGTATTCAGTGCTGGAAAGGTCAGTATGCTCTTCTTTCAGGTGCTGAAATGGGCGTTTACACAAAGGACATTGACTCAAGTCTTTCAGAAGATTTCTACGCATGTGCAAATGATGACAACCTTCTTGAAATGGGCTTCGATTTCTACAAGACCACAAAGGACTATAATAACCGTAACCGTCTTTTCTACCGTCCGCTTGAGTTCCACTGGTGGCAGACAGGATTTAAGTTCGGATACTGTAATCCTACAAACTGCGTTGTTGTAATGACGCTTCGCGCTAAAGACACCGCAATGGCAGACGGAATTGAAAAGGGTCTTAGAAACGTTACAAATAAAAACGGCAGGCTCAATCCGTTCTATGAGTACGGCACAAGCGCCGCGCAAGGCAAGGCAAACCTTTACCAGAGAAGCGGAAACGAATTTAAAATTATCTGGGTAAATGCAGGCTACACTAATTACAGCGGCAATATGGCTTAATTTTAAATTAAATTTTAATACAAAATCTCACTGCAACTTGAGTTTGCAGTGAGATTTTTTGTATGAAACAGAGAATTTTGTGTTTTTCTTCATTATAGTTGAAAAACGGCTTATTTTAGTGTAAAATATACAAATGATACTAATATTAAAGTTGATTTTGATAAATATTTTTGGAGGATTTGTATGAATTATTCGCTAACTAAAGCCCAAGCAAAGCAAGCCATTGAATCAAAGCTTTCGCATTTTATAGGCGTACATCCTGAAGAGGCAACTAACGAGCAGTATTACAAAGCTGTATCGCTTATCGTCAGGGATATGATGAGTCAGGGCAGAACGGAATTTTCAAAGGAAGCAAGTAAAAAAGGCTCTAAAAGAGTTTATTATCTTTGCATGGAATTTCTTATGGGCCGTTCCCTTAAAAACAATCTTTATAATTTGAATTTAACAAAAACTTTTGAAAGCGCGCTTAAAGATTTCGGCATAAAGCTTGAAGCTCTTTACGAATGTGAGCCGGATGCAGGACTTGGTAACGGCGGTCTCGGAAGATTAGCCGCATGCTATCTTGACGGTCTTGCCACTGGCGGCTACTGCGCAAAGGGTTATTCAATTCTTTACGAATACGGCATTTTCAAGCAGAAATTAGTTGATGGCTGGCAGACTGAATTGCCCGACTTTTGGCTTCCCGGCGGAGAGGTTTGGCTCGTTCCCCATGAAGAGAGCGCTTATGAGGTAAAATTCGAGGGCACAGTCAGAGATTCGTGGGACGGCAATTTCCACCACGTTGAAATTGAAGATCCCAATACGATTTACGCAATTCCTTACGATATGCACGTTGCAGGCAAAGACGGCAAGGGTGTTTCCGTTCTTCGTCTTTGGTCTGCAAAAGCTCCCGGTCTTGATATGGGACTTTTCAATCAGGGTGACTATATGCGTGCAATGGAAAGAAATGCTATGGCAGAGGTTATCTCTAAGGTTCTTTACCCTGCGGATAATCACCCTGAGGGTAAGTCGCTCAGACTTCGTCAGCAGTATTTCCTTGTTTCCGCTTCCGTGCAGGATATTGTTAAGCACCATTTAAGAGAGTTCGGCACAATGGACAATTTCTCAGATATGGTTGCCATTCACGTTAACGATACACACCCCACAATGGCTATCCCCGAGCTTATGAGAATTTTGCTTGACGAGTGCGGATATGGCTGGGACGACGCTTGGAATATCGTAACAAAAACCGTTGCTTATACTAATCACACCGTTATGAAAGAGGCTCTTGAATGTTGGCCCGAAGACCTTTACAAGCGTTTAATGCCCCGCCTTTGGGAGATAACGAAGGAAATCGACAACCGTTTCAGAGCATCCGTTTGGGAAAGAACGGGTAATGCAGACACAGTGGAGCGAATGGCGATTATGTCAAACGGCGTTGTTCGTATGGCTAATCTCTGCGTTGCAGGGTCACACTGCGTAAACGGCGTTTCCGCCCTTCACAGCGACATTCTTAAGGACACGGTTTTCGCAGACTTTTATGCTCTTGAGCCCCAAAAGTTTACTAACGTTACAAACGGTATTGCCCACCGCCGTTGGCTTTGCCAGTCAAACCCTGAGCTTGCAAAGCTTCTTAAAGAAACAATCGGTGATAAATATGTTAAAAACGCAAGCAAACTTGTTGATTTAAGAGAGTTTAAAGATGATGAAAGCGTTCTGAATGCACTTGGCGAAATAAAACTTCATAATAAAAAGAATTTTGCAGCATACATTAAAAAGCAAACAGGCATAGAGCTTGATGTAAATTCAGTATTTGATGTACAGGTAAAAAGACTTCATGAGTATAAGCGCCAGCACTTAAACGCTCTCAACATTTTGGCTCAGTACCTTTATATCAAAGAAAATCCGTCAGCCCCCGTTGTTCCCCACACATACATTTTTGGTGCAAAGGCGGCATCGGGCTACTTTATAGCAAAGAAAATAATCGAGTTTATCTGTGCTTTATCAAAAATGATAAATTCCGACCCCGACTGCAAAGGCAAATTGCAGGTTGTTTACGTTGAGGATTACAATGTAACAATGGCAGAAAGGCTTATTCCCGCCGCAGAAATTTCAGAGCAGATTTCACTTGCAGGCACAGAGGCTTCGGGTACCAGCAATATGAAATTTATGATTAACGGCGCAATTACGCTCGGCACAATGGACGGCGCAAACGTTGAAATTTACGATGCCGTTGGCGAAGATAACATCTTCATTTTCGGTATGAGCACACCCGAGGTTCAAAATCTTCAAAGAAGAGGCTACGATTCACAGCAGTATTATAACAATAACGGCGAGCTTCACAAGATTATTGATTTTGCAAATCAAAACGGCATAAACGGCACCTTCTACCACGAGGTAACGTCAACAATTATTCACCATGACCCGTATATGGTTCTTGCCGATTTTGAGGATTACAGAAGAAAGCAGACAGAAATTTCCAACGCATATCTTGATACAATGAATTGGAACAGAATGTCTCTTATGAACATTTCGGGCGCAGGCATATTTGCCGCAGACCGCTC
>JAFLUO010000090.1 GCA_022508705.1 Oscillospiraceae bacterium
GACTTTTCCCGAATGGAAAACGGGAAAATGTCTCTTAAAATCAGCCGAATTGACATTGTTAAAGAGCTTTCGGATGTTATTGAAGCTATTCAGGAAAGAGCCGAAAGAGAGAATATTGAAATAATTTCCGATATTTCCGCAGGTCATATTTATACTAATGCCGACGGAAACCGATTAAAGCAAGTCTTTGTCAATATTATTGACAATGCGATTAAATACAGTAAAAAAGGCGGATTTGTCAAAATATCGCTTAAACGTTTAAGTAATAATATTCAAATTACTGTTGAAGATAACGGGTGCGGTATTTCTAAGAACGATTTGCCTAAAATCAAGCAAAAATTTTTTAAAGCCAATAACAGCGCAAGGGGAAGCGGTATAGGTCTTGCCGTTTCTGACGAAATAATAACTTTGCATAACGGAGCAATTGATATTCAAAGTGCTTTGGGCGAAGGTACCGTTGTTACAATAAATTTACCTATTAACATATAGAGGGTGAAAAACTATGAGTGAGAAAGCTAAACACAAAACGTCTGTCGGCGGTCAGGCGCTAATTGAAGGAATTATGATGCGAGGTCCTGCGGGCAATGCAATGGCTGTCAGAATGCCTGACGGCTCAATAGATGTTGAAGTTGATTATGACATACCGCTTACTAAAAAGTATAAATTTTTAGGGATTCCGCTAATTAGGGGAGTCATTACTTACATTGATTCAATGATAAGCGGATATAAATACCTTATGAAATCCGCCGATAAGTCAATGACAGAGGAAGAAAAAGAAGAGGATATGTCTAAACTTGACCGTTGGCTGACTGACCACATGGGCCCTGCTATGATGACGGTTATCGGCATTATTTCAACTGTTTTGGGACTTGCTTTAGCACTCGGAATATTTATGTATCTTCCTACGCTTTTGGTTGATAAATTTGACGAGCTTATTGTAAGGGGAGTTGACCTTTCAAAGTTTCATCCGCTTTTTGAGGGTATTGTGCGAATTATTATTTTTGTTCTGTATATGTGGTTAGTTTCAAGAACAAAGTCAATTAAACGGGTGTTTATGTACCACGGGGCAGAGCATAAGACAATTTTCTGTTACGAAAACGGTCTTGATTTAAATGTTGAAAATGTGCGCAAAATGAAACGCTTTCACCCAAGGTGCGGAACAAGCTTTATTTTTGTTATTTTAATTATCAGTATTCTGCTTACATCTGCGCTTGTTCTTATTTTCCCAAATTTAAGAGCAGTCAGCAGACCGAGTTGGGTTTTACTGAAGCTTGCAATTTTACCGATTGTAACCGGCATTGGATATGAATTCATTAAATATGCAGGAAAGCATGAAAATGCTCTTGTCAGATTTCTTTCCGCTCCCGGTCTTTTGATGCAGAGAATTACAACCGTTGAGCCTACCGATGACATAATTGAGGTTGGAATTGAAGCACTCAAAGCCTGCATTACAGACAATCCGGAGGACGACAAAATATAAATGACCCTTTTTGAGTTGTATAAAAAATCTGCCGAAGAGCTTTCTTTCGGCGGTTGCGGTGAATTTGAGACAGGAGTTATTTTTAAAGATATACTGAATATTAAAACAAAATTTTACGATTATTCTTCTGTTTTGGCAACCGATAATCAAATTGCATTGATGAACGAAATAATCAGCAGAAGAAAAAACGGCGAACCGCTTCAATACATTGTCGGTAAATGGGATTTTTACGGTTTAACATTTAGAGTGGGCGAGGGCGTGCTTATTCCCCGTCCCGAAACTGAAAATCTTGTTGAATACGTTTTAAACGAGATAAAAAACGTCAAAAATCCTATTGTGTTTGATTTGTGTTCGGGCAGTGGTTGTATAGGCATTACTGTTGCGAAAATTCGCCCTGATTCTAAAGTGTATCTTTTTGAAAAAGAGGACAAGGCATATTCATATCTTAATAAAAACCTTGAAATATTTAAACTCCCAAATGTTGTGCCTGTAAAATGCGATATTTTGAACTGTGATTTACAGGATTTACCGATTGCAGATGTAATAGTATCCAATCCGCCGTATATAAAATCTGATGAAATTCCGACTTTGCAGGCAGAGGTGCAAAAAGAACCGCTGTCAGCACTTGATGGGGGTAACGATGGCTTGATTTTTTATAGGTGCATAGCATCAAGATGGGCTTCAAAAGTAAAGAATGGCGGTTTAATAGCTTGCGAGTGCGGTGACGGGCAGTCGGCGGAGGTTTTACCGTTATTTGAGAGTATTGTATCCGAAAAAAAGGTCATTTTTGATTTCAATAATATTGACAGAATCGTAGCTTTTAGAATATAATATTCTTTTAAAGAAAGGATTAGTTTTATGCTGTTGAATTTATTTAGAAGCGGTTTTGATTTCGGTAATCTTATTATATATCTCTTTTCAATGGCATTTGTTGTGTTTTGCACATTGCCTATACACGAATTTGCTCATGCGTGGGTTGCAACGAAGCTCGGCGACCAAACACCAAGGCTTCAGGGTAGGTTAACGGTAAACCCCATGGCACACATTTCACCCATTGGCGCTTTAATGATTTTGCTTGTTGGCTTTGGTTATGCAAAGCCTGTCGGCGTTAATCCCCGAAATTTTAAAGACCCTAAAAAAGGAATGGCTCTTGTAGCCATTGCAGGTCCCGTTTCAAATCTTATTATGGGATTTATTGCTGAGTTTTTTGCGGTTTTGTGTGTCCGCTTGTCAAACGGTTCAAGTAATTCAACTCTGCTTAGTGCAATATATCTCTTTTTCTGGTTTGCGGCATCTGTAAACGTTCAGCTTGCAGTTTTCAATCTGTTGCCGATTCCTCCCTTGGACGGATCAAGGATTTTGCAGCTTTTAATACCATCCAAGTATTATTTTAAGGTTATGCAGTATGAGCGTTATATTGTTTTAGTTGTTTTTGCTTTGCTGTTCACAGGGATTTTAACAGTTCCGCTCTCATTTTTAT
Source organism: Oscillospiraceae bacterium (assembly GCA_022508705.1). GTDB lineage: Bacteria > Bacillota > Clostridia > Oscillospirales > Acutalibacteraceae > Fimenecus. The sequence continues at coordinate 2,961 of JAFLUO010000090.1, forward strand.
CAGGGCTTATAATGGGACTTTATCAAAAGCTGTTCAATCTTATTTTGCTTTAATATATTGGTGTGCCATGGAAAAAATATCCTACAAATTAGAGGCATTTGAAGGCCCGCTTGACCTTCTTTTGCATCTTATTTCAAAGCATAAACTGAATATTTACGACATTCCGATAGTAACACTTGTTGAGCAATATGTTGAATATGTCCGTCAAATGAAGGAAAACGATATGTATGTCGCATCCGATTTTCTTGAAATGGCGGCACGGCTTGTTTACTTAAAATCAGTTTCGCTTCTTCCTGTTTATACCGAAGCCGAAGAGCTAAAAAAAGAGCTTCAGGGTGAGCTTATTGAATACAGGGATATGAAGCTTATGGCGCAAAAGCTTTCTGAGACAAACACACCCGGGTTTGACTGCTTTGTGCGTGAACCAATTAAAATGGATATAGACCAAACATATAGACGAGTTCACGAGCCGCAGGAGCTTACAAGTGCTTATATTTCTGCGGCAGGCAAAAAAATCAATATTTTACCGCCGCCGATAGAGGCTTTTCGTGAAATTGTTGTTAAAAAGATAGTTTCTGTCAGCTCAAAAATTTCAAATATTTTTTCTAAACTGAAAAGAAAAGGTCAAAGGGCTGGCTTTAAATCATTTTTTGCAGATTCGGGTTCCCGTTCTGATATGGTAGCTACTTTTTTGGCGATTTTAGAGCTTACAAAGTCAAAAAAGATTATTGTTTCAGGCGAAGGTGAAAATGCTGAAATTGAACTGATAGACAGTAAAATAGATGAGGTTAGCGAGGAATGGAACGAATGAAAGCAAGTAAAATTCAGTCTGCTGTTGAGGCAATACTTTTTGCAGCAGGCGAGCCTGTGGAGCTTCAAAGAATTGCTTCGATTTTTGAAATCGAGCCTGAACTTGCGGACCGTATTTTATATAATCTCGCCGCAGAACTTGATGAGCGAAACAGCGGTATATGTCTGTTGCGACTTGGCGATAAGTTTCAGCTTTCAAGCAGAACCGAATATGCGGAAATTATAAGAGATTTTCTTGAATTGCGGAAAAACACCCCTCTTTCACAAGCCGCTTTTGAGGTTTTGGCAGTAATAGCATATAATCAGCCCGTTACAAAATCGTTTGTTGAACAGGTGAGAGGCGTTGACTGTTCAGGCGTTATAACAACACTTTGTCAAAAAAAGCTCATAGAAGAAAGAGGCAGGCTCGATTTACCGGGCAGACCGCTTCTTTACGGCACAACACCTGATTTCTTGCGAGTATTCGGTATTTCATCTCTTGAGGAGCTTCCGCCCCTTCCGGTAAATGAAACAGAGAAAACTGAAGAAGAAACTGTCGAAAGTAGCGAGCAAACAGTTGTTACTGAATAAAAAATAACAAAACATAAAAATAAATTTTGGGAGGTGAAGAGTTGACTGCATTTTACATAATTGTCGGAATAATTGCGTTTTTTGTATTAGGTTTTAGTATAAGGATCAATATAAGCGGTGACTATACCGATGAGTTTTTTCTTAGAGTATCTTGGTTATTTTTAAAGTTTAATATTTTTCCCTGGAAAAAGAAGGATAAGCCGAAAAAAGAACCAAAGAAGAAAAAGGAAGCAGAAGAAGCTCCCGAAGACAAAAAAGAGGGAGAGAAAAAGGAAAATATCTTTCTTACCTTTTATAAGAACAAAGGCTTTGACGGCGTAATAGAACTTATAAACAATTTGGCAAATTCTTTGGGAAGAATGTTAAATTCATTCAGAAAGCACATTGTTATCAGAGAGCTTTTCCTTAATATGACCGTGTCAGTTAACGGTGACGCTGCTGAGACGGCAATTCAGTACGGCAGGGTTTGTCAAAAGGTTTTTCCCGCTCTTTCGTTTATATGCTCTACTCTTCCCGTGAAAAAATACAGTGCCGTTGTTGAGCCGGATTTTCTCGGCACTAAAAATACAGCTGAATTTTCATTTAAAATCAGTGTAAGACCTGTTTTCTTTACAAATGCATTGTTTGCTTTGGCCGGTAGGTTAGTATTTAAGGTAGGTATTAAATTCCTTATGGGAATTAAAAATAAAAAAAATAAAAATTCTGATAAAGGCGGTGCTATTGATGAAAGATAAGTCATCATCTGCAGCAGGTATTCTTGAAAGTACAATTGAAAAGGTTAAGGATCTCGTAAATGTCAGCACAATAATAGGTGAGCCTATTTCTGCGCAGGGCGGAGTTTCGATTATTCCTGTTTCAAAGGTTACATACGGCTTTGCTTCGGGCGGTTCTGATTTCCCGTCAAAGTCAAATCAGGAGATTTTCGGCGGCGGAGGCGGAGCCGGCGTAACAATCACTCCTGTTGCTTTCCTTGTAATCGATAAATACGGAAATGTTGAAATTAAGCACATTACCGCATTTGACAACGCAGCAGAGCGTATGGTAAGCCTTGTTCCCGAAATGTTTGACAAGGTAAATGTTGCTATCAATAAAGCAAAAATGGACAAGGCATTTGACAAAGCTGTAGCAGATATTGCTGTTACCGCCGAGGAGAATATAGAAGAGACTGCTGAATAATTAAGTAGCCACTTATTCTTAAATCACACTGAAAAGCATAATATTTTTTGGTGATGATTTTGAAAAAGATATTTGTTTTGCTAACTGTAATTTTTCTGCTTTTTGCACTATCAATTACTTCCTTTGCAGAGCCCGCTGTATCGGCTAAGGCGGCAGTAGTTATTTGTGCTGACAGCGGAGAAATTGTGTATTCCAAAAATTCAGATGAACGCTTACCTATGGCGAGCACAACAAAAATAATGACGTCGCTCATAGCTATTGAAAACGGTGCTGATGATAAAATGATAACGGTTACCGATGAAATGGTGAGAGTTGAAGGCACATCTATGGGACTTAAAGGCGGAGACAGCGTTTCGCTTTTATCCCTTGTTAAAGGTATGCTTATGAGCTCTGGTAATGATGCCGCAAATGCCACTGCGCATATAATTTCAGGTGGGCTTGAACCATTTGCGCAACTTATGAACGAGCGTGCGAAGGAAATCGGGATGACGAATACTCATTTTGTGACACCTTCGGGGCTTGATGCGGACGGTCATTATTCCACGGCTTATGATATGGCGCTTTTAGCCGCCGAAGCAATTAAAAATCCCGTTTTTTTTAATATTTGCTCGTCGAAAAGCGTTAAAGCTTATTATGGCGCACCGCCGTACAGACGGGTGCTGACCAATCATAATAAGCTGCTTTCGGTTTCCGACGATTATATCGGCTTAAAAACGGGCTTTACCAAAAAAAGCGGACGATGCTTGGTTTCTGCAATAAATCGTGACGGCAAAACTTTAATTACAGTTACATTGTCAGACCCTGACGATTGGAATGACCACCAAAAGCTGTATGATTATGCGTTGCCATTAGTTAAATCAACATCGCTTTCTTGTGATGTTGAATCATATTCACTTAAAGTTATCGGCGGAAAAGAGGATAAAGTGTCCGTAACTCTTTCTGAAAATGCGGATTACACTTATTTTAGCGAGCAGTTATCGTATAGTTATAAAATTTATATAAAGAAGTTTGAATATGCGCCCGTGCACAAGGGTGAAATTGTGGGGCGTGTTGATTTTTTCTCTGATAACGGCAAATTTTTAAAATCGGTCGATTTAGTTGCCGAAAAAGACGTTTTATCCTTAAAGGAGTAAAAATGGCGGATGTACAAGTAAGACTTCAAAAGTATCTTTCCGAATGCGGAGTTGCCTCTCGCAGAAAGGCGGAAGAGCTTATTGCGGCGGGTAAGGTTAAGGTGAACGGAAGACCCGCTACTATAGGCGATAAGATTACGGTGGGTAAGGATACTGTTGTTGTCGCAGGCAAAAAGATTATAAAAACTAAAAAGAAAACATATATTATGCTTCACAAGCCCCGTGGGTACATTACTACGCTTAACGATGAAATGGGAAGAAAATGTGTTGCAGAATTGGTTGAAGACGTAGGCACAAGGATTTATCCTGTCGGCAGGCTTGACAGAGATTCGGAAGGGTTATTGCTTATGACTGACGATGGTGAATTTGCCAATGCAATGACTCACCCCACAAAGCATGTTCCCAAAACCTACCGTGTTACAATAAGACCGTCTATAACGGAAG
>JAFLUO010000091.1 GCA_022508705.1 Oscillospiraceae bacterium
TAGCGATATTCATATCGCCCATTTGACCGTTCATACTCGCCGAAGCGAAGTCTTACACGATTACTGTCATATCGTATTTTCTTTTTCATATTCTCGCCTCCTTAAATTGAGAATGTTTTTCGAAGATACTCTTCAAAACACGCCTTTTTAATTAAACATTTGCTGCCCACCCACAACACATAAGGGCAATCCTCTTTGGCAGTTAGTCGCCTCAACTTATTTACTCCGATATTGAAATACGCCGCTGCCTCCTCAATGGTTAGATTTGACTTTTCCCAAATAGGTACTTCTTTTTTCATGTTTCTACACTCCATTCTATTATTTTTGTCTTGCGACACATCTATTTTACAACAAAAAAAGAGACTCTACTTTCAAAAGTAGAGTCTCAAAAACTTTATATAAGTTGTTATATCTTACCCACAAAAATGTGGTATACCACATTGTACAACAATGAAGTAGTTAGGTTAGATAAGTTCATATAACTTAAGATAAGTTTATATTAGTCCAGGGGCTTCATTGTGGGGAACAAGAGAACATCGCGGATAGCAGGTGAATTTGTGAGAAGCATTACAAGTCTGTCAATACCGTAGCCGATACCGCCCGTTGGGGGCATACCTATTTCAAGAGCATTGAGGAAATCTTCGTCAGTATGGTTTGCTTCCTCATCCCCTGCCGCTGCGGCCGCATCCTGAAGCTTAAAGCGCTCACGTTGGTCTATCGGGTCATTAAGCTCTGAGTAAGCATTGCACATCTCCCAACCGTTAATAAACAGTTCAAAGCGCTCAACATATTCGGGCTTTTCGGGCTTTCTCTTCGTAAGGGGAGAAATATCAACGGGATGATCCATTATAAATGTGGGCTGAATAAGATTTGATTCACAGAACTCTTCAAAGAACAAATTGAGAATATCGCCTTTTTTGTGTCTGTCCTCAAACTCGATATGATGCTCTTTAGCAACTTTCTTTGCCTCTTCATCGTCTTTGATTTCATCAAAGTCAACGCCTGCATATTTCTTTACGGCCTCAACCATTGTAAGGCGCTCAAAAGGCTTGCCTAAATCAATCTGATGCTCGCCGTAAGTTATCTCAGTCGTACCGCAAACCTCAGAAGCAAGATAGCGGAACAGATTTTCGGTTAAATCCATCATACCGTGATAATCAGTATACGCCTGGTAAAGCTCCATAAGAGTAAATTCGGGATTATGGCGTGTATCAACACCCTCGTTACGGAACACTCTGCCGATTTCATAAACCTTTTCAAGCCCGCCCACAATAAGACGCTTTAAGTAAAGCTCAAGAGAAATGCGAAGCTTTACGTCCTCATTAAGTGCATTGTAATGGGTTTCAAATGGTCTTGCCGCCGCACCGCCTGCATTGGAAACAAGCATTGGAGTTTCAACCTCCATAAAGCCCTGTTCGTCAAGATAACGGCGGATGGAAGAAATTACCTTACTGCGCTTGATAAATGTGTCTTTGACATCCGGGTTTACGATAAGGTCAAGATAACGCTGACGGTAACGGGTATCTGTATTAGTAAGGCCGTGAAATTTTTCGGGAAGAGGAAGAAGAGATTTAGTAAGCAGTCTTATTTCCTGAGCGTGAATGGAAATTTCCTCTGTTCGGGTTTTAAAAACAAAGCCTTTTATTTCGATAATGTCGCCAATATCCCAGGATTTTTTAAATGCAGTATAGCTTTCCTCGCCTACGTCGTTAATTGAAACATAAGACTGGATTCTGCCAAGCTTGTCCTGAATTGTGGCAAAGCTTGCTTTACCCATAATACGCCTTGCTATCATTCTGCCGCATACTGACACGGTTTTGCCCTCAAGCTCATCGTAATTTTCTTTTATTTCAGTGCTTTCATGAGTTTGATTTGCCGTTGTGATTTGGAACGGGTCATTGCCTGCATCCTGCATTGCTTTGAGTTTTTCAACACGAATCTGTCTGTACTCGTTAACATCTATTTCATCCTCGGGAACTGATGCGTTCTTAATTTCATCTGCCATTTTTACATCTCCTCTGCCTTTTTATGAAAACAGGGCGGTTACCGCCCCGTTAGAAATTCGATTTGCCAAAATATTATTTTGAAATTGCAGTAATCTTGAACTGAAGCTGACCTGAAGGAACCTCAACGATTACTTTATCACCCTTTTTATGACCGATAAGAGCTCTTCCTACGGGGGATTCATCGGAAATCTTACCGTTTACGGGGTCTGCCTGAGCAAATCCGACGATTGTGTATTTGAATTCGTTTTTCTTTTTATCCTGAAGAGTAACCGTTGAACCGATATGAACATTCTCTGTACCTAAAGATTCAACGTCAATAATCTTTGCGTGCTTAACGATATTTTCAATTTCGTTAATTCTTGCCTCAAGCTTTGCCTGATCGCTCATTGCCTCATCATATTCTGAGTTTTCGGAAAGGTCGCCGAAGCTTCTTGCAACTTTAATCTTTTCAGCAGCTTCTTTTCTGCCGACGGTTTTTAACTGTTCAAGCTCTGATTCAAGTTCTCTTAATGCCTCTATGGTAAGCTGTGTTTCTGCCACGATAAAAAACTCCTTTCATTTCCCGTGAAAAAGAACACGGTAACAACGGCACTAATATGCCTATATATTTAAGTATTATATAAAAAAAAAGCCTATATGTCAAGAAAAATAAACGCTTTCCGTATTCTTTTTTTCGCCGTTTACGATTACTGAATTAAAGTAACAATCCCCAATTGAAAATACTCCGCAAAGCTCGTAAAGGGCGGCGGCAAATTTATATTTTTCTATTCCTTGGGGTTTCAGTGCATTATACTGTTCTAAGAGACTAAAATCGTTCTTATCTTCCCCTATTATAATTTCGTTGCAGCAATATGTTATTATTCCAAGTTCTTCATCAAATACAGCGTCTTTTGGGATTTTTGAGAGTATGTAATCTGCGGTATTATGTATCAGCTTTTTATAAAATAAATCGCTGTTAAACTCGCCTATTCCGCGAGTCTGTGGCAGTTGTGTATCTTCACTGACAACAAGCCGCTGTGCGCAACGCCCGACTTCAAAAATTACACGCTCATAATCCACTCCCTTTTTGCCGACGGTAGCAGTTAAATGATAAAACGGAGCGCCGCTGAGCACTGGCACTGTCACAAGCTCATAATCATCTTTAATAATACGGTCAAACAATCTTTCAAAAAAAGTATTTTTTCTGTAATTTACGGTAAGAACACAAAACATAAAAAATTCCCCCTGCATTAACTATATGCAAGGGGTAAAAATTTAAGAATTTGTCATTAAGCTGAGTGCCTTTTGGTACTGAGCGTCGTCTTCCAATGAAAGCATTTGAAGTCTGTCTGTCTGCTCAGCCGTAAGTGTTACCTCATAATCACACGCAAGACCTTTACCATCATAGCTTTCACTCTTATAGGGCAAAATTTTTGCAACGGTAAGCTTTACTGCACCGCCGTCTGAAAGCTCAATAATCTTTTGCATTTTTCCGTTGCCTGCGGTTGTTGTTCCCACAAGGCTTGCAACACCGAAATCCCGCAAGTCGCAAGCAAACAGTTCCGCAGGTCCTGAAGTACCTGCATTTACAAGCACGCATATCCCTAACGAAATTGAGTCTGAGTCAGAGGTAAATGTTTCAATGGTATTGCCGTTTTTATCTACCGCAGTAGCAAGAGCCCCGGTTCCTTCCGTTGCAACAGGAACAATTAAATCGATGCAGGCGGTAGCATAAGGCACAAGACCGTCTGCCGTATTGCGCACGTCAAAAATTACGGAAGAAATTGATTTATCGCTCATATACTTAATGGCATCTTTAAGCTCTTCAGCAGTGTTTTTGTAAAAAGCGGTTATTTTAATGTACCCGACTTTTTCGTTAACGGCGCTGTAATAAACTGTCCTCGAAGAGAAGCCTCTTGCAACCTTTACGGTTTTAGCTTCATTATTATGAACGAATGTAACGGTAACCTCAGTCAGCTTGTCGCCTTCTAATTCTTTCATAAGGCTTGAAGAATTGAGCGCAGTTACCTTTGTTCCGTCAATTTCGGTTATAACGTCACCCTTTGACATTCCCTGAAGCTTTGCCGGAGAAGAATCAGCTATTTCGGAAATGTAAATTCCGCCGCTGACTTCATCAAACACCGCCACAATGCCTATGCCTGTTTTCGTGCCTTTTTCCAACTGCTTGTATTCGGCATACTCATCAGCATTCATATAAGCACTGTAACGGTCGCCCAAGCCTTCAATGTATCCTTTTGAAATCATTGAATTGAGAAGATTTTCGTTTATTTCGCCGTAATAGTTTTCACGGATAGCGTCGTCAATTTCGGAAATGCCCGAATACATTCCCGATCTTCCCGAAACGTCTTTGATAAGATTATTGTAAGTCAGCATTGAAACGGTCATTGTAATTGTGACCGTCAATGCAATTGAAATAAATATAAGCGAAAGTGTAAGCCCTAAAGATACTTTCTTATTCAAAGTATATCAATCCTTTTTAAGAGATCGGTGAAACGTAATTGCCGTTTGCTTTTTGCAAGTAATTTTCAGGAGCAACCTGGGTTCCGTTAACAAGAACCTCAAAGTGAAGGTGCGGCCCTGTTGCGGCACTGCCTGTGCTTCCTGCATAGGCAATTATCTGCCCCTGCTTGACAGTAGCACCCTTGCTTACAGCCAATGAATTGCAATGGAAATAACGAGTGGACACACCGTTACCGTGATCTATAACAATATAGTTGCCGCCTACAGATTGATATGCAGATGACAAAACAGTTCCGTCTGCAACAGCATAAATCGGACGGTTAAGCGTTGAGCCGGATTTTGAGCCCATATCGGTAGCTCTGTTACCGTATCCCCTTTTAGCATGATTCCATGAATACTCTCTGATTGCAACAGCTGCGCCTTGAAGCGGACAAATAAGACCTTTTGTTGAAACTTCAAAGTTATGGGTTGCATTTGACGAATCAACGGTACCGCTACCCGTTGAAGTATTGAGCTTGCCAAGCTGAGCCTCAAAATCCGCTAAATCCTGATTAGCCTTTTTCATCATTGCCTGATAACGCGCACTCTGCTGATTAAGAGAGCCGATATAACTGTTGACCTGATTGATTTTAAACTGAATAGTGGCAACCTTTTGGTCAACAACCGCTTTGGATTGTTTAACGGTTTCTCTTGAACTTTCCAGCTCTGCTCTTTGACTGTCAAGTAAAGCCTTGCTTTCTTCTAGGTCGGCCTTCTGTTCATCAAGCTCAACTATCATTTTATTAAGCTCTGCAATAGAGTCCCTTAAGCCTGCAACAATTTCATTGTCATGCTTGGCAATTTGATAAACAAGCTCCGAGCGCTCAATAAAATCAGAAAAATCCTTTGCTGAAAGGAAAATTTCAAGTACGGACGTTTCCCCTGCCATATATGCGGCGCAAAGTCTGTCAGAAAGAAGCTTGTAAGCATCATCTACCTCAACCTTCTTTTCTTCAATTTGAGTATTTATTTTTTCAATATTTTCCTCAAGACTTTTTATTTTAGCTTCATATTCTGCAATCTCACCGTCAAGAGTTGCAATTTTAGCATTCAAATCGTCAATTTGCTGACCGAGCAACGCAACCTCATCATCATAAGCGTGTATTTGCTTTTGAAGCTCGTCAATATATTCATCCTGCTTTTCCGCATTACCTTTGAGAGAATCAATTTTTTGCTGATACTGTTCAATTTCTTTTTCCTTTTGAGCAATTTCAGCGTTCAGGTTTGCCTCTATTTCTTCTTTTGAAACGGCAAATCCGTTCAGAGAGATTGAAAGAAGCATCACTAAGGCTAAGAGTACGGCAATGATTTTCTTACTGATCTTCATTGATAACTCCCCCTTGCTCTTTGAGGTATTTGCCCATTGAAATAAGACTGCCGACTGAGCCTGTAAAAATACCTATTACGGCAAATATTCCGAGAATATACCACGCATAGTCCCAGAAATCTACAAGCTTAAACTGGTCTATAAGTCCTGCGCAAATATACTGAATTCCAGAATAAAGCCCAATTAAAACCACAAACGAAACTAGGCAGGAAATAACGCCTAAATTTATTCCCTCAATCATAAACGGCCACCGAATGAACCAGTTAGTAGCACCGACCGCTTTCATAATGCTTATTTCAAGCTTTCTTGAGAACATTGTAATTCTTATTGTGTTGGAGATAATGAAAAGTGAAACTATAAACAGCAAAGCAACTATTCCAAAGCTGATTATTGTTACTGCCTTTCTGATATTTACAAGCTTACCGGCAATGTCGCTGTTTTCACGGACACGCTGAACGCCGTTAATTGATTTAAGCTGTGACACGGTCACATCAAATTTAGATAAATCTTCAACTACAACCTTATATGCATCCGGAAGAGGATTATCCTCAAGCCCGTCAAGCAAAGCGGCATCTGCACCTAAGGTTTCACGCTGAGAAGCAAGTGCCTCTTCCTTTGAAACAAATATGCAGTCCTCAACATTATCAAGAGCCTTAATTTTATTGCCAATAATACTTACCTCTTCATCTGTTGCATTATTTTCGGCAAATACCATAATAACATTTTGATTTTCGATATTGTCAAGCAAAGAGTTGATATTAAAGAATATCATTGCGCCGAGACCGATAATAACAAGGCACGCCATCAGAACAGCTATTGACGCTAAAGACATCAGCTTATTTACCCAAACGCTTCTGAAGCCTTCTTTGGTAAGATATTTAAGACTTGCACCTTTCATTCTGCGTCACCCCCGTCTTTATCATCAGTCAGATATGCAGAATAATCCACATCGGAAACATCATCGGAAATATCGCTTGAATCAATGCCGTAATT
>JAFLUO010000092.1 GCA_022508705.1 Oscillospiraceae bacterium
GCCATTTTCTGCAAAAAGCCTTTCATTGAGAAGGTTATGCTCTCACTTCTTACTCCGTTTTTGTATTCGCCGTAGTCAACAATATCTGCAAGGAAAATTGTTTGTGACACAAACATTGAAGAAATACCAACAGAGGCTAAAATGTAGCAAAAGCTGAGTATCAGCGGGAGTTTAAGCAAGGGGCCGAACACAAACATTAAAGCGTAGCCTAAAATTGCGGTGGAAAGGGAAATGGTGTATGTTGTTCTTTTTGTGAATTTCTTTGAGAGAACGGGGATAACTAAAAGTCCTAAAACAGAGCCCACAGTACCGATCATTCCGAAAAGTGACTGTGATTCGGGACGGCCTAGCGAATCGTTGAAATAGTAAACCGCCGTAGAGCTTGTTAAATACCAGCCTGCATTTGAAAGCATTGCGAAAAGAATAAACCAACCCAGCTGGTCATTGGTTTTAATAACGGAAAAGATTTGTTTAAGGCTGAATTTTTTCTTTTCGCCGTAAACTACGTTTGTTTCTTTCGTGGTAAGAACGCAAATAATGGCGAAGATTACAAGGCATATTCCGCAAATAATTGCCCATTTTGAAAATCCGCCGGGGGTATAGCCTTTTTCGGTCTTTTGCTCTAAATCAGAGGCTAATTTCGGCACGATAATAGGAGTTAAAATGGTTATTATCCCCTGACCGAGCCCCGAAAAGGTTCTTGCAACCGTTGCCACAAGGTTTCTTTCTTTTTCTTCGCTGGTAAATGACGGAACCATTGACCAGTAAGGAATGTCCGCCATAGTGTTTGTCATTCCCCAGAGTATGTACATTACTGCAATGTAGGTGTAAAGGCGCCAACCGCTCATTCCGAACGATGTAAATAACAGCGCGAGCACAACGGCGTTGGAAAGTGCGCCTATAAGTATCCACGGGCGGTATTTACCGAATTTTGTCCGTGTGTTGTCAACAATAGTACCCATCATGGGGTCGTTAATACCGTCCCAAATGCGGGCTAACGGTGTGATTATCAAAAGAAATGCCGAATGTATGCCGAGACTTGAAAGATAATAGGAAAGGAAAGAATAAAAAAGACCGTAACTGAGGTCAAGACCAATTGCCCCAACGCCGTAGCAGGAGTATTTGCCTAATTTTTTGAAAAATGAGTTATTCATTTGCACTTTCCTCTCTTTCACTTATTACCGCTTCAATAGCCTCGTTTATTTCGTTTTCGATTTCGGGGAAATCTGCGCTGAGCTCTCCCTGCCGCTCTTTATAAATCACACGGCACCGTGAAATCAGTTGCACTGCCGCAGAGCCAATGCCGAAAACAAACATTGCTTTTGAAAGTATGTTTTTGTTTTTTCGGTTATCTTTTTTCATAATCACTCAACCTTGAATTCCATTGATTTTATCAAACTCTTTTAATGCGGAAACGGCATATTCAACATCTGTGGGGCAGTCAACATATTCAATTCCACGCTTTTGCCTTGTTTCATTGCCCTTGCCTGTAATCAGAATTACGCTGTTTTGTCCGCAGTCGAAAATCGCCGTGCGAATAGCCTCGCCTCTGTCATCGATTATTTTGTATTTACCGCCCACGGACTCAATATGCGTTGCTATTTCCTCGGAAATCTGCCTTACGGGCTCTTCGCCTGCATCTTCTTCCGTAAGATATGACATATCGGCGTACTGACCGCTTATTTCGCCTAAATCTTTTCTTCTTATAAAGGCTTTTTTACCGGGGCAGCCATAGACGATAACAACTTTTCTTCCCGGGTATTCCTTTTCAACGGATTTAAAGAGAGTTTCAAAGGAAAGGCGGTTGTGAGCGTAGTCAACAATTGCGGTAATGCTTTTGTCTGCGTTTTCGTAAACTTCCATTCGTCCGCTGGATTTTGCAATATAAAGCCCTTTTACAATAAATTCTTCGGGAATATTAAGGGCTTCGCAAACCGCAATGGCGCAAAGAGCATTTTCAACGTTGAACAGCCCGGGAATTGTCAGCGTTATTTCTCTTTCAAAATTTTGTGTGCGAACGGTGAACACCGTGTCGCTGCCCGATTTGTGAATATTAAAACCGTAAACGTCGGCATTTTCGTCTCTTGTGCTGAAAGTTATGAGTTTCGGAGCATTCCCAGCATATTTCATAACCTCGTCAGATCTATCGGAATCAAGATTTACAACGCCTGTTTTGCACTGTGAAAAGATTTTCATTTTGGACTCAAAATAGTCCTCAAAGGTGGGGTGCTCAACATCGCTTATATGGTCAATGCCAATGTTAAGGTAACAGCCCACATCAAAATTCACGCCGTAAACTCTGCCGTATTTCAGCGCCTGGGAAGACACCTCCATAACCATATATTTAAGTCCTGCTTTTGCCGCATTGTCAAAATGGCGGTGCAAATCAAAGGGCTCGGGCGTTGTTAAATGGCTTTCAAAATTTTCAATGCCGTCAAAGGTGTCAATAGACGAAATAACTCCGCACATTTTTTCCCCCATACTTTCAAGATACAGGTCAAGAATATATTTTAGAAAATACGTTGTCGTGCTTTTGCCCTTTGTGCCCGTAATGCCGATAAGAGAAAATTTTTCATAGCACTTTTTGTAGTAAAAAATTGCCATAAGGCACATAGCAAGTCTTACATTCGACACCAAAATGCAAGGGATTTCTGCATCATATTCCGTTTCCGAAACATATGCGACTGCGCCGTTTTTTTCAGCGGATTTTAAATATTCCGCTTTAAAATGTGCGCCTTTGCAGAGAAACAGAGTTCCGTTTTCCACTCTGTTTGAGTCATAGGAAATGAAATTTATCTCCGTGTTTTCGTCTGCATTGGATTTTACAAAAATGCCGTTATCTTTAAAAAGCTTCAAATATTCGACAAGTTTTTCCATTATGTTCTCCTCTAAATTTTTTCGCCCGTTTCGGCGTCTACAATATCGGTAAATATGCTTCTGTGGGAAGATGAAATTCTAATATCTCTGTGAATTGAGCCGAAATACCATTTTTTGAATTTACACCCGCCTGAAAGCTCTTCAAAATATGCGTTAAGAGCGGTAACACGGAGCATTTCGCTGTCATTAAGATTTAAAAAGCTCTTAACTTTCAAGGGCGGTTCGTGGGTGACTATTATATCCATATCATACCCTGCAATTTCAAGATTTTCCGCACCCTCTAACAGTTCTTCCTGTGTGGGAATTTCCTCTTTCTGCCAGGCGTCAACGTCACGGCGAATGTCAATGTCTGAACTTTCTCCGCCGCCCATCGTAAATATTTTTTTGCCCTCGATTTCAAAAATCTGCCCGCGCAGCATATGATAAAGATTTCCGTAAATTTTGTGAACCTTACCGCCGTGCCATTCGCTTATTTCGTAATCATTTAAAAGCTTAAAATTCTCGTGAGTGCCGTCAATAAAGCAGATGTTGTACTTTCGGCTTCCGAGATCACGCAAAAATCTCTGCTCTTTTTTGCTGCCGTTCCACAGAAATCCGAAATCTCCGCAAATAATAAGGGTGTCACCCTCGCGAAGCTTCATAAGATTTATTTTTGAAAGTCTGTCACGGTCGCCGTGAGTGTCCCCCGTAATGTAAATCATAAAAAATTCCTTTCAAGGCAATTTATGTTTGAAATTCTGTTTATTTGTGTTATACTCTATATATTAGGTTATATTTAATTATATTGTAATATATTTAATGCTAACTTTCAAGTGGAGGAAAAGCTTTTGAAAAAGATAATTTGTGTTCTGCTGACTGTAAGTTTAATATTGACTGCATTTTTCTCATTTTCCGTGCCCGCATCCGCCTCGTTTAACTCCCTTTTAGAAACAGAGGCAGATGTTGTTATGCTGATAAACACCGATACGGGAGACGTTATTTTTGACAAAAACGCTTCAAAGCGGACAGCCCCTGCGTCCCTTACAAAAATAGTTACCTGTATGCTTGTTCTTGAAAACTGCGAAGATTTAAACACGGTTGTAACTGCAAAGCGTGAATGTATTGAGGGGCTTTATGCCCTTAACGCCGCAACTGCAGGAATAATTGCAGGCGAACAGCTTACGGTGGACGAGCTTTTGCACTGCCTGATGATTCCCTCTGCTGCCGATGCCGCAAACATTCTTGCTGATTTCATCGGCGGAAGTATGGAAAATTTCGTTGTAATGATGAATGATTTTGTCAAAAAGCTCGGCTGTGAAAACACGAATTTTATAAACCCGAGCGGTCTTGACAACGGCGACACAAATATGTACACGACTGCCGAGGACCTTTATAAAATCACGTCTTATGCCCTTAAAAATCCGCAATTTCGCGAGCTTTGCAGTATTTTAAAATATCAGATCAATCCGACTGCAAAGTATCCGAATATAAGATATTTGAATAACACCAACAAAATGCTCAATTCGGCATATAAAGATTATTACTGCCCCTATGTTTACGGCGTTAAAACGGGCACAACGGGGCTTGCAGGGCATTGCGTTATTACAACTGCATCTAAAAACGGATATAACTATATGCTAATAGTCCTCAATGCGCCTCAGTATGACATTGACGGTGACGGAGTTGAAGAAAATGTTGCCTTTACGGACAGTAAAAAGATTTACGAATGGGCGTTTAACAATATAGTTCTTACAAAGGTTACGTCAAAAACCGATATTGTGACGGTGGTTGATGTTAAATACAATTGGAAAAAAGACCACGTAGCGCTTGTTCCCGAGGAGGAGATTTCAGCGCTCGTTCCAACGGGTACTGAGACCGCAAGCCTGCAAATCCGCCCCATTGAGAGCGAAACGGCAAAAACCGTTAACGCGCCTATTAAAAAGGGCGATGTAATAGGTAAGGCAGAGGTACTTTACGGTGACGAGCTTGTGGCAACGGTTAATCTTGTGGCAAGCGAGGACATCAGCGGCTCGGTAATTCTTCGTATTGGGGGATTTTTGGGCTTCCTTTTCCGCACAACAATTATGAAAATTCTTGTCTGCCTTGCGGTTGCGCTTCTTGTAATTTATATTTTGCTTATCGTTCGCAGAAACAGAATCCGCGCCAAAAGAAGAAAACCGAGAAGGATAAAGTGAGTTTAGATGTTAGATTTCGTAGGGGACCATGCCCACATCGTCCCCTTATTCATTTTAAAAAGAATTTAATGAATAATGAAATCACTTCGCTGATGAATAATTTTTTTCTTCATCGGGGTTCCCCTTAAAATTATCTTTTGTGCCCGCGAATATTTTTCTTTTTTCAGCTGAAAATACTATAAAAAGAAAAGGTATGAGGCGATTGATATGAAGAAAGGTAAACACACGGGTAAAAAACAAAACAGCACACAACTTGACATATCCGCAGACCCTATTCACGGCGAACCGCGCGACACGTTTGATTTGGTGAACAAATACGGCACTTATAACATTCAGCCGACGGCGGATACCCATAACAGCTACCCTCAAATTGCGCAGGGTCTTTCAAAAATTGCGGATGAAGAGAGCAAGAAAAAAGATTTCGGCGAAAAATGAGCAGGCGTAAAAGCCTGCTTTTTAATTTACATAATGTACGGTTTAATAAAACCCAAAAAATGCAAATATAATGTTAAATATATTGCCAATGACTTTAACATATGGTAGAATGTTATTGGTCGAAATCGGACTTTACTCACAAGAAAGGAGAAAAGTATGAAAAAGTTTATTGAAACTATTGAAGATGCGTGTAAAGACTTTAAATACAGCGAGCTTCTGTATCAGTATAAAAGAAATCTGCTTGACGAAATGAATGACCGTGCCTGTGACGTTAGGCAGGCAGGGCTTACCGATGAGGGAGTTGTTGAAGATCTTATTTTGTCTGAATATCCCGACATCAGAGGGGATTTTGAGCAATATTTGGCAAAGGAAAAACGGCGCAGAAAAGAGAAGCTTCAGCACAAGCTTTTAGTAATAGGCACTCCGCTTTTAATTATTATTGCCGTTGCGGTTTACATAGTTCAGGGCATTTTGTTTGACACCTGGTCAGGCAGATGGCTCATGATCGTGGGCACGGCATTTGCAATGAGCATTTTGTGCGCCTTTGCAGGAATCAGGCAGATTTTAAGGCTTAAAAAGATTTTCCATATGTTCGCAAGGATTTTAAATGCAGGCTCAGTTATGCTCGTTGCGGTGTTTATCTTCCTTTTGTGCGGCGTCACAATAGGCTGGAGCTCAACCTGGCCCATAATTCCGGGCGGCGTTATTGCGCTGTTGCTTTTAGACCTTGCTTTCGCATTCAGGACACATCAAAAATTTGCAATGATAAACACGTTTATTTACATACCCGCAATTTTCGCAATGCTTTACGTTATTTTGGCGGCGTCGGGCGTTGTTACTTGGGGCAAAGGCTGGGTGCTTATATTCTTAGGAATTGCGGTTGATGCTTGTCTTGGAATAGGAATTCTTCTTAACAATGCAAAGTATAAATACAAGCAGGAGGTTGAAGACATATGGAAAGAAAATTAAATGCCGAGCTTTGGGATAAGATGCATTATCTTTTCCGTGACTTCAACGACCGAATGGTACACGTTGAGCTGCGTTATGATTTTGAAATTGACGTTGAAGCGCTCAAGACCGTTCTTATCTGCTTTTTTGAGAAAGCCCCCGTGCTTCATTCACGCTTTGTTGACAACCATTTCAGCACTCACTGGGAGGTTATGCCTTACAATATAAATGATGTTGTAACAGTTGCATATCCCGAAAATGTTGACGA
>JAFLUO010000093.1 GCA_022508705.1 Oscillospiraceae bacterium
AAGAGTAGCATATGCCTCTTTTGAAATGAAGTTTGTAAAGTTCTTCTTTTGCTTCGGATCAAGTCCCTGATAAACAGTAATGTCTTCATCAGTCCATTTTTTCTCTGAAATAGCTTCATCAATAAGGCTGTTGAGGATTGGAACGGGAAGTGAATCGGGCTTATTAAGAGCGCTGTCAATTGTAATTGATTTAATCTTTGCAAGCTCGTCGTCTGAAATATCTTCTTTGTTTAAATATTCAGGGCTCATAGCGGCAACCTGCATTGCAACGTTCTTGCCCATTGCTGCAAATTCGGGTTTTGCGGCAGTTGCATCATCCGTGTCAAAAGCAACCATAACGCCTACCGTTCCGCCTGCGTGAATATAAGTTGCAACATGACCTTCAATGCGTGTGAAACGGCGAACCTTCATATTTTCACGAAGAGCAAGGAAAACTTCCTGAACTGCTTCTTCAACAGTAACGTCTCCGCCTGAAACTTTTGTAGCAAGAAGAGCGTCAACATCAGCAGGATTTGCATCAACAACTGTTTTAACAACAGTGTTTGCAAGGTTTACGAAAGGCTCACCCTTAGCAACAAAGTCTGTTTCGCAGTTAATTTCAACAAGTGCGCCGCACTTATCGTTGCTGTATGCTGCAACAACGCCTTCAGCAGCAACTCTGCTTGCTTTTTTAGCAGCAGATGCAAGACCTTTTTCTCTTAAAATATCAATAGCCTTGTCCATGTCACCGTCTGACTCAACAAGAGCTTTTTTACAATCCATCATACCAACGCCGGTCTTTTCACGAAGAGCCTGAACGTCTTTAGCTGTAAATGCCATAAATATTACCTCCAATATTTAAAAGTATAGCCCGTAACAAATGCGAAACGGGCTAATTAAGATTTTGTTATTATTCAGCAACAGCAACTTCTTCTGCCACAGCCTCAGCCTCTTCTTCAGCGGCTGCGCCTGCTTCACCCTGTCTGCCTTCGATAACTGCATCAGCCATAGCGCCTGCAATAAGCTTTACTGCACGGATAGCGTCGTCGTTACCGGGAATAACGTAATCAACATCATCAGGATCGCAGTTTGTGTCAACAATAGCGATAACCGGAATGCCGAGTTTCTTTGCTTCAAGAACTGCAATCTTCTCTTTTCTCGGGTCAACAACGAACAATGCAGCGGGCTGCTTCTTCATTTCTGTAATGCCGCCGATGAACTTTTCAAGCTTTTCAATCTCAAGCTCATACTTAGCAACTTCCTTCTTGGGAAGAAGATCAAAAGTACCGTCCTCCTGCATAGCCTTGAGCTGAGCAAGTCTCTTAATTCTCTGCTTAATTGTTGTAAAGTTTGTAAGCATACCGCCGAGCCAACGAGCATTTACGAAAGGCATTCCGCAACGGATTGCTTCTTCTTTAACTGAAGACTGAGCCTGCTTCTTTGTACCTACGAAAAGGATTTCATCGCCGTTTTCTGCGATTTCCCTTACAACCTGGTAAGCTTCCTCCAGCTTCTTAACTGTTTTCTGGAGATCGATAATATAAATACCGTTTCTCTCCGTAAAGATGTACTCTGCCATTTTGGGGTTCCATCTTCTTGTCTGGTGACCGAAGTGAACGCCGGCTTCGAGTAACTGTTTCATTGATACTACTGACATGTGTTTTTCCTCCTTATTTTATCCTCTGCACGGGTCAATTCCTGTTCGGGACACAGCAGTGCAATTCCGAACAAAATCGCCGCACATGCGAATTGCTGAAAGATTATAGCATATAAAAAATGCAATTGCAAGGTTTTTTTATATGTTTTTTAGCCGAAAATATCATTTTGCAGGCTTAATAACCGTTTTTTTCGCTCTTCTTCTGCCTTAAAATCATGAATAAAGATGCCGTCATCATTTTTTACTAATATATTCCCCTCTTTTACATCAGAGGGCAAGTGAGAAAAGGGCACTTCATTAAAAGTTCCGTCTGGAAATTCAATTACGGCTACTCCCTCTTCAATTCTACTTACAGAATAAAATTCACTGTTCATAAGTTTTTACAACCTCCGAATTATCAAGAACGGTTATGTTTTTGCCGTCACTTTTCACACAAAGAGTGTTGAATTGATATGTAATGTATGTGTCAATTCCTGCATTTTGGAGAGTTTCAAGGGTTTCTTTGTGAGGGTGACCGTAGGAATTTTCTGCTCCGCAGGAAATAATTGCAACTTTAGGCGATACCGCATTGATATATTTCTTTGAAGAAGACGTTTTACTGCCGTGATGACCGACTTTAATTACATCTGCCGAAATGTCTGCGCCGCTTGAAAGAATGGCTGATTCAACTTTCTTTTCAGCATCTCCCTGAAAAAGGAAAGAAGTTGAACCGAAAGTGATTTTAGTCACGGCTGACATATTGTTTATGTTTGAATCTTGATTTAAAGGTGCTAATATCGTGCATTTTGCCTCACCTATATCAAAAGTATAATTCGGTTCTGCCGCAATAGCGTGTACCTGTTTTTCTTTAATTGTATTCAATAAATTCTCATAAGCACGGGTAGTAACCATATTTACCTCGCTGAGCTTTGGCATAATAATGTTAGTTACCTCGTAATTTTCAAGAATCGTTACAGCGCCGCCCATATGGTCGTCATGCTGATGAGTAATGATAAGATAATCAATTTTGCTAATACCTAAGGACTGCAAAGCCTCTCTGATTTTTACCGTTTGGTCGGGCGTACCCGTGTCAATCATTAAAACTTCTCCGCCGTTGCAAATAATTGAACAGTCGCTTTGGTCTACATTAAGATAATAAACCGCAAGCTCTGAATCAAGAGTCACTGGGTAGTTTTCCACTAAATCCGCATTATTATATGCGTTTTTCCAAGCGTCGCCGTTTTTGCGGTCAAGAAATTCAACGGTAACTGCAAATATTATAACAAGGAGTATTATGGAAACGGTAATAAATCTTTTCATATTACCTTTCGGCAAATATGCGTTAGGATTACTTTTTCCGCTTTTGTAAACCTTTTTGTCTGCCATTCTTCTGTACCCCCTTTTTCATATTTCCACCGTGTGATTTCTTAATATTCTTTCCGTCGTTTCTGAATTTAGCAATATCTGCACCTTTAGGTGCTATTAAACACTTATCACCGTGACCGATAAGATCTGTTCTGCCCGTACGCTTCAGCGCCTCAATTACCAAATCATAATTTTTAGGATTAAAATACTGCATAATTGCGCGTTGCATTGCTTTGTCGTGGGAATCTTTAGCAACATATACAGGTTCTAAAGTATAAGGGTCAATCTCCGTATAGTACATTGCAGTCGAAATCGTACCAGGCGTCGGATAAAAGTCCTGCACCTGTTCAGGATGTAAATGCTCAGATTTAATAAACTCCGCAAGACTGACTGCATCTTTAAGCGTAGCCCCGGGGTGAGAAGACATAAGATAAGGAACTAAATACTGCTCTTTACCAATTGATTTTGTGTATTTAAAATACTTTTTAGAAAACTCTTTATAAGCCTCAATATGCGGTTTGCCCATTTTATCAAGCACTGCCGCAGAACAATGCTCAGGCGCAACCTTTAACTGACCGCTAACGTGATGCTCAACAAGCTCTTTAAAAAATGCGTCATTTTTATCACTTAAAAGGTAATCGAAACGAATCCCCGATCTTATAAACACCTTTTTAACCTTCGGAGTTGCTCGCAGTTCTCGTAAAATATCTAAATATTCTTCGTGTGTCGATATAAGCTTTTTGCAAGGAGTGGGCGCAAGGCATTTTTTCCCTTTGCATAGACCGTTTTTTTCCTGAGAATCGCAAGACGGTCTTCTAAAATTTGCAGTAGGGCCGCCAACGTCGTGAATATATCCTTTAAAATTCGGAAGAGTTGTCAAAAGCTTCGCTTCCTTGATTATTGATTCACGGCTTCGTGACGTTACATATCTTCCCTGGTGAAAAGCAATAGAGCAAAAATTGCAAGCGCCGAAGCAACCTCTGTTATGAGTAATTGAAAATTCAACCTCAATAAGCCCCGGAACGCCGCCTGCCTCGTGATACTTCGGGTGATAAGTTCTTGTATACGGCAAATCGTAAATTTTATCAAGATCTTCCGTTGTAAGCGGTTCCATTGGTGGATTTTGCACAAGCATCATTTTACCGTGGCGTTGTTTCAGCATTTTTCCACGGATATGATCCTGTTCGTCCTGCTGTAAACGGCAGGAAATTGCATATTCCTTTTTTGAAGATGAAACATTTTCAAAGGACGGGCACTCCACACCGCCGAAAGGTGTTTTTTCAACGGGAACTGAATAGCAAGTACCTTTAATATCGGTTAAATCGGATATTTTTTCGCCGTTATTAAGCCTATTTGCTATCTGAACAGTTTGTTTTTCGCCCATTCCAAAAGAAATGATATCTGCGCCGGAGTCAAAAAGAATAGACGGGCGTATTTTGTCATCCCAATAATCGTAATGGGCAAATCTTCTGAGACTTGCTTCAAGACCGCCTATAATTATCGGAATATCACCGTAAATCTCACGGATTTTTTGTGAATACACCTTAACTGCTCTGTCCGGGCGCAAACCCACTTTTCCGCCGGGTGAATAAGCGTCACTGCTTCTTTTTCGCTTCGCAACGGTGTAATGCGCAACCATAGAGTCAATGTTACCCGAAGAAACAAAAAATCCAAGTCTCGGTTTGCCGAAAACGGTAAAGTCGCTGTTATTGTGCCAATCCGGCTGAGCGATAAGACCTACTTTATAGCCCGCGTTTTCAAGAACTCTCGTTATAATTGACGGACCGAAGCTTGGGTGGTCAACATATGCATCACCAGACACATACACAAAATCAACCGAATCCCAACCGCGTTCAGTCATATCTTTAAAAGACACGGGCAGAAAGGAATTGTTAATCATAATTATCTCCGTTATCGGCTCTATCCGATACTGCATCGGAAGACATGGCATTCATTTCAAACCATTGCTGTTTTGTGAGAAGAACCTTACGGGGTTTACTGCCCTCATACTGCCCTATAACGCCTTTTTCTTCAAGCTCGTCAATAATTCTTGATGCTCTGGCATATCCAAGCTTTAAGCGCTTTTGAAGAAGCGTAGTAGACGCAGACTGAGCCTCAACTACAACCTCAATTGCCTTTTTAAGGATTTCATCATCACCTGACGGTAAGTCCCCTGACATATCAGCAGAAGAACTGCCCTTCTTTCCGTTAGCAGATGCCTGAGCCAACTGTTCAATAGCATCGTTGACATCAGAATCATATTCAGTTTCCTTTTGCTTCTTAATAAAGTTAACTACCTCTGAAACTTCATTTTCGGAAAGGTAACAACCTTGAACACGAATCGGCTTCGGAATACCTACGGGGTAATAGAGCATATCGCCGTTACCGAGAAGCTTTTCTGCGCCTACTGAATCAATAATTGTTCGTGAATCAATTTGTGAGGAAACCGAAAGTGCGATTCTTGACGGTATATTAGCCTTGATAAGTCCCGTAATAACGTCAACAGACGGTCTCTGCGTTGCAATAACAAGGTGCATACCTGCGGCTCTCGCCATCTGTGCAAGACGGCAAATGGAATCTTCTACCTCATTGGGAGCCGCCATCATAAGATCGGAAAGCTCATCAATAAAGATTACGATCTGCGGCATCTTCTTAAGACCCTCGCTCTCGCAAATACTGTTATATCCTGAAATATCACGGACATTGTTATCAGAGAACTTTTTATATCTTTGAAGCATTTCCGAAACAGCCCAGCCAAGTGCGCCTGCCGCCTTTCTGGCATCGGAAACAACGGGAACAAGCAAATGCGGAATTCCGTTGTAAATGGTAAATTCAACTTGTTTCGGGTCAATCATTAACAGCTTAACTTCATCAGGAGTTGCATTGTAAAGCAGGCTTACTATCATTGTATTAAGGCAAACGGATTTACCTGAACCCGTAGTACCCGCTATGAGCAAATGGGGCATTTTTGCAATGTCTGAATAGATAAAATTACCCGCAACGTCCTTGCCAAGCCCTACTGTGAGCTTAGATTTTGCTTCTCTGTACTGCCCTTGGTCAATAACTTCACGAAGAGTTACCATATTTCTGTTTTTATTCGGCACTTCAATTCCGACAGCAGATTTATTAGGAATCGGTGCTTCGATTCTTACGCCTGAGGAAGCAAGATTTAAAGCAATATCGTCAGTAAGATTGGTAATTTTGCTTATTTTAACACCTGCAGCAGGCTGTATTTCATATCTTGTAACAGACGGACCTCTTTCAATGCCAACAATTCTTGTTTCAACGCCAAAGCTTTTAAGAGTATCAACAAGCTTTGTTGCATTTTGCTTGAGCTCAGCCTCGAAATTGGCTTTATTATCATTATTCGGCAGTCTGAGACAGTCAAGCGGCGGAAGCATATACGGAATCTCTTCTTTTTCCTCATCGTCTTCCTCAAATTCAAGATTATCGTCATCAATTATTTCGGGCAAGTTTGGCCTTTTTTCGGGTTCTTTTTGCTCCTGAGTTTCTACTGTACCTCTTATAATATCGTCAAGATTTATTACTTTATCAATCTTTTCCGTATGTATTTC
>JAFLUO010000094.1 GCA_022508705.1 Oscillospiraceae bacterium
ATTGCCACTCAGTTAAATCAGGTTCGGGGGCATCAATGTTTAACTCTCTGCAAACAACCTCTGAAAAGTTTGCTTTTTCAAGCATCAGCGGTGCTTCATAAAGATTAGGCAGAGTAATATTTTCTATAACGCAATCGGGTTTTACATTGCAGAACAGTGCAATTTTTTGGAAGATAGACTCTTCCAGCGGCTCGTCACAGCGAAGAACAATGATATTGGGGTTTATTCCCATACCTTGAAGTTCCTTGACGGAGTGCTGTGTGGGCTTTGATTTGTGTTCATCGGAACCGCGGAGAAACGGAACGAGGGTAACGTGAATAAAAAGGCTGTTTTCTCTGCCCTGCTCTAATGAAATCTGACGAACCGCCTCGATAAAAGGCTGCGACTCAATATCGCCGATAGTACCGCCGATTTCAGTTATAACAACATCGGCATTTGTTTTTTTGCCCACACTGTAAACAAATTCTTTTATTTCATTTGTAACATGCGGAATTACCTGAACAGTAGAGCCGAGATATTCTCCTTTGCGTTCCTTGTTCAGAACGTTCCAGTAGACCTTTCCCGTGGTAAGATTGGAATATTTATTCAAATCCTCGTCAATAAAGCGTTCGTAATGCCCTAAGTCCAAATCGGTTTCAGCGCCATCCTCGGTGACGTAGACTTCTCCGTGCTGATACGGGCTCATAGTTCCTGGGTCAACGTTGATATAGGGGTCTAATTTTTGTGCCGCTACTTTTAAGCCCCTTGCCTTCAAAAGCCTTCCCAAAGAAGCCGCCGTAATTCCTTTTCCAAGACCTGAAACCACGCCGCCTGTTACAAAAATGTACTTTGTCATGCCGTTCTTCTCCTATCAATAGTAAAATTAAATACGAATAGTTTATTTTCCGCTTTCACCGTAGTTGGACAAAACACGGGCTGACGGATCGTTTACATTACAGCCTTCCCAAGACTTATTAGGCATCCAAAAGTCTACTACCATCTCCGCCTGATCGGGATAATACTTTTCAAAGATTTCTCTATAAAGCAAAGACTCTTTTGTAAAAGGCTGTGCGTATTTATATTTCTTACGAAGTATTTCAAATTCTGCATCGGTATATTTTTTCTCAGCATATTCTTTTAAGTAATCCACCATAGAATGACCGACCGCATCGGAAAACGCCGCCTTTTCGCGCCAAAGGATTTCATCGGGCAAACAGCCGTCACCCTCAAAGGCGTGTCTTAGCAGATATTTTCCTTTACCGTATTTGTTCATCTTCATTTCGGGGTCAAGGCTCATTACATAAGCGGCAAAATCCAAGTCGCCGAAGGGCACGCGAGCTTCTAAAGAGTTGACCGAAATGCAACGGTCGGCACGAAGCACGTCATACATATGCAGTTCGCGTACTCTTTTTTGAGCCTCTTCCTGAAAAGCTTTGGCAGAGGGCGCAAAATCCGTATATTTATATCCGAACAATTCGTCTGAAATTTCACCCGTGAGAATAACACGGATATCAGTCTGCTCGTGGATTGCCTTGCACACAAGGTACATACCCATACTTGCACGGATAGTTGTAATATCATAAGTTCCGAGAAGCTCTATAACCTTTTCAAGAGAAGAAATAATCTCTTCCGGAGTCATATACACTTCCGTGTGGTCAGAGCCGATACAGTCTGCCACTTGCTTTGCATATTTTAAATCAATGGCGTCCTCGCTCATGCCAATGGCAAAGGTTTTTATAGGTTCAGTGCTCTCTCTTGCGGCAATAGCACAAACGAGAGAGGAGTCAAGACCGCCCGAAAGCAAAAATCCAACTTTAGCATCCGCTACAAGACGCTTTTTGACACCTTTAATCAATTTTTCACGGATTTTTTTACACGCAGTTTCCAAATCGTCATGACATATTTCTTCCACATTTGCAATATCCGAGTAGCAAATGAACTGACCGTCTTTGTAGTAATGCCCTGGGGGGAACGGCATTATTTTTTTCGCTAAACCAACAAGATTTTTGGCTTCACTGGCAAACAGAATTACACCCTGCTCATCATATCCGTAATAGAGAGGGCGAATCCCGAAAGGATCCCTTGCGGCAATGTATTCCCCTGTTTCTCCGTCGTAAATAACACAGGCAAATTCTGCATCAAGCATTGCGAACATCGCAGTGCCGTACTCACGGTACAAGGGTAAAAGTATTTCGCAGTCGCTTCCGCTTTTAAATGTATATTCTTTTTCTGTTAACTCTTCTTTTAACTTTTCAAATCCGTAAATTTCTCCGTTACAAATAACATAACTGCCACCCAGCTCAAAGGGCTGCATACCCAACGGCGTCAGCCCCATAATTGACAGCCTGTGAAATCCCAAAAGTCCCTTACCCGTATCAACCACCCGGCTGCCGTCAGGTCCTCTGGAAACAGTTCGTTCAAATCCCTTTTTAAAAATTTGCATGTCGGCACCGCTGCCGCAATAACCCATAATAGAACACATATTTATAACCTTCCAAAATATCAGATATGACTTTTAGCGTACTCCGAAAAGGAGTTTTCCGTATGTGGGATATTTCCAGTATTTCTCCGCAGTAAGACTCTCGGCTTCATCAGCAGGAGCACGGAGAGCTTCCATTTTGGGAAGGATTTCATCACGGATAAATGCGGAAGATTCCATAACGTCTTCTATCTTTTTATACTCTGCCACAGCAACCCCGAGTTCGTCGGTAGCCGCGTCAATTTTTTCAAGAAGAACTGAGAGTTTCTCTATAATCTTCTTTTCGTAAGCGTATGAAACGCCTATGCTGTTCTTTTTATATGCTGTTTCTGACAAATCTGCAATATATTCGTCAACTGACGGCATAATCATCTTACGGGACATATCAAGCATTGTCAAAGCCTCAATGTTAACGGTCTTTACATAGTTTTCGAGCATAATTTCGCAGCGTGCCTTAATTTCAGTTTCCGAAAAAACCTTATGACTCATGAGCATATCAACGTTCTTCTTATCAAGAAGCTTTGGCATTGCGTCGGGAGTAGTCTTAAGGTTTTCAAGACCGCGTTTTTCTGCCTCTGCAATCCAGGCATCGTCATAGCCGTTGCCGTTGAAAATAATTCTCTTGTGGTCTTTAATTGTTCTCCTGATCATATCATGGAGAGCGCTGTCGAAATTATCTGCCTTTTCAAGCTCGTCAGCAAACTGCTTTAAGGCTTCTGCAACGGCAGAGTTGAGCATTATGTTTGTACAGGCAATGGAATTGGAAGAACCGAGCATACGGAACTCAAACTTGTTGCCTGTAAATGCAAAGGGGGAAGTACGGTTACGGTCTGTATTATCTCTCTGGAAACGGGGCAATACGTGAACGCCCAGTTTCATTGTCGTCTTTTCTGTGCCGTCGTAAGGAGTGTCAGCCTCAATAGCGTCAAGAACTGCCTGAAGCTCGTCACCGAGAAAGATTGAAACAACTGCAGGGGGAGCCTCGTTAGCGCCGAGACGGTGGTCGTTACCTGCCGTGGCAACTGCAAGTCTTAAAAGATCCTGATAATCGTCAACAGCCTTGATTACGGCTACTAAGAACAAAAGGAACTGCGCATTTTCATAAGGAGTTTCACCGGGAGAAAGCAGATTTTGACCGCTGTCTGTAGAAATTGACCAGTTATTGTGCTTGCCCGAACCGTTTACACCTGCAAAGGGCTTTTCGTGAAGCAGACAAACAAGTTTGTGCTTTGCGGCAACCTTCTGCATAATTTCCATAGTGAGCTGGTTGTGGTCGGTTGCAACGTTGGTAGTGGCATATATGGGAGCGAGTTCATGCTGAGCGGGGGCAACCTCGTTATGCTCGGTTTTTGCAAGAACACCAAGTTTCCAAAGCTCTTCGTTGAGTTCTTCCATATATGCGGCAACTCTCGGTTTAATAACGCCGAAATAGTGGTCGTCAAGCTCCTGCCCTTTAGGCGGAAGACTGCCGAAAAGTGTTCTGCCTGTATAAATCAAGTCAGGTCTTTGATCGTAAAGTTCTTTATCTACAAGAAAATACTCCTGTTCGGGCCCTACTGAAGTCTTAACAACCTTTACGTCGGTATTGCCGAACAGTCTGAGTATTCTCAATGCCTGTTTGTTGAGCGCTTCCATTGAGCGAAGAAGAGGAGTTTTCTTGTCGAGAGCCTCGCCGCCGTAAGAGCAGAAAGCAGTGGGAATGCAAAGTGTCTTACCCTTGATGAACGCAAAAGATGTGGGGTCCCATGCAGTGTAGCCACGGGCCTCAAACGTTGCACGAAGTCCGCCTGAGGGGAAAGAAGACGCATCAGGCTCGCCTTTTATTAGTTCCTTACCTGAAAACTCCAATAAAACTCTTCCGTCGGGAGCGGGTGAAATAAAGCTGTCATGCTTTTCAGCGGTGATACCCGTCAACGGCTGGAACCAGTGAGTGTAATGAGTAGCTCCTTTTGAAACTGCCCATTCCTTCATGGCTTCCGCAACTGCATTTGCAACGGATATATCAAGCTTTGCACCCTCATCTATGGTCTTTTTCAGAGATTTGTAGACCGACTCTGAAAGCTTAGCCTTCATAACTCTGTCATCAAACACCATGCTACCGAAAAAATCCGAAACCGTACTCATATTCAAACTCCCTTTTTATATATAAAATTTGTTTATAAAATGAAAAAAGGGCAAAGACTCCTTCGTGTGAACACAAAAGACGCCTTTGCCTTTTAACCCTTTATTTAATTATGTTGCACTTATCTTTTAAAAATGAAGAAAGAGCGTCTTCGAGTTCAAATACTCAAAGACGCCCTTGCCTTTTACTCGTGATATTATAACTCCAAGCACAATTGTTGTCAACCCCTCTCACGCTGAAAAAACCTTAAAATCTTTATGAAGAACTCCAAAAATTTTCATAACTTTAAAATTTTTTATTAAACACTTTATTTTAATGTGTGTTTGTGCTACAATGTGGTTAGATCACACGGCGTAGGGCTCCTCTTCCGCTGTGTTTTTTATAGGGGGAGAAATATGAAAAAATCGGTAAAAATAATTATAGCGGTTGTTGCGGTAGTTTTAGCGGTTGCCGTAGCTGTTCCGTCGGTAATTTTCGGGTATTCCGCTTATCAGAAAAAAGCG
The DNA here is from genome assembly GCA_022508705.1 of Oscillospiraceae bacterium. Lineage (GTDB taxonomy): Bacteria > Bacillota > Clostridia > Oscillospirales > Acutalibacteraceae > Fimenecus. The sequence goes on from JAFLUO010000094.1 coordinate 5,084, forward strand.
GATTTAAAAATCACCATAAAAAAGGATAAAACGCTCAATGAGTTTGAGGGCTTCGGCGCATCTGCCTGCTGGTGGGCGCAGTATTGCGGAAACAGCGAGCTTGACGAGGAAATAACAAAACTTCTCTATTCCAAAGAGGGCCTGGGGCTTAATATTTTCCGTTATAACATAGGCGGCGGCGAGGCAGACAATTCACAGAGCACGATTGGAAATCCGTGGCGTAAGACCGAGAGCTTTTATGTGCTTGATAAGGAAACGGGCGAGTATAAATACGACTTTACCCGTGACGCAAACGCTCAAAAGATCCTTGACCTTGCCCTGTCTTACGGCACGGTAGACACAGTCGTTCTGTTCGCCAATTCACCGCATTTTTCTATGACGATTTCGGGCAAGGCAAGCGGCGGCGGAAGCGACGGCTGGCAGTCAAATCTTTCAAGGGCGGATTACAAAAAGTACGTGGATTATTTTCTTACCATAACACAGTATTTTCTTGACAAAGGCGTGCCCGTAAAATACATAAGCCCCATCAATGAACCCCAATGGGCATGGGGCGGCGGATATACAGGTCAGGAAGGTTGCCATTATACTGATGAAGAGGTTATCGAACTTTTGACCCTCTTTGCTCAGGAGATAAAGGCACGTGGAATGGACGTCAAACTCAGTTGCCCCGAAAGCGGTGCGATAGCTGAAAATACAGAGCGTTGGTTCTCGGAGCTTTACGAAAACGCAGACGTGCGTGACGTTCTCGGAACCCTTGCATATCACAGCTATTGGTCTGACGAATATGTGGAAAGAAAGGCTGAATTCGGCAAATGGCTCAATAAAAATGTGCCTGATGCAAAAGTTGAGATGTCCGAGTGGTGTCAGCTCCCCTGCACATCGGATATAACGTCCATTGAGGGCGCGCTCATACAGGCTCGCGTCATTGCAAACGATCTTGAATACACTGGCGCGGATTCATGGAGTGCGTGGGTCGGCGTTAATCAGGCAGGAGTAGCCGAAGACGGTAAAAACTATACTGACGGACTTCTTTCAGCCAATGACGATTTCACCGAATATGAAATCGCAATGCGTTACTGGGCAATGGCTCATTTCAGCAAGTTTATTCCTGCAGGCAGCGTAAGACTTGAAAGTAAGAAAAATATAAACGATTTGCAGGTTACAAAAACCGAAAATGCCGACGAAGACAATCTTACAAAATATGCGACAAATACGGTGTCGTTCCTCACTCCCGACGGCAAGGTGGTTTGCGTTGTTGTCAACGAAGGCGTAAAAAGAGATTTGTCCTTTAAAGTGGACGCCTCCAAAATGACTGTTTATACTACAACGCAAGACAGTCAGCTTGAAAATACCTATTCAGGTGAGCTTACAAAAATCCCAATGCCTGCAAA
>JAFLUO010000095.1 GCA_022508705.1 Oscillospiraceae bacterium
ATTTGTCATCAGTTTTTAAAAAAAATAGCTCAAAAGGATAAAATTATTGACAAGCTTGTTAAAAAAATATAAACTAAATATAGTTTTTGAAAGAAAAAGGTATTTTTATGGCAATACATATCACAAGACGGGAGCTTAAAATTAAAACTCGGCTTTTTGCGGCGCTTGTTATTATTTTAGGCACAATGTCAATTCTTTATTTTGCTTTTTGCAAAGGAAAAGGCTACAGTCAAATAAAAATTGAAACGAAGCAGACGGAAGCTGTTGGCGACGAGCCGACAAAAAATCAAGAACCGGAAACCCCCGACGAGCCTGTTTCTGACAGTGAACCCGAGCCTGAAAATCAAGACGGAATTGAAAATGAAGGCGAAAGTGACACTGAACCCGAGAGCGAGAGCGAGCCTGAATCCAAGCCTCATATTTCTTGGGAATCCTACGATCCCTTAGAGGTTCTTGCCGGAGATGATTGGATGCTTGCTCTTATAAACGCCAATCACCCCATAGGCAAAAACTATTCGCCCAATCTTTCCCCGATAATTTCGGGTTCAATGGTTACTGCGGACAGCAGAGTTTCCGAAGCATATCAAAAAATGTATAACGACGCAAAGGCTCAGGATATTATTTTAGCTCCTTATGCGGCTTATTTATCCTACTACCGCCAGCAGGAAAATTACAATAACCTTGTAAATAATTTTATTGAGCAGGGTATGAGCGAGGAAGAGGCGAAAAACTCGGCAAATTCCCGAATAGACGAGCCAGGAACAAGCGAAAGCGGAGCAGGATTGAGCGTTGATATTATAGGGACAAGCTCCGATTTTGACAAGACGAAGGAATACGCTTGGCTCACGGCAAATGCGCATAAATACGGATTTATTTTGCGGTATCCGGAAGAAAAATTTGCAATAACGGGAGTGCGTGCCCGCCCTTGGCATTGGCGATATGTGGGCGTTGACGCCGCAACTGAAATAAAAACGCAAAACCTTTGTCTTGAAGAATATTTGGAAAAGAATAATTGATTAAAATCATATAATATAAATAAAATAAACCTCACGGAAAATGTTCATCTACTTCCCGTGAGGTTATTTTTTGCCTTATAAAAACACATCAGCTAACGTAATTTTTTCACACTAACTTTCTGCTTTTTCTGTCTTTTCCTGTTCTTCCTTTAACATTTGGCTTGCCTTTTTTGCCTGTTTCCCAGCCTTTTTAGCTTGCTTTTGAGCCTTTTTAGCTTTTCTCTCTGCTTTCTTTGCCTTTTTTATTGCCTTTTCGGCGTCATCGTCTGAATTTACGATAATTACCGCCAAAGACCAGATAAGAATTGCAATCATTATGAATAATACGGTGAAAAACGCATTTTCATAACGGAGTTCTATCACATCGCCGAACATTTGCAGAAGGAATGAATCCGAGCCTAATATACTGCCGAGTGTTGTTGTGCCGTCAACGAGCGGATTTGCAAATCGTGTTACGAAAATTGTGTTTGATACAATTCCCAAAACCGCACCCGCTCCTGCAATGGCGGCAACAAGTTTTGGCTTATTTTTGAATATTGAAACAATCAAAATAACCAATGCCAAAACAAGCACAACTGCAAAAAGAGCAAGTGAAATTACAAGCGGACGAAGCTGTGCGTTGTGGAAAAGCATTTCCCTGATATTTACATCTTCCCCTGACGACGCCATATTTATAAGCGATTTAAATTCGTCAAGCTTTGCAAGGCAGATATAACCGTCAGTAATCTCTGTTACCTGCTGGGTCGGGTCAGAATTGGGCAAAAATAAATTTGCAAGACCTTCAAGAATACTGCCCGAATTGAGAATATCCGAAATATTGTTCATCAGCTTCATTGCGTTTGTCCAGTCAAGAGCATAGTAAATCAAATTCATGAAATACGTTACCGGAAAAACCGCAACGGCAAGAACAGCGGTAACTACTCTGTACATTATGTCAAAGCCAGTTGATTTTTTCTTTGCCTTTTTTTTGTTTTCTTTTACTTCGTTTGTTGTTTTACTCATTGTTAACACCTTACTTTCCCCATGAAGAATTGAGCTGTACCGTTCTGTTGAATACAATTCTGTCTTCATTGGAATCTTTATCTACGCAGAAATAACCCTGACGCATAAATTGGAATGTGTCACCCGCTTTAATATTTTCTGCTATGCCTTTCTCAACAAGGCAATTATTTAACACAATAAGGGAGTCGGGATTAAGAAAATCCTTATATGTTCCGTTGGATTCATCGGCAGGGTTTTCCACCGTAAAGAGCCTGTCATAAAGTCTGATTTCAGCCTTTACACTGCCCTCTTTGCTTGCCCAATGGATAGTACCCTTAACCTTTCGTCCGTCAGGAGCGTTGCCGCCGCGGGATTCCGGGTCATAAGTACAGTGAACACATGTAACCTCGCCGTTTTCGTCTGTATCGTACGAAACGCATCTAACAAGATAAGCGCTTTTAAGGCGAACCTCATTGCCCGGGAAAAGTCTGAAATACTTTTTAACGGGCTCTGCCATAAAGTCTTCCTGCTCAATGTAAATTTCCTTTGAAAATACAACCTTTCTCTTGCCCATTTCAGGGTGGTCGGGGTGAATTTCAACCTCTAATTCCTCAGTCTGCCCGTCGGGGTAATTGTCAATTACAACCTTTAACGGACGAAGAACCGCCATAGCCCTCGGAGCATTTGCATTAAGATTATCCCTAACGCAAGCCTCAATAAGACCGTAATCAACGGTGCTGTCTGCCTTTGAAACGCCGATTCTGCTTATGAAATCACGCAAAGCCTCGGCAGGGTAACCTCTTCTTCTCATTCCGCAAAGTGTAATCATTCTCGGGTCGTCCCATCCCGAAACTATGCCCTCGTTTACCATTTCAAGAAGCTTACGCTTGCTTGTAATGCAATAGTTTATATTAAGCCTTGCAAATTCAATCTGACGGGGCGGATTTTTGAAAAGACCCGTTTGCTCAATAAACCAATTATAAAGGGGACGGTGATTTTCAAACTCAAGGGAGCAAAGAGAATGTGTTACGCCCTCTCTTGCATCTGAAAGGGGATGCGCAAAATCGTACATGGGGTAAACGCACCATTTGTCGCCCGTCTGATGATGCGAAACATGAGAAATTCTGTAAATTACAGGGTCACGCATATTAAGGTTCGGTGATGCCATGTCAATCTTAGCGCGAAGAACCTTTTCACCGTTTGCAAATTCACCCTCTGTCATTCTGCGGAAAAGCTCTCTGTTCTCCTCTACGCTTCTGTTTCTGTACGGGCTTTCTTTACCCGCCTGAGTAAGAGTTCCTCTGTACTCTCTTATTTCATCGGCCGAAAGGTCGTCAACATAAGCCAGGCCTTTGTCAATAAGAATAAGCGCGCATTCATAAAGAAAATCAAAATAGCTTGAAGCAAAAAGACATTTTTCCCACTTAAAGCCCAGCCATTCAATGTCCTCCTTTATGGCGTCAATATATTCGGTGTCTTCCTTTTGAGGATTAGTATCGTCAAGACGAAGATTGCAAATTCCGCCGTATTTTTCAGCAGTGCTGAAATCAATGCAAATAGCTTTTGCGTGACCTATGTGCAAATATCCGTTAGGCTCCGGGGGAAAACGGGTTTGAACGTGATCGTAAACGCCTTTTTCAAGATCCTCGTCAATAAAATCGTGAATAAAATTTGATGCTTTTACCATTTCTTCCATTGTATTTAACCTCTGTAAAAATTGATTGCCGTATCTATTCTTGCATTCACCTCGTCAGTACCGAGAGCCTGCATAATGTAATAAAGGTCAGGCGAATTAACTCTTGACGTAATTGCCACTCTTATAACGGTTGTGACATCGCCTACATGTCCCTTAAACAGTTCGGGATTTGCTTTGTATTCCTTAACGTTTGGGGTATATCCGCAAAGTGTACACAGCTCTTTGATTTTGGCAAACCACTCGTCTTTAGTATCATTTTCCGAATAAAGTTCTTTATACTTCGTAAGTATCTCCGCCGCATCTTCCCTTTCAATATGTTCGGGAAGCGTAATATCGGGAGTATAAATTTCATTATAGAAATATGAAAGGTAATCTCTGACCTCACTCCAGCAGGCAATGTCCTTTCGGGGCTTCGGGTTATCTCTGTCAATATTGAAAATCGCCTTTGCCTTTTCTGGATTTGATGTCAAAAGTTCGTAAAGCTCTGTGTCATAATCCTTTGCCCAATCGGTTACATAATCATAAACCTGCTCGGCTGTCATCAGCGAAATGACGTTCTTTGAAACATCATTGAATTTAACAAGGTCAAAAAGCGCACCCGAAACTGACATCTTCTTGAAATTGAAGGGGAATTTTGACACGCTTTCCGTTTTGTTTGCTCTGCGCCAGTCCTCAAAATTTGAATTGAGTATTGTAAGGATATATTCCTGCACGCTCTCTTTAGGATAACCCTTTTCAATATAATAAGTAACGTTTGCTTCAGGGTCTTTTCTCTTTGAAAGTTTGCGTTTGCCGCCGTTTTCCTCTTTCATAAGCGGTGCTATGTGAGCGTATTTCACGGGGCGGAAGCCGAGAGCCTTAAAAAGCTCAATATGAAGGGGAACGGAAGCAATCCATTCGTCGCCACGGACCACGTGAGTTGTCCTCATTAAATGGTCGTCAACCGCGTGAGCAAAATGATATGTTGGAATTCCGTCTGTTTTGAGAATAACAACGTCGTTCACGTTTTCGCTCATCTCAATTTTGCCCTTTATCATATCGTCAAATTTGATTTTACGGGTAATGTCACCTTCAGAGCGAAGCCTTACGGTAAAAGGTATTCCTGCATTTATCTTTTCAATAATTTCTTCGTCGGTTAAATCTCTGCAACGGGCATATTTTCCGTAATAGCCCTTAATGTCCTCGTTTTCCTGCAATTCATGGATTTTCTCTAAATCCTCTGCTGTGCAAAAGCAAGGGTATGCTCTGCCCTCTTCAACTAATTTTTTAGCAAAAGTGCGGTAAATGTCACGGCGTTTGCTTTGTGTATACGGTCCGTATTCGCCTTGTTCCGTCTCAAATCCCGTAACACCTTCATCAGGCGCAATTCCGAAAGCGGAAAGTCCGTTTACTATGCAGGAAACCCCGTCTGTGATTTCGCGTTTTTTGTCCGTATCCTCAATTCTGAGCATAAACACACCGTTTGTAGAATCAGCGGTGAATTTTGAGGCAAAGCCTGCATAAAGCCCGCCGAAATGGAGATACCCCGTAGGGCTGGGCGCAAATCTTGTAACTCTTGCCCCCTCAGGCAAATCACGGGCCGAGTATTTCTCCTCATAAAATTCGGGAGTTTTTGTAACGTCAGGAAAAATTAAATCCGCAATTTTTTTACAGTCTGTCATATATGTCCTCTCAATCAGGTAATATTGCGTTGGTTGTAATATATTTAACGCCGTTTTCAAGCATTGTGTTAAGCGTTTCTTTTGTGTCAACTGTCCAACAGGCCGTTTTTACGTCGTTTTCGTGGGCTTTTTCAATCAAATCGCCGTTTTTAAGATTTCTCTTTGCATTAAATGCAACAGCGAATTTATTGTAAATACAAACGTCTAACTTTTCTTCCGTAATTTTGCCCATTAAATACCAAAGCTCCATATTGGGTGAAAGACGGCGAAATTCACGCAAAATCTGCGGGTGGAAGGATATTACTATAACGCTGTCCTCAATGCCGTAATCGCATATTATTTTGTAAAGACTTTCAACTTTGTCAACACGCTTGTCCTTAACCTCAATCATAGCTTTTTTGCCGCTCTGAGCGCAAATGTCAAGGTACTCTTCAACCGTGCACATGCGAGCCTGCGGATAATCGTTAATATTGGCGCCGTTATTAAACTTAATGGTTTTCAGTTCTTCATAGGAAAAGTCTTTAACGTCGCCTTTTCGCTCGGTCATTGACTGCATATTGTAATCGTGAATGATTACCCATTTGCCGTCGGTTGTGTAATGCACATCGCACTCCAAGGCATAGTAATTTTCTTTTGCGGCTAATTGAAATGCCTCAAGGGTGTTTTCGGGTGCCGCCGCTGAAAGACCGCGGTGAGCGGTAAGATGCACGTTTTCTGTATCACCCTCGGCAATTTCAGAAAAATGCAAAAGCGGCTTTGCCACTTTTTTGCCGTAACGCATTTTAACATACACTCTGTTCATTCCGAGAGCCGTTATCGCAGTAGTTCCTGCAAAAACAGACAGTGCAATTTTTGAATTTCTTTTCACAATTACCATAGCCTTTCCGGCTACAAAAGTTTAGGTGCATCACATTTGATCCTTGCGTAGCCGGACAAGGCGTGATGGTAATTTCGTCCATCTCAAAAT
>JAFLUO010000096.1 GCA_022508705.1 Oscillospiraceae bacterium
ATACAATCTGACGAAAAATCTGACTACGCAATCTGCACACTATAATCAATCAGTGCCTACTTAAAACTTTTAGAGAAAAGGTGTCATCGGCTGAAAGCGCCTTTAAGTTTTATATTGTGAAGTGCGCTTAATAGCTGGCAGGGGGAATAAAGTATCTCTGCACGGGTGACTCCGTTATTTGTCTTAGAGTTATAAAACGGAGTGGAACCGCGATTATTCGCCTTCGAGGCCTTTTGGGCTTTGAAGGCTTTTCTAATTTCCTGGATTTTAAGGAGATGATACAGTGTTTGAACAGTTAAAAGAGGATATAGCAACCGTTAAAGAAAGAGACCCGGCGGCTAAATCGGGTGCGGAAATTCTTTTTCTGTACCCCGGTCTTAAAGCTATAAGAATGTACAGAAAAGCCCATTGGTTCTGGAATCATAATCATAAATTTATTGCCCGTTCAATTTCGCAAAGAGCCGTAAGAAAAACGGGAATTGAAATTCACCCTGCCGCCAAAATAGGCAAACGCTTTTTTATTGACCACGGCGCAGGCGTTGTAATCGGCGAAACGACTGAAATCGGCGATGATGTTACAGTTTATCAGGGTGTAACGTTGGGCGGTACGGGCAAGGATGTGGGCAAACGCCACCCTACAATCGGCAACGGAGTTTTAATAGGCTCAGGAGCTAAAGTCTTAGGACCGTTTAAGGTAGGGGATAACTCGAATATTGCGGCAGGCGCTGTTGTGCTGGACGAAATTCCCCCAAATTCAACGGCTGTGGGCGTTCCTGCAAGAGTCGTAAAGCAGGGCGGTGTTCGTGTGGATATACTTGACCAGATTCATATTCCCGACCCCGTAGCACAAGAGCTCTGCAAAATGGCAATAAGAATTGAAAACCTTGAAAAAGAGATAAAAGATTATAAATTAAAGGAGCAAGAAAAATGAAAATATACAATACTCTCACAAGAAGAAAAGAAGAACTGAAAACGATCACTCCGGGCGAGGTTAAAATTTACGCCTGCGGACCGACTGTTTATAACTACATTCATATCGGAAATGCAAGACCCCTTTGCGTATTTGACACTTTCCGCCGTTATCTTGAATACAGAGGTTACAAAGTAAATTTTGTTCAGAATTTTACCGATATTGACGACAAAATCATTAAAAAAGCCCTTGAAGAAAATTCCGATTACAAAACAGTTTCAGAAAAATACATTGAAGAGTTCTGGAAAGACGTTAAGGGTATGAATTTCCGTGAGGCTACGGTTCACCCGAAAGCTACGGAAAATATTGACGAAATCATCAGTATTATCAGCACTCTCGTTGAAAAAGGCTATGCTTATCCCGTGGAAAACGGCGACGTTTATTTCAGTCCGAAGAAATTCAATGAATACGGAAAGCTGTCACATCAGCCCCTTGAGGATTTAGAGGCAGGCGCAAGAATAAATATAGGCGAACTAAAAAAAGAGCCTATGGATTTTGCTCTTTGGAAAGGCGCAAAGCCGGGCGAACCTTATTGGGACTCTCCCTGGGGCAAGGGCAGACCGGGTTGGCATATTGAATGCTCTGCAATGGTACGCCGATACCTCGGTGACACCATTGATGTTCATTGCGGCGGTCAGGATTTGATTTTCCCGCATCACGAAAACGAAATTGCGCAGTCGGAGTGCTGCAACGGAGTTCCATTTGCAAATTATTGGATGCACAACGGCTACATTAACGTTGATAACGTAAAAATGTCAAAATCCCTCGGCAATTTCTTTACAGTTCGTGACGTTGCCGAGAAGTACGGGTATGAGCCCATACGTTATCTCATGATTTCCTCACAGTACAGAAGTCCCATAAATTACAGTGTTGATATTATTGAGCAGTGCAAAGCGTCGCTTCAGCGCCTTTACACCTGCCGTGATAATTTGGATTTTGCTATAGAGAACGGTGCAGATACGATTCCTGAAAATGCAGATGAAATCAAGAATCTGCTTTCTTCTCGCCGTGAGCAGTTTATTACTGCAATGGATGACGACCTTAATACAGCAGACGCAATTTCAGCGGTGTTTGAGCTTGTCCGTGATATCAATACTAATATTATAGGTGAAAATGCCTCAAAGGAACTTGCTGAATTTGCCGCAAACCTTTTTGACGAGTTGACAGGCGTTCTCGGTCTTGTTTATAACAGAAAAAAGGACTCCCTTGACGGTGAAATCGAGGCTATGATACTTGCCCGCCAAAATGCCCGAAAGGAAAAGAATTGGGCAGAGGCAGACAGAATCCGTGACGAGCTGAAAGCTCAGGGTATTATTCTTGAAGACACACCGCAGGGTGTAAAATGGCACAGGGCATAATTAAACCCTTTCGCAGAAAATCGTAACGGAGAATTCGTTCGTAATAACAGAATATTTGAACTTACCGACGGTATTCAACTGATTGCCGTCGGTAAATTTTATGTTATCGACAGTAATTTTACAGTTCTGAAATGTCTGTTCAACACTATCTTTAGAGTTTAATGTGAAAACAGAAACACACTTTTCATAATCGTCCAAAAATTCAGCCAATTCGCTTTCATTTTCTTTAGGCAGCATTGCCGAAACCCCGCTGATGTTATTGTTACTGCCTAAATAAAATACAAAAAGAAAAGAATCAATTTTACAATAAACTGTGTTGCTTTCCTCGTTTTTTTCAAGTAACATAGACTCTTCTTGGAGTATTAGCCCGTAATCTTTATTTATTCTGTCGGAAAATTCGCCGATCCCCATTTTAGCCTCTCTTGAGCATCCGCACAAAACAATTAAAGTTACAAAAATCAAAAAAAGTGAAATTTTCTTCCTCATTTTTAACCGCCCTTTATGATGTTTACTGATATATATGAAAAATGTGAACGAAAATTTACAATTATTTTCAAAAAATCTATTGGAAAAAATACCAAATTTTATTATAATTAGCACATATAGATTTTATTTAAGGTCGTGTTATCGTGTTCAAAAATTTCAAGAAAAAAAGCACAAAGTCTAAAATCGCAATTATAGCTTTATTTGTTGTTATTCTGACTTTGGTGATTTATGTTTTATACGAGCAGTTCAAGCCCGAAAAACCTGCCGAATATGAAATGGCAGCCGTGACAAGGGGCTCGATTACCGATTCGCTTGAAGTCAGCGGAACGGTACAGTCAGGCTATTCCCATAATTATATTGCCATTGAGGGTGTTATTGCGGAAACAGTTAACGCTCATGTGGGCGATGAAGTAAAAAAAGGCGACCTTTTAGCTACCTTTAATGTGAGCGGTGCGGCACAGTACCTTGCCGCCGCTAAAAAGGATTACGATTCTGCCCTTAAGGATTATAACGATGCAGTAGCCTCCTCAAACAGTGCATCTTCCAATAAAGCCAAAAATGAAAAGGCAATAAAAGATAAAAAAGCTGAAATAGCCGCCAAGGAAAAGGAAATTGCGGCTTTGGAAAGTCAGCTTGAGTCATCAGAGTTAACAGTTACAGAGTCTTCCATACCGCAAGAGCAAATAGACGCTATTGCAAATTCCATGCGTGAGAACGGCGCTACTGAGGAAGAAATAAGTGCATTTATCGAGGCTTCATCTTCAGTAACAATTCCGACGGTGGCAAATAATAATGCGCTTTATCAGTCACTTATTCAAAAGAATTTAGAGCTTTCTCAGCTTAATGCAGAACTCACGTCCTTGCAGGCAGAAAGCGCTTTGAATATAAATATTGATAACGACAGCTTTATTGACACACTCAAAAATATTGCAGACAGCAAGAAGCAGGCTTATGAAAGCATTCAATCTGTTTACAATGAGCTTAAAAACGGCTGGTATGCGGACAAAGACGGTATTATTACAAAGGTAAATATAAAACCGGGTGAAACCTTTGTACCCGTTGCGGAAAGCTCTGATGCTTACGGCTTGGGGTCCCTTTTCGGAAGCACTCAATACAGCGGAATTTTATCATCTATTATCGGCTCGTCTGATGATTCTTATCTTGGCACAGGCGTAACCTTAGACAGCTATGAAGACCTTATAGTTTCCGTTGCAGTAGGAAAGAGTGACCTTATTAAAATAAGCACGGGAATGAAAGCTACCGTAACAAGCCTTGATACGGAGTATGACGCTGAAATTATATATGTTGCGGCATCCGCTTCTGAGCAAAACGGGCTTGACTTAGGCTCAATAGCAGGTAATCTATTGGGCGGCTCAGGTTCTTCGGGCGGCGCGCTTGTAGAGGTTAAAATCAAAAAACCCGATAGGAACGTCGTAATAGGCTTTGACGCAGATGTAAAAATAGCTCTTAATTCAGTAGATGACGTTTTGAAGGTTCCCGTTGAAGCGGTACTTTACGACAGCGGCTCATATTACGTTTATATTTATGACAGCAAAAACGGTGTTGTTAAAAAGCAAAACATCACCCACGGCATTCTTGACGACACCCATTATCAGATAATCTCAGGTGTCGATGAGGGCGACATGGTAATTAAGAGTCCTGACCCGTCGCTGGAAGACGGAGCAAAGGTTGAGCAGAAAAAAGCATAAGAGGTGTTAAAGCTTGAGTATTAAAGAAAACATTCGTATTGCCGTTTTCAGTATCAAGATCAATATGATGCGCTCACTGCTTACTATGCTCGGAATCATTATCGGTGTAGCTTCTGTTATTGCCGTTATTACCGTGGGTGACGGCGGCAGGGATTACATTGTAGGCATGATTCGCAATATGGGAAGCAGTGCCATAGCTTTAACAGTTAACAGCAGAGTTGCATCTGATGACGATTATTTTACGGACAGAGATATTGAAGCGATAAAAAAGCTTGACGGTGTGCAGTACGCTTCAATGCAGACAATGGCAATGTGCCAGATAACCGTTAATGAACAAACCGGCTTTTTAATGGGTATAGGCGGTAATACAGATATGCAGATGTTAATGCGCACTGCGTGCCTGTATGGCAGGTATTTTACTGAGGAAGAATATGAGCAGGGTAAAAACGTTTGCGTTATTGACGTGGGAAGTGCAGTTCAGCTTTTCGGTCAAAAAAATGTTGTAGGTGAATATCTTCATTGCAAAGTTAATGATGTTACCGTGCCCTTAAAAATAATCGGCGTAGTTGACATTATGGCAAGCTACGGCATGAATACCGAAGATATGATGAACAGTATGTCGTCAATGTCGGGCGGAATGCAGGTTATGAGCTGTATGGCGCTTATGCCTGCAACCATTGTCAGTAACTTAGGCGGCAGTTCAAACCGTTACGATACCGTGAATATTACATGTTATGATGAAAGTCAGCTTGACGGCATCGGAGCATCGGCGTTAAATTACGTCCGCTCTCTTCACGGTAACTATGATAAAGAGTGTTACTCGGTTACAAACTACGCAACTTATATTGATTTGCTTGATACGGTTATTAACGTATTCACAATTTTTATTGCGGCAGTCAGCGCAATTTCTCTTGTTGTAGGCGGAATTGGCGTTATGAACATAATGCTCGTATCAATAACAGAGCGAACAAGGGAAATCGGTATCAGAAAATCTCTGGGAGCTAAAACAGGCACAATTCTTTTCCAATTCCTTACCGAATCGGTAATCCTTTGCCTTATAGGCGGCTCCATAGGCTTGCTGATAGGCGTTGCTTCAGCGGCTTTGGTGTCGTACATCATGGCAGTTCCGCTTGCCGTTAAATTCTCAACGGTGGCAATAGCTATCGGGTTCTCTTCTGCAATAGGCATAGTATTCGGCGTATATCCCGCAAGAAGAGCCGCCAAAATGCCGCCGATTGAAGCTCTTCGCAGAGACTGAGCAAAAAATAAATAAATTGTTTATGTAACTCCTCTGATTTTTCAGGGGAGTTTTTTTGCGCCCGTTTTAGAAATTTACTGAAAAAATAATGAATATACAAATGTATATTCAAAAAGAAATTTTCTTTGTAAAGTAATTTTCTTTACAAAATTTAACGGTTTTTGAAACTAAAAACGCTTATTTTGCGGACTTTTAGACACTTTCAACAAAGTTTTCAACAATTTGACTGTTGAAATTTAAGTCAATTTTTTGCTGAATATATTA
>JAFLUO010000097.1 GCA_022508705.1 Oscillospiraceae bacterium
CGTCACGGATATTCTGAACGCCCGTAGCGTAAATAAGGAGTCTTTCAAATCCCATACCGAAGCCTGAGTGTGTGCAACCGCCGAAACGGCGAAGGTTTACATACCAATACATAGCGTCTTTTGAAATTCCCAGTTCGTCCATACGGGCTGTTAGCTTGTCGAAATCTGTTTCTCTTTCGCTGCCACCCATAAGCTCGCCTGCCTCGGGAACGAGCAGGTCAACTGCTCCTACTGTTTCACCGTCGTCATTCTGATACATATAAAACGCTTTAATATCTTTCGGCCAGTCGTAAATAAACACGGGCGCATCGAAATATTCTTCCGTAAGATATTTCTCATGCTCTTTTGCAAGGTCCTCACCGTATTCGGGCTTAAATTTGAAATCTTTACCCGAATTTTTAAGAAGAGTAATAGCCTCTTTGTGAGTAATGCGAGGAATATTTGAATCAATTACCTTTTGCATACGCTCACGAAGCGGGAGCTTTGTAAATGTTTCAAGGAATGTAAGCTCATCATCACATTTTGCAAGGATTTTTTTAAGTACACTTTTAAGGAAATCTTCCTCAATATCCATAAGACCGCTTAAGTTGCAGAATGCTATTTCAGGCTCAATCATCCAAAACTCTGCGGCGTGGGTGGGAGTAACGGAATGCTCTGCACGGAATGTGGGGCCGAAGGTATAAATTTTGCTGAATGCAAGGGCAAAGGTTTCACCCTCAAGCTGACCTGTAACCGCCAAAGATGTGGGTTTGCCGAAAAAGTCGTTTGCAAAGTCAAATTTTTCATCCTTAGGGTCAAGGCTTGTTACCGTAAAGGTGTTGCCTGCGCCCTCTGCATCATTTGCCGTGAGGAGTGGCGTGTGAACGTAAACATAGCCGTTATCCTGAAAATACTCGTGAATTGCCATTGCGGCAACACTTCTTACTCTGAAAACTGCCTGAAAAAGACGGGTTCTCGGGCGAAGATATGCAATTTCACGCAAAAATTCAAGTGAATGGCGCTTTGGCTGCAAGGGGTAATCCTCAGGACAGTCGCCCACAACCTTTATAGATGATGTATTTATTTCAATTTTATTGCCGTTTTCAACAACCGTTCCTTCAATTTCAATAGCGGCACCGATGTGCGTGGTGCTGATTTTTGAGAATTCGGGATTTGTGTCATCATAAACGAGCTGTATAGAATTAAAGCAAGTTCCGTCAAAAAAGTCGATAAAGCCGATGCTTTTCTGCTTACGGTGATTTCTTACCCAGCCGTGAAGTGAAACATCTTTGCCGATAAACTCAGATTTTCTTTGGTAAAGTTCTCTTAAATCCATATAGTTCACATAGCCTTTCCAATCAATAAAAACTAAAAAATATTTTAACACTAATATATCTTCAAGTCAAGAATCATACATTTGCGCTGAATCTGTAAGTTTCGGGTGCGCTTTCTTCATCAAAATCAAGAGCGTTGCCGAAGGACTCACAATTGCGTTCAATTGAAATGGAAGAATCGTAAATCTTAACATTTCTCGCATTGCGGATGAAGAAGCCCGCATTTTTGTGCTTTTCAATGTCTTTGTTAAGCCCCGGGCGCATATCGTAAAGCCCAGATTCCCATTTTGTTGACTTTGAAAGTGTAATGTCAACATTTTGGAAAGTGACGTTTTCAATAACATTTTCCGCTGTTCCGTGAATAAGTACGCCGTTTTCACCGTTTGCCGTAATATTTCGGAAGCTGACATTTTTAATATGACCTGCTTTTGTGTTTTCGTCACGGTCAAAGGCGGTTATAACGATAGGCTCGGCAGTTCCCCACCAATCAGGGCAGAAACGGCGTGTTTCAATTATAATATTGTTGTATTTTACGTTTTCAACGTTTCCGCCGTCACGAATCTGAATTGAAAGACCGCGGTTACTCCTTGAAATTATGCAGTTTTGAACAAGCACGTTGCGGAAATCACCAACACCCTCTGTGCCGATTTTAATTGCGGCAGATGTGGAAATCAGCGTGCAGTCTGAAATAATAATGTTTTCACAAGGCCCGTATTCCGAATTGCCCTTTGACGCTTTCAGGCAAATGCAGTCGTCGGCACATTCAACATGACAGCCTAAAATCCGCACATTAGAGCTGTGGTCGGGGTCAATTCCGTCAGAGTTTGCAACGTCTAAATCGTTAAGAATGCGGATTTTTGAAATAAGAACATCGTCACAGCCTGCCGGGTGAATAGTCCAAAAAGGAGCGTCAACAATCGTAACATCTTCAACAGTAATATGGTTACTTTTTTCTATGTAAATTACCGTGGGGCGAGGATAGAAATTTCCCGTTACATAATATTTATCTTTACGCTCAACAAATGCATGACCGTTAGCGTCAATAGTGCCGAACCCCGTAATTTTGCAGCCGTGTGCTTCATATCCGTAAATAAAGCAAAATGACGGCTTACCCGTTACGGGATTTCCGATTAAAGTATTGGTTTTGTCGTTTATAAAATTGCACGGTCTGAAATAACCGTTAATATCGCTTGTGGCGCGAAGTTGTGAGCCGATTTGCAAATGAAGCTCAACGTTTTCTTTCATTATTATTGAGTCGGAATAGTAGGTTTTGCCCGAGGTTAAAACAACCTTTCCGCCGCCGTTTTCATGCGCTTTGTCAATAGCAGTCTGAATTGCGGCAACATCGTTGGTTTTCCCGTCAGCCACAGCCCCGTAATTTTCAGGATAAAAAGATAGCATAGTAATACCTCTGAAAGTTTCTTATTTTCATAAAAGTATAGCACAAAAAAATAAGCATAACAATAATAATTTGTATTGTTATGCAAGATTTTTATATTGTTCGCTTAATTTTTTTCGTCGGATAATTCTAAAATATAATCTGCACTCACTCCGTAGTATTTTGCCAAAATAACAACTCTGTCAGCGGTAATTTCCGTTGCACCGTTTTCAATTTTACTGTAATGCTGTTGAGTAGTATTCAAGAGCTTTGCAATGTCTTTTTGCAACTTATCGTTGTCCTCACGCAATTCACGAATTCTTTTGTAATACATTTTTATCACCGATACAATTTTATAATACATCTAAAATGTGTATTGATAGATACATCTAAAATATGTATTGACAGATACGTCTAAGAGTTGTATAATTATGTCGATATACATCTAATAGTTGTATAAGTGGACATATAAGGAGCAAATTTATGGAAAAAATTATTGATGAAGCTAAATATAATGAAAAGGTTAAGGCGTTTGAAAGAGTTTATGAGAATAAATCAATTCCAATTGAGGAAAAAATACGACTTTGTGAAGAATTTGCTTATTGTGATTATGTAAAACATAGTGAAAGAATTGATTTCGCAGGAGATTTGGCAGAGTTATATCTAAAAGCAGGGAGGTATCGCGATGTAATCGATTTTATCACTGTTGAATTCAAAACACATTTCAAGGATGAAGATTCGTGGTGGATGTTTATAGCATCTTTGCTTCCGTTTTATATGTTTTATGTGATTGATGCGTGTATTGCTCTTAAAGACTATCATATGGCTAAGGGTTTCTTAGATGCGTTAAAAATGAACAGAACCGCAATGTTAAGAATGCATCAGGATGATGGACTTACATCAGAGTGTAAATATTGGTATGCTCGTGTTATGACTAAGTTTGTACAAATAGCCATTCTTGAGGGAGATATTTCGACTGCACAAGATTATCTTTTAGATCCATTTTTTGAGGATTATAAAAACATTGAAGCATATTACTACATGGGTATTATTTCAAAAGGTGATAAAGATGAAAGATTCAAACAAGTATCTTTAGCAATTACCTGCTTTACTGGTATAAGTGAATTGGATGTAAACGATGACAATTATGTAGATGAACAAGTAAAAATGATAATTGATTCAAATTATTATCTTGGATTGATTTATGCAACTGAGCAAGGATATAAGAACAAGGAAAAAGCTATTGAAATGCTTAACAAGGCCAAAGAGCTTGGCTATGACATAACTGACGTGCAGATAAACAGTCTTACTGAAAACATAGAAAACGAGATTTCGAAAAAAAATGGAGGATGCTATGTGGCAACCTGCGTTTACGGCTCATATGATTGTCCGCAGGTTTGGACATTAAGACGTTTTCGCGATAATGTATTATCAAATAATATTTTTGGAAAGATGTTTATTAAATTATATTATACAGTTAGTCCTTCTATTGTCAGAATATTTGGAAATTTTGCTTGGTTTCACAAGCTGTTTAAAACACCTCTAGATAAATTTGTAAATAGCTTGCAAAGGAAAGGTATAGATAATACACCATATCAAGATTTGAAATAAAACAAATTAAATATACAATAAAATTGACAAAGGGGGTGAAATTATGGCAAGATGTCCGTATCTCGATTATGAAAGTAATTCATATTTTGGCAATAGCAGTGATAAATACATCTGTAAATTATGCGGAAAGCAAATGGACGTTGATGATTCGAGAGTGAAATATACCTGCAAGCCTGATTACGGCGAGGAGTATAAAAGCTGCCCTATTTACAAAGACAGATAACAAAAAACAGAAACAGATATTGCAAAACACAATGCAATATCTGTTTTTTATATGCGGTAATTTTATCATATCCCATACAGCTCAATAAAAACAGGTGACAGTCTATCGGAAACCAAGTCGATAAAACTTCTGTTTTCAAGGGGCTTTATATTATTTGACTTTTTTAAGGTAAGCACAAGGGAAGAATAGCCGCGGGAAGAAACTGTAAACATTTCTCCGTCAAATGTTTTCACGGCATTTCTGATGAAATTAAGTCCCTCGCCGTGGTTATTTAAAAATTCGCCCATGCTTTGAATTTCCGCAGATACAAAATTTTTATGCTCACATGTTTTAAGAGTTACAAGGGAGCCTTTTCCGAAAATGCAGGCGTTGCCGATTGCCTCTAAAATCGCCTTAGTTAAAACTTGTCTATTACTGAAAACGGGTGACGTTTCGTTTCCGCAGTACACTACCGTTTTGCCCGACTCTCTTAAAAGTATGTCCGACGCTATGCAAATATTTTCTGACAAATCGGACAAATCAACACATTCCGTTTCTGTATTAAGCGTATTTCTGTTAAGTTTTCGCAGTTTTGAATAAAGGGTGTGAAGAAATAAAACGTCATCTTCCAGCAATGCGGAAGAGAAATTTTCCTGTAGCTCTTCACGGATTTTTTCTTGCTTTTTCATTTTTTTCACCTTGAATTGAGCACTATACTATAAATATTACACTCTTTTTGCATTTTTATTCGCCGATTTTTCAGCAGTATGACAAAACCTTAACGATTTGGCAATTTTTCACTTTTTTCTCTTGCAAATCTTATAAAGTTGTAATAAAATATAAATCGCAATAATGCGAATACTAAATAAAAATAAATTATTTGGAGGAAATTAAAATGTCAGTTAAAGTTGCAATTAACGGCTTTGGCCGTATCGGACGTCTTGCATTCAGACAGATGTTCGGCGCAGAAGGTTACGATGTAGTTGCTATCAACGACCTTACAAAGCCCTCAATGCTCGCAGATCTTCTTAAGTATGATACCGCACAGGGCGGCTACTGCGGCAAGATCGGTGAAAATCTTCACACAGTTTCTGCTGATGATGAAGCAGGCACAATCACAGTTGACGGCAAAACTCTTAAAATCTACGCTATGGCAAACGCTGCTGAGCTTCCTTGGGGCGAAATCGGTGTTGACGTAGTTCTTGAGTGCACAGGCTTCTATTGCTCAAAGGATAAGGCAATGGCTCACGTTAATGCTGGTGCTAAGAAAGTTGTTATTTCTGCTCCCGCAGGTAATGACCTTAAAACAATCGTTTACTCAGTTAACGAGAAAACTCTTGACAGCGATGACCAGATCATCTCTGCTGCATCTTGCACAACAAACTGCTTAGCTCCTATGGCTAAGGCTCTTAACGATTATGCTGCTATTCAGTCAGGTATCATGTCAACAATCCACGCTTACACAGGCGACCAGATGATTCTTGACGGTCC
>JAFLUO010000098.1 GCA_022508705.1 Oscillospiraceae bacterium
TTTGTGCCGAAGATACTTGGCTGGAAGCGGCCCGGGAAAATAGGTAATGCCGACATAAATTGAGGCGTCCGTCCAATAGGGTGGGCGTTTTTTTATTTGTGTTTTTAATTCATAATTCATTGAATTTAAGACAGAATAGTATTATATTGTGAATATTAAAAGTGAATTAAGGGTGATATATATGGAAAGACTGATAATAATTGGCTCAGGACCGGCAGGAGTTTCGGCTTCTCTTTACGCTGTCCGTGCAGGAATTAAAACAACAGTTGTGTCAACAGGGGCAGGCGCTCTTGAAAAGACGGATAAAATAGAAAACTATTACGGTTTTCCCGAAAAAATCAGCGGAAAAGAGCTTTATGAACGGGGAATTGCAGGGGCAAAACGATTGGGCGTTGAGTTTTTGACAGACGAGGTGGTTTCTGTTGAAAAATCCGACGTTTTCCGCGTTAAAACTCCCAACCAAATCCTTGAAGCTGATGCTGTAATTATAGCGACGGGCGTTTCAAAGCTTGCTCCCGAAATAGAGGGGCTCGAAAAGTTTGAGGGAAAAGGCGTAAGCTATTGTGCAATTTGCGACGGCTTTTTCTTCCGAAACAAAAAGGTAGCCGTTTTGGGAACGGGCGAAAATGCCCTTAACGAAATAAATGAGCTTAAAAATATAACGTCAGACATTACTCTCCTCACAAACGGTGACGAATTAACCGCAGATTTTCCCAAAGATATAAGTATAATCTCCGATGAAATAGAATGTTTAGACGGTGACGGCAAAATTTCCGAGGTTTCCTTTAAAACGGGGCAAAGGCTTTCTATTGACGGACTTTTTATAGCCTATAAAACGGCAGGTAGCACAGCAATAGCTAAAAAACTGGGCGCAAAAACAGACGGAAAATTTATTTTGACCGATGATGAAATGAAAACTAATGTCAAAGGCTTGTTTGCGGCAGGAGATTGCCGTGGGGGACTGTTGCAAATCTCAAAGTCGGTTTATGACGGGGCAATAGCAGGAACATCAGCGGTAAAATATTTGAAAAAATAAATCAATAACTATTTAATTTGTTAATAAAATTTAATTTTTGCAGGTATTGTATAATACCTGCTTTTTTGATATAATAAACTATCTATAAATAAAAAAGTTATCTGCACAGCAGAAGTACATAAAGACAGGAGTAAGAAAATGCTTTTTGCACAGGATATCGGAATAGATCTCGGCACAGCGAACACGGTAGTTTACCTTAAAGGTAAGGGAATTGTTATCCGTGAGCCATCGGTTGTTGCCGTAACAACTAAGGATAATCCGCCCACGGTTGTCGCCATAGGAAATGAAGCCAAGGAAATGATAGGCAGAACACCTGGTTCTGTTACTGCGGTAAAGCCGCTGAAAGACGGTGTTATTGCCGATATTGAAATAACGTCGGATATGATCAAAGAGTTTATTAAAATGGCAGTTAAACATTCTCCGTTCTCAAGGGCGAGGGTGCTTATATCCATTCCGTCAGGCATTACGGAGGTTGAGCGAAAAGCGGTTTACGACGCCGCAAGAAGTGCAGGAGCAAAATATGCCGCACTCATAAGCGAACCGCTTGCCGCCGCTATGGGCGCAGGGCTTGATATTTCGGATGCCGTAGGCAATATGGTTGTAAATATCGGCGCAGGTACTACAGAGATAGCCGTAATTTCATACCGTGATATTGTGACATCAAAATCTATCCGCACGGCAGGGGACAAGCTTGACGAAGCAATTGTTGAATACATCAGCAAAAAACATAACGTACTTATCGGTGAACGCACCGCAGAGGAAATAAAAATCAAAATAGGCTCGGCTTGTCCTTATGACGGAGAGGGTGCAATGGATGTTCGGGGCAGAAACCTTATTGACGGACTGCCGAAGAATGTTGAAATTACATCTGAGGATGTTCGTGAGGCGCTTTATGACAGCCTTTCGCAAATTCTTGAAACGATTCGTTCCACACTTGAAATTACACCGCCCGAGCTTTTGGCGGATATTGTTGATAACGGAATAATGCTTACGGGCGGAGTTGCCCTTCTTCGCGGCATTGACAGATTTATTTCGGAAGAAATCAAAATCCCCGTACATGTTGCAATCGATCCCCTTGACTGCGTTGCGTTGGGTACGGGTATGTGCCTTGAAAAAGGTACTATATAACTTTTGGAGATAAAGATTCTCATTAAAACAACGGAGGAAGAACATTGAGTAACTTTTTTAAAGGAACAACTTTTAAAGTTTTATTAGCTGT
This sequence comes from Oscillospiraceae bacterium, assembly GCA_022508705.1. Lineage (GTDB taxonomy): Bacteria > Bacillota > Clostridia > Oscillospirales > Acutalibacteraceae > Fimenecus. The sequence goes on from JAFLUO010000098.1 coordinate 2,256, forward strand.
TGTAATTATTCTTGTTGCGGCAACGGTTTTTGCCGCAGTTTCGGGTTCTGCCTCTTCCCCCGTTACAAAAGCGGTCAGCGTTATTACTTCACCCCTTCAAAGAGCCGCCTCTTACCTTTCGGAAAAGGCGGGTGACCTTACGGGAGGGTTTGTTTCTTCCGAGTCATACCGCAAAAGAGTTGAGGAGCTTGAAGCGGAGATTGCTGGGTATAGAGCAGATTTAGTAGATTACGAAAAAATAAAAAAACAGCTTGAATCTTATGAACAATTTTTAGACGTGCGTGAGCAAAATCCCGATTACGAATGGGTTTACTGCTCGGTTATAGGCAGAGATTCAGCAGATGTTTTCAGTTCATTTACTTTAAACAAAGGCTCGTCTGACGGAATAAAGGTTAACGATGCCGTAATTTACAGTACATATCTTATCGGCGTTGTAACAGAAGTAAATCCCACGTCCTGCGTTGTCAGAACGGTGACAGACCCCAGTGTCAGTATTGCGGCATACGAAATCCGCACAGGTGAGATGGGTTATGTTTCCTCAACCTCTGACCAGTCGCTTAAAGGAATTTGTTCTCTTTCAGGGCTTGATAAAAACACGTCTGTTTCAAAGGGCGGAATTGTTTGCACGTCTGGCACGGGCGGAATTTTCCCGAAGGACCTCATAATCGGCACGGTTGAAACGGTTGAGCAAAGCAAAACCGACATTTCAGCTAATGCGGTGTTGGAGCCTGCCGTTGATTCAAAGGATATAAGTAACTGTTTTGTAATAACTTCATTTGGAGTAAAATAATGACCTCAGTGAATAGAACAAGAATAAAAAAATATGCGGTCTATGTTCTGATACTTTTGGCGGCGCATCTGTTTCAAAACTCATTGCGGATTTTTCCTGCCGTTTTCGGAGTGAAACCTGCCTTGCTTATCTCCGCGGCGGTTTGCATTGCTATGTATGAGGGCGAAATTGTAGGTGCGGCGTTAGGGCTGTTTGCAGGGGCGCTTTGGGATACCGTAACAGTTTCGGCAGACGGCTACAATGCATTGTTTTTAATGGCGGCGTGCGCTTTTTGCGGTGTTTTTCTTCGTGTATTTTTGAGAAATAACGTTTTAACTTATTTATGGATAAACACGCTTGTAACCTGTTTGTATTTTGCAACATACGTTATTTTCTTTATTATGTCAAGAGGTATTGACGGGAGCGTTTTAATTTTCTTTAGATATTACATGCCCATGGCGGTGTATTCGTTAATTTTTACGCCGTTTTGGTATCTGATCATCAGGAGAGTAAACCGTAAATTCCCGATAGCGTATATAGAGTACTGATTTTTGATATACTGTTTTTTAGAAAGGAGGCGGGCAGATGAAATACAATCTTAAAATAAGATCGTTGTCTGTTATTTTGGCAGTAGTATTGTTTGTTTCAATTTTTTGTATTGATTTGTTTAAGGTTCAGATTGTCGAAAAAGAAAAGTATGCCTCAAAAAAGTTTAAGCTTTCATCAACCACCTCCAAAATTGCCGCCGTAAGGGGCGACATTCTTGATATTAACGGAATACCGTTAGTTTATAATTCTTCGTCAAATACTGTTTATTTTGATGCATCTTATTTTCCGAAAGAGTCATTGAAAGATGAAAGAAATGAAATTATTTCATCGCTCATAAGGCTTTTTGAAGGTTATGGAACAGAATTCACGGGGAGCTTACCTATAGAGCTTGTCGGCGGCGAATTTATTTTTAAAGAGGACTCGTCTTCCGATAAAGCATATTTAATTTCAAAGGATTACTTAAATCTTAACGTTTATGCAACGGCGCAAAACTGCTTTGATGCGTTGGCGGAGTATTATTCCCTTGAAAATTTCTCAAAAGAAGATGCTGTTAAAATAGCATCCGTTTATTTTTCAATGAGAAAGGCGGATTTTTCAAAGGCTAATCCGTTTACATTTGCTGAAAATGTGCCTGAGGAAATAGTTCTTATTTTAAAAGAGCAAAGCAGATTTTACCTGGGCGTTGAGGTTAAGGTTGACACGTCACGGGAATATTACGACGGAACGATAGCTCCGCACATTGTCGGCTACTATGATTTCCTTGATGCCAATGAATATAAGACGGTGACATCGCAATATAACGAAAAAATAAAAGATGAAACTTTGAGCGAAGAGGAAAAAACAGATTTAAAATTGCGTTCTTATGCAATTACCGACAAAATCGGCAAATTCGGCATTGAAAATGCAATGGAGGCGGAACTTCGAGGCAAAAACGGCGTCATGACAACGGTTACAAATGCCGACGGCACGAAAACCCGCTCCGTGACAACAGAGCCCGAAAACGGGAACAATGTAATTCTTACCTTTGACTCAAAATTTCAAAAAGATGTGCAGAATATTCTGTCTTCAAGAATTGAAAGCCTTAAAGATGAAGCGAGAGCGGCAACCGCAGGGAGTATTGTTGTATTAGATGTTAATGATTTTTCGGTTCTTGCGTGCGCAACATACCCGTCTTACGACCTTTCCACATATAAGCAAAATGTTGTAGATCTTAATACGGACGAAACGGCTCCTCTTTGGAACAGAGCCTTGAGGAGTACTTATGCCCCGGGTTCAACGGTAAAGCCTGCCGTTGCAGTTGCAGGACTTGAAGAGGGCATAGTCGAGCCGGAAACTGCACTTCCGTGCAACAAATATTACACTTATTTTAAAGATCAGGTTTTCCAATGCTTTAATAATAATTATCACGCAAGCACTCCGCAGACAGTTGATACAGCTATTAAAAATTCCTGTAATAACTATTTTTATGAGGTAGGCAGGCTTCTTGGAATCAGCAAGATGGGGGATTACTTTTCTTCCTTCGGTCTCGGTCAGAAAACGGGCGTTGAGTTAACAGAAGCTACGGGCGTTATTGCAGGGCCCGAAGAGCGAAAAGCCGCAGGTGGCGTTTGGTACCCCGGCGACGTGGTTCAGGCGGCAATCGGTCAGTCAGACAACCTTTTTACTCCCATACAGCTCGCCGCTTACGTTGCAACACTTGCCAACGGCGGTACAAAATATAAAGCTCACTTTGTTAAAGCTATAAAATCAGCGGATTATTCGCAAACGCTTTATGAAGCAAAGCCCGAAATTATTAGTAAGGTTAACATTTCGGATTCATCAAAGGCAGCAGTTAAAAAGGGAATGGTGTCTTTAGGCAACAGCTATGCTGCGTTTAACGCTCTTCCGTACGAAGTAGCGTGTAAAACGGGTACTGCCCAGATAAAAAAGAAAATAGACGGAGTAACAGTTGAATATACAAACGGTTTTATGATAGCATACGCCCCTGCCGACAATCCGCAGATAGCAATAGCGGTTTCCATTGAAAACGCTAAATCCGCAGGAATACCCGATTACGTTGCTCAAATTTGCAACGCATATTTTGAGAAAGACACAGGCGTAAACGCATCTCAAAAAACAAATACAATATTAAATTAGAATAACAGACCGTTTTTGACTTAATATAAATATATAAAAAACACTTGCAAAATTTATTTGCCTGTGTTAAAATATCATTTGCTTCTGTGTACTCGGGGCATTGACTGAACCTAAAACGGGTGTTCACCTGCTTTGCTCTGGGGCATTTGAAGACTATTTTTAATGAGGTGAAAACAATGACAAAAGAAGAAAAGCAGGCCATAATGAAAGAGTATG
>JAFLUO010000099.1 GCA_022508705.1 Oscillospiraceae bacterium
ACAAAAAGTGCCGCGCATACGAGATCGCTTTTGAATTGAAGGCGGAGGGTAAAATAAAGCATGTGGGTCTCTCTTTCCACGACAAAGCGAGCGTGCTTGACGAGATACTCACCGAATATCCTCAAATCGAGGTCGTGCAGATACAGTTTAACTATGTTGATTATGAGGACGACAGCGTTGAGAGCAGAAAGTGCTACGAGGTGTGCCGCAAGCATAACAAGCCGATAATTGTTATGGAGCCTGTCAAGGGCGGCAGTCTAATAAAACTCCCCGAAAAAGCGCAGGCGATATTTGACACACTGGGCGGCGGCAGCAACGCCAGCTATGCTATCAGATTTGCCGCAGGATTTGACGGCATAATGATGGTGCTTTCGGGTATGAGCAATATGGAGCAGATGCGCGATAACCTTTCTTTTATGACAGATTTCAAGCCGCTTAACGAAAAAGAGCTCGAGGCAGTTGACAAGGTGTGCGCTATCTTTAAAAAGCAGGATATTATTCCGTGTACTGCCTGCCGTTACTGCACCGACGGCTGTCCCAAACAGATACCGATTCCCGAAATCTTTTCCGATTTAAACGCCAAAAAGCAGAACAAGGAATCAGATGGCGCGGCAAGTACATACGGCGGCGGTAAAGCGTCCGACTGCATAAAATGCGGCAAGTGCGAAACCGCTTGCCCACAGCATCTTGAGATACGCAGTCTTTTAGAGCAAGCGGCAAAAGAGCTTGAATAACAGAAATAAATACTTAACTGTTTTTCCTCCCTCATCATAGGGAGGACTTTTTTGCTCCCTTTTTGAGGGAGTAAAACCAATATTTTACAGCGTTACTATACTGAAAATAACCGTCCCGTAACCCGCCGCACAGAGCCGTTTTATCAATTAATTTTTGCGTTCTACCCAAAACGACAAAAAAAATTAAATAATGTCGCTTTAAAACCTGTTAAAATTACACAAAAAAATATAAAATTATTAAGATAATATAATATATTATTGCAAAGGAGTTTTTTTATGGCTAATGGAATTGTCGGTAAGGCAAAAGGTCTTTTTACCGAAATTAAGGATCATTGGAGTACTCCCGCTGAAGGCAAATATGTTCCGTACAAAGAGTATTTGGACATTTGGCTTGCAGTCGGCAGTAACTATTCGGGAACAAAAGTCCTTGAATACATAAGCTTTGCGGCGGGCTGTTATTTGATAATGTATCATTACCAGCTGCCCTATGTTGTTTTCTCTGCAATAGCACTTATCAATATGCCTTTGCAGAAGTTTTGGGACATTCTCGGTATGATGATAAACGATAACTTGGGATTTTTGCCGAAGAAAAAGGAAAGAACGCTTTATTCTGTTTACTTTTTCTCAATTATTCTAGGTATATTCCTTATGGTGTTTAACTTTACGCCGTACTTAAATCCGCAAAATGCGGTAGTTGCGGCTATTAACTCCATACGAGGCGTATCGGCGGCATCGGCGATTAAAATGCTCGGCACGCACATCCTTTGGAATGGCTGGGCAGGCTCCCGTAACATTTTCTGGCGCAAAAAGCTTGTTCCCAAGTTCGGCAGATATAAATACTTCCTTTACTGTGACATTGTGCCTAAGTGCATTGTGGTTATACTGATAGGATGGCTTCCCGTTTATAACATTCCGGACGTTGTTACAAGAGTTTGGGTCGGAAACGCACTGTTTGCTCTTTACGGTCTGTTCGGTTTCAACAACTGCATGGAAACCTGCACACAGAACATCAGTCCCAATATGCAGGAAAGAATCCTTATCAGAACTTATCCTCTTAAGCTCTCCCATATACTTAACTCTTTAATGGTTCTCGTTATCCCCATGGCTATCGGCTTCCTTAAAGATGAGTGGGCAGACATCAACGTATATAAATACGTTATCCCGATAATTTTCATTTCCTTTGCAATGCTGACAATGGTTTTCTCGACAAGAATAAAAGAGAGAATCCCTCAGCCGCCGCTTGAAAAGAAGGTGCAGATCAATTTCTGGGATGGCATCTTCGGTGTTATGCGGAATAAATACAGATGGGTTCTTGCTTTAGTGGGACTTATCGACTCTCTCGGAAGCGGTATGCTTGTGTTTACAACGGTTGTATATCTTTACACCTTCCGTTTAAGCGGTCTTACATACGGTCTTTTGGTTTCGCTTGTATCCTTTGCGGGAACTCCGCCCGATTTCTTTACTCCGTTCTTTATAAAGAGATTTTCATACAAGCAGGTTATGATTTTCTATTATATTACCCGTGCGATAGGCTACGGAGCCGTTGTTGCGGCTATTATCCTTTGCGGCGACAATGTTACACTTTGCGGAACTCTTTGCGTAATTATACTCATACTGCTTGAGATTACGCATACTATACCTATGGCAATTCACCACGATATGGAAATTCGTATCAACGACTACCAGATGTACCTTTCAGGTGAAAGACTTGAAAGCTTTGCAGGAATTTTCGGATGGTTTACAGGGCCCGTTACAACGCTTATAGGTATGATTATTCCTATATTGCTTTTAAAATTCGGATTTAACAGTAACTGGGATGTTCTGTTTGTGGATATGTCAAGAGTTAAGATCATCGTTATTCCGCTGCTCTTTGAAATCGCAGGCTATATACTTATGAATATCCCGTTGCTTTTCTGGGATTATGACAGCGTTAAGCAAAATAAGGTTATTCAGGTGCTCAAACGCAGAGCCGAAGTAACCGAAAAGTTAGCAGCTGAGCAAGAAGCGACTGCTCAAAGCAGCGTTGTGAACTGATGGGGGTGAAATAAAATGTCAAAGAATAAAATTAAGACTAAGAAATCTCAAGTCGTTCAGGATGAAATTCTTGATATTCCCGAAGACGAAATATGGACTTACCAAATTGAAGGTCTTGCTCCTCCCAAAATCAACGCATCTTATAAAAACAAGAAAGGTGCAAAGATTGCGTTTGTTCTCTTTATTGTTTTTGCCATTATATTTTCTCTCTATTTTTCAGTTAGAGCATTGCTTAACACCGGTACTCTTGAATATAAGGAAATTGAAGGAAAATCCGGCGAATATGAACTCATTCAGTTCAGCAACAACGGCTCTATAACTGAATTTTATGTTGACGGTATTGCATCTCTTAACTACGACACGGAAGATGCGGGAATGCTTTTAGGCGAAGCACAGGCGGGGCAAAACGATGTTGTTGCTTATGACCGCTCAAAGACGGTTACTAAAATTCATGAATATGCCTTCAACTGTGACGGCACTCTTCAGAAAATCTATATCAGTGCCGATGTTACCGACATAGACATAAACGCCTTCTATTCCTGCTGGGCGCTTCAGTGCATTTACGTTGATGAAAACAATCCGAATTACTGTGATATTGACGGTGTTCTTTACAACAAGGATATGACCGAAATCCTTTGCTACCCCATTGACCATGACCGTTATTTGCGTTTGAAAGAAGGTTATGCCCACCTTGACGAAAACGGCGTTCAGGTTTCCGACTTAGTTGACGCCAACGGCAATATTATTGAAGAGCTTTGGGACACTAAAGACACCAACTATGACGAAGCCTATTTTGAGGAGTATAACTTAAAGGTTCGCACATATGTTATCCCCTCCACCGTTCAGAAAATCGGTCCTCTTTGCTTTAACTATGCAAACCTTCGTTACGTTTATTTACCCGAAGGCTTAAAGGAAATCGGCACATTGGGATTCTTTGACGCAGGTCAAATTAACGCTATTTATTCTTATAAAAATGATGAAATAAATATGGAAACGAAATATACAGAAGGTATGTTCCAAACAGTTTATCCGTCACTCCCCGAAGGGCTTGAGAAAATCGGTTCGGACTGCTTTACAAAAGACAGAGGACTTACCTATATGTATATCCCATCAAGCGTTACATACATTGGCCACCACGCATTTTGGGACGCTGTTTACAAAGAAGGCGGTGACCTTCACGGTATTTCAGAAATGAACGTTGCCTGTGATGAAGCTACATTTAAATCAGGCTCGATCGGCAGCCAATGGCTTCCGAAATACGACTATATGCTTTTCAAAAAGAATATAGATGTAAATTACAGCGCTGAAAGAATGGCAATGCCCGAATAAAACCAAGTACAAATAAAGACCCTGATTTATTACTAAATCAGGGTCTGATTTTTTTACCTTTATCGGAAGTACAGCTTACTTGTTTGCGTTGACAAAATCTTCAATGTCTGCCTTTTCTCTTCCGCCCACAAATCGGTCAACCTCTTTGCCGTTTTTAATGAGAACAACGGTAGGAATACTTAAAACGCCGTAAATCTGGGCAAGCTCTCCTGACTCGTCAACATCAAGTTTACAAACCTTATAATCATCATTTTCCTCTGCAAAATCGTGTATCTCCCCTGCAAGAACATTGCACGGGCCGCACCAATCTGCATAAAAATCCAAAAGCACGGGCTTTTCGGATTTTAAAACTTCGTCACTGTAATTCATTAAATTTACTTTTACTATTTCCATTATCTTACACTCCTGTAAAGCATTGCCGCTCTTTCTAAATCTGTATTGTCAATTCCGCACTTGTCCGTGTTTCTTGCAAGCACTGTTCCTTTAAGCTCAATATTTAAGCACGGGAAAAGTGCCAGGAATTGATGCTTAACAACCTCATAACCCACTTCGCCGTCACCGCCGCTGGTTACTATAACAGCGGCTTTTCGCTTTTTGGGTATTGCGCTCACATTTCTGCGATAGCGTGCTTCAAAATAACGCTGGAAACGGTCTAAAAGCGCTTTCAGTGGAGCAGGCACGCTCATATTATACACAGGAGTTGCAAAGATTATTATGTCTGCACTCTCGAATTTTTTGAAAAACTCGTCCAAATCCTTTTTTGAACAGCCGTCGCAGGCTTTGCAGTAACCGCAGGCGTTGCAGGGAATAGGATTGAGCTCAAATATATTTACCGTTTCAATCTCCGTGCCCTTTGGAAATTCCCTTAAAAGTCTGCCCAGCATCCTTGATGTATAGCCCGATTTCTTCGGCGAGCCGAGAATCGCCAGCACTTTTATTCCGTTACTAAATTCTTCATTTCCGTAGTTTATTTCCATTTATTGTTCCTCTGTCTCTGTCACTTGGGTTGCTTCGGCAGTCTCTTCCGACTGCTCTTCCCCATTTTCCTTTAAATTTGCATAACGCTTGATTTTTTGAGTTGTTGTTTTGATAAACGCACTTTCACGAATATCAAAATCTTTGATTTTCTTGTAATTCGGAAGCTTTTTATTTACATCTTTTATTGCATCTGCGATTTGTTGACGGATTTCCTCCTGCGTTAACTCCTTGCGTTTAAGATTTTTCTTTATCTGCTCGTAGTTAGGATAAATTTTAGCGGAAACCGTCATTTCATCATTTGTTTCAGCGCCGAAAACAAGGCTTTCCTCAATTACGGGCGAGCCGTTAAGGTAATATTCAACTTCCTCAGGGAAAATGTTTTTACCGTTTTTGGTAACGATAACGTTTTTACACCTTCCCGTAATTTTATAACAGTTGTTTTCGTCAACTGTGCCCAAATCCCCCGTTCTGAACCAGCCGTCCTCCGTCAAAACCTCATCGGTAGCCTTTTGATTGTTGTAATAACCGCTCATTACCATCGGTCCGCGAACCCAAATCTCACCTACGCCTAAGTCATCGGGATTGTGAATTCTCGCTTCAACGTTAGGAAGCGGAGTTCCAACGGAATCGGGAAGCATCAGTTTATCGTGATTGCCGATAACAAGGGGTGAACACTCAGTAAGACCGTAACCGATGTAAATGTCAATGCCTATACGGATAAACTCCTCGGCAACTCTTGGGTCTAAAGCAGCAGCGCCCGTTATGAGGAGCCGTAGCCTTCCGCCGAAGGCGTCAAGAATTTCGCCGAAAATCTTTCGGTCAATATCTTTAA